>NZ_JBTHHU010000088.1:0-1046 GCF_059089585.1 Streptomyces sp. SX-6 | reverse complement strand
GGGAGTTGTGTGATGGTGCCGTTGTCTTTTGCTCAGCGTCGGTTGTGGTTTTTGGGTCGGTTGGAGGGGCCTTCGTCGACGTACAACATTCCTGTGGTGACGCGGGTGGGTGGGGTGTTGGAGCGGGAGGCGTTTGTGGCGGCGGTGGGGGATGTGGTGGGGCGTCAGGAGGTGTTGCGGACGGTGTTTGTGGAGCGTGGTGATGAGCCGGTTCAGTGTGTGGTGGGGGTGGATGAGGCGGGGGTGGTGGTGGAGTTTGTGGGGTGTGGTGAGGGTGGGGGTGGGGTGGATGCGTTGGTGGCGGAGGTGGCGGGGCATGTGTTTGATCTGGCGGTTGAGGTGCCGTTGCGGGTGCGGGTGATCGAGGTGTCGCCGGTGGAGTCGGTGTTGGTGGTGGTGGTGCATCACATTGCGGCGGATGGCTGGTCGATGGGGCCGTTGTCGGCGGATCTTTCGGTGGCGTATGCGGCGAGGCTGGCGGGGCGGGCGCCGGATTGGGAGCCGTTGGCGGTGCAGTACGGGGATTACACGGTGTGGCAGCGGGAGTTGCTGGAGGTGGAGGGTCCGCGTCAGCTGGAGTTCTGGCGGGGTGCGCTGGAGGGGTTGCCGCAGGAGCTGGCGTTGCCGGTGGACCGTGCGCGTCCGGCGCGGGCGTCGTACCGGGGTGGGAGTGTGCGGGTGGTGCTGGGGGCGGTGGGGCATGCGCGGGTGCGTGAGCTGGCGCGTGAGCGGCGGGTGTCGGTGTTCATGGTGGTGCAGGCGGCGGTTGCGGTGCTGTTGACGCGGTTGGGGTGTGGTACGGACATTCCGCTGGGCACGGTGGTGGCGGGGCGGGATGATCAGGCGCTGGAGAACCTGGTGGGGTTCTTTGTGAACACGCTGGTGTTGCGCAGTGATACGTCGGGGAATCCGGGTTTCGGTGAGTTGCTGGACCGTACGCGTGCGGTGGATCTGGCTGCGTTTGATCATCAGGATCTGCCGTTCGAGCGGTTGGTGGAGGAACTCCAGCCTGCCCGCTCCCTCGCCCGCAACCCCCTCTTCCAGGT
>NZ_JBTHHU010000087.1:0-1070 GCF_059089585.1 Streptomyces sp. SX-6 | reverse complement strand
GGTGAGCAGTACAGCCGTGATCCGCGGAATGTGGCGAAGAAGGCCGAGGCCTACCTGGCCTCCACCGGTATCGCCGATACCGCCTACTTCGGCCCGGAGGCGGAGTTCTACGTCTTCGACAGCGTCCGCTTCGAGACCACCGCCAACCGCTCGCTCTACGAGATCGACTCCGAGGCAGGCGCCTGGAACACCGGCGCCCGCGAGGACAACCGCGGCTACAAGGTCCGCTACAAGGGCGGCTACTTCCCCGCACCCCCCGTCGACCACTTCGCCGACCTGCGCGCCGAAATCAGCCTCGAGCTCGAGCGCTCCGGACTGCAGGTCGAGCGCCAGCACCACGAAGTCGGCACCGCCGGCCAGGCCGAGATCAACTACAAGTTCAACACCCTGCTCGCCGCCGCCGACGACCTCATGCTCTTCAAGTACATCGTCAAGAACGTCGCCTGGCGCAACGGCAAGACCGCCACCTTCATGCCCAAGCCCATCTTCGGCGACAACGGCTCCGGCATGCACGTCCACCAGTCCCTGTGGAACGCGGGCGACCCCCTCTTCTACGACGAGCAGGGCTACGCCGGCCTGTCCGACACCGCCCGCCACTACATCGGCGGCATCCTCCGCCACGCCCCCTCACTCCTGGCCTTCACCAACCCCACGGTCAACTCCTACCACCGCCTGGTCCCCGGCTTCGAAGCCCCGGTCAACCTCGTCTACTCCCAGCGCAACCGCTCCGCCGCCATGCGCATCCCCATCACCGGCGCCAACCCCAAGGCCAAGCGCGTCGAATTCCGCGCCCCGGACCCCTCCTCCAACCCCTACCTCGCCTTCTCCGCCCTCCTCCTCGCGGGCCTGGACGGCGTGAAGAACAAGATCGAGCCCGCCGAGCCCATCGACAAGGACCTCTACGAGCTCGCCCCCGACGAGCACGCCAACGTCCCCCAGGTCCCCACCAGCCTCCCCGCCGTCCTCGAAGCCCTCGAGAACGACAACGAATACCTCCAGGCAGGCGGCGTCTTCACCGCCGACCTCATCGAAACCTGGATCGACTACAAGCGCACGAATGAGATCGCGCC
>NZ_JBTHHU010000086.1:0-1190 GCF_059089585.1 Streptomyces sp. SX-6 | reverse complement strand
CCCGGGCCGGGGAAGGGCTGGCGCTGGACGATCTCATCGGGCAGGCCGAGCTCCTGGCCGACCATGCGCACCTCGTCCTTGAACAGGTGCCGCAGCGGCTCGACGAGCTTGAACTCCAGGTCCTCGGGCAGACCCCCCACGTTGTGGTGGGACTTGATGTTGGCCGTACCCGTGCCGCCACCGGACTCGACGATGTCGGGGTAGAGCGTGCCCTGCACCAGGAACTCCACCGCCTCACCACTCTCACCCGCCTCCGCGACGATCTCCGCCTGCGCCTGCTCGAAGACCCGGATGAACTCCCGACCGATGATCTTCCGCTTCTCCTCGGGGTCGCTGACCCCGGCGAGAGCGACCAGGAACTGCTCCTGGGCGTCGACGACCTTGAGCTGGACGCCGGTTGCCGCGACGAAGTCCTTCTCGACCTGCTCGGTCTCGCCCTTGCGCATCAGACCGTGGTCGACATACACACAGGTCAGCTGCGAGCCGATGGCCTTCTGCACGAGCGCAGCGGCGACCGCCGAATCCACACCACCCGACAGGCCGCAGATGGCGCGCTTGGTGCCGACCTGCTCACGGATCGCGGCAACCTGCTCCTCGATCACACTGCCCGTCGTCCACGTCGGCTCAATACCCGCACCCCGGTACAGGAAGTGCTCCAGCACCAGCTGGCCATGCGTGGAGTGCATCACCTCGGGGTGGTACTGCACGCCGTACAGCTTCTTCTCATCGTTCTCGAACGCCGCCACCGGCACCAGATCCGTGGAGGCAGAGACGGTGAAGCCCTCGGGGGCGGCCGAGCAGGCATCGCCGTGCGACATCCACACCGACTGCTCCTCCGGCGTCCCCTCAAAAAGAGTCGAACCCGGCTTGGACACACGCAACGCCGTACGCCCGTACTCACGCGCACCGTTGTTGTCGACCGTCCCACCCAGCACGGTGGCCATCAACTGGAAGCCGTAACACATACCGAAAACCGGCACACCAGCCTCGAACAACGAACGATCCAGACGCGGGGCGCCCTCCTCGTACACCGACGACGGACCACCGGAGAGGATGATCGCCTTCGGATTCTTCGCGAGCATCTCCGCCACAGGCATCGTGCTCGGCACAATCTCGCTGTACACCCGGGCCTCACGGACCCGACGAGCAATGAGCTGCGCATACTGCGCACCGAAATCGACAACGAGGAC
>NZ_JBTHHU010000085.1:0-1235 GCF_059089585.1 Streptomyces sp. SX-6 | reverse complement strand
TTCGCCTACTCGGTGGATCTGTTTGACCGGGAGACGGTCGAGGGGTTTGTGGGTCGTTTTGAGCGTCTGTTGCGGGGGTTTGTTGCGGAGCCGGATCGGCCGGTGGGGTCGGTGGAGGTTCTGTCGGTGGGGGAGCGGTGTCGTGTGGTGGAGGAGTGGAGCCGTGCGGAGGATGTTTCGGTGTGTCCGGCCGGTGGTGTGACGGTGCTTGATCTGTTCGCTGAGCAGGTGGGGTGTGTGCCGGGTGCGGTGGCGGTGGAGTGCGGGGGTCGGTTGTTGTCGTATGGGGAGTTGGATGCGTGGGCTGAGCGGTTGGCGCGGGTGTTGGTGGCGCGTGGGGTGGGTCCTGAGCGGGTGGTGGCGGTGGTGCTGCCGCGTTCGGTGGAGTTTGTGGTGGCGATGCTGGCGGTGTGGAAGGCGGGTGGTGTGTTCCTGCCGCTGGATGCGGAGTATCCGCTGGAGCGGCTGTCCTTCGTTTGCAAGGACATGAGTCCTGTATGTGCGGTGACTGCACGGGACGTTGTGTCTGCGCTGCCGGTGGAGGTGCCGCGGGTCTTCGTCGATGAGGTGGCGGACACCGGTGCTCTGGCTGCTGGTGGTGTGTCTGGGGTGCATGCGGCGTATGTGGTGTATACGTCGGGGTCGTCGGGGCGGCCGAAGGGTGTGGTGGTCGAGCACCGGTCGTTGGCGGGTTACTTGGGGTGGGCTCGGGTGAGCCACCCGGGTGCTGCGGGTGTGGTCGGGTGGCAGTCGCCGGTGACCTTTGACATGACGGTGGCGTCGGTGTGGATGCCGTTGGTGTCGGGCGGGTGCGTGCGTGTGGTGGACATGCGGTCGGCCGGCGAGACGGTGGCCGTGGGACGGGGACCTGTGGCGTTGATGAAGGCGACGCCGAGTCATGTGCCGTTGCTGCTGGCTTCGCCAGAGGCGGAGGCGAGTGCGCCGGTGGGAGAACTGGTGCTGGGTGGTGAGGCGTTGGTGGGGGCCGATGTCGCGGAGTGGCGCCGGCGTCGTCCCGGAGCGGCGGTGGTGAACGCTTATGGGCCGACCGAGACGACGGTGAATGTCACCGAGTACCGGGTGAATCCGGGCGATGTTCTGGGCTCCGGTGCGGTGCCGATCGGCCGCCCGCAGGGTGACTGCGGGGTGTTTGTGCTGGACGCGTCGCTGCGGCCGGTGCCGGTGGGCGTGGCCGGTGAACTCTATGTGGTGGGCGTGCAGGTGGCCCGTGGGTA
>NZ_JBTHHU010000084.1:0-1373 GCF_059089585.1 Streptomyces sp. SX-6 | reverse complement strand
GATGGTGTCCCACCGGGTGGTGTAACAGCGATCTCCGCGTAGCCCCTGGTCATGGGGCGGCCATCGCGCAACTCTCCGAGTAGGCAAGCTCGTTGAGAGAGGTGGCGCGATGGCCTTGTCCCAGCATGACCTACTGCGGCTGATGGAGTCACTGCGTACGGCGGACGGAATCGAGTTGATCAGGGTGCTGGCCCAGCGGATCCTGCAGGAACTCATCGAGGCCGAAGCCACCGCCCACATCGGCGCCGAGCCCGGTGAGCACACCGAGACCCGCATGACGATGCGCAACGGGCACCGGGAGAAGCTGCTGACCACGCAGGCCGGGGACCTGGACCTGGCGATCCCCAAGGTCCGCACCGGGTCCTTCTTCCCCTCGCTGCTGGAACGCCGCCGGCGGATCGACCAGGCCCTCTACGCCGTCATCATGGAGGCATACGTACACGGCGTGTCCACCCGCAGCGTGGATGACCTGGTCAAGGCCCTGGGCGGTGACAGCGGGATCTCCAAGAGCGAGGTCTCCAGGATCTGCGGTGCCCTGGACGCCGAGCTGAGCGTGTTCCGCACCCGGCCCCTGGACCACACCCGCTTCCCCTACGTCTACCTCGACGCTACCTACTGCAAGGCCCGGGTCAACCACCAGATCGTCTCCCAGGCCGTCGTCATCGCCACCGGCATCACCGAGGACGGCGGACGCGAGGTCCTCGGGCTGATGGTCGGCGACAGCGAAACCGAGGTGTTCTGGAGCGAGTTCCTGCGCTCACTGCGTGAACGCGGCCTGGCCGGGGTCCGCCTGGTCATCGCCGACCACCACTCCGGCCTGGTCAAAGCCATCCGCAAGGTCATGCTCGGGGCCGCCTACCAGCGGTGTCGGGTTCATTTCCTGCGCAACGTCTTCGGGGTGATCCCGAAGGACGCCGCGGAGATGGTGGCCGCAACCATCCGCACGATCTTCGCCCAGCCCACCGCCGAGGCCGTCCGCGCCCAGCTCGACACCGTCGCTGACATGCTCGGGCGCCAATTCCCCAAGGTCAAGGCGATGCTCCTGGAAGCCAAGACCGACCTCACCGCCTTCGCGGACTTCCCCGATCGACATTGGAAGAAGATCCAGTCGACCAACCCCCTGGAGCGGCTCAACCGGGAGATCAAGCGCCGCACCGACGTCGTCCAGATCTTCCCCGACCCCGACGCCCTCGAACGCCTCACCACCGCCGTCCTCATCGAGATGCACGACGAATGGATCGCCTTCCCCCGCCGCTACCTCCCCGAAGGCAGCATGGACCAGCTCTACCCGGCCGACCACACCCACGACGAAATCCCGCCGACAACATGATCGTTGGCACGCAACTCGCTACACCACTTCAAGGGACACGACC
>NZ_JBTHHU010000083.1:0-1423 GCF_059089585.1 Streptomyces sp. SX-6 | reverse complement strand
CTAGTGTGATGCGCCAGAAATCCTGAGGGTTAGTTACTACCCTGTTGGCATGTCGCATCCGGGGCCTTCCGCTGTGGAGATCACGCTGTCCGAGGCCGAGCGTGCCGAGCTGGCACGCCGGGCAGGGTTGCCGGACCGGCGCTCGGCCCAGAAGGCCCGGATCATCCTGGCGTGCGCTGACGGCATGTCAAACGCTGGTGTCGCACGGATCGTCGGCGTCCAGGCCAAGACAGTTGGCAAGTGGCGTCGGGCCTTCGCCGCAGAGCGGATGGCCGGGCTTGAGGACGCCGGCTGGATCGGTCGGCCGAAGGCCGACCTGGTCCTGGACGAGGCTGAGCGGAGCCAGCTGACGCAGTGGGCCAGGCGGGCGAAGACCGCCCAGATCCTCGCGTTGCGAGCGAAGATCGTGCTGCGCTGCGCGGAGGGCGGGACGAACCAACAAGCTGCGGCCGACCTCGGTATCGACAGGTCGACCGTGGACCGCTGGCGGGCCCGGTTCATCGCCCAACGCCTCGACGGTTTGCATGACGAGCCCCGCTCGGGCCGACCGCCCTCGATCCTCCTCGACCGGGTCGAGGAAGTCCTCGTGGCGACGCTGGAGTCCACGCCGGGCAAGGACACGCACTGGTCGCGCGCGTCGATGGCCCAGCGCACCGGTCTGTCGAAGTCGACGATCGGGCGCATCTGGAAGCGGTTCGATCTCAAGCCTCACCTGCAGGACGCCTTCAAGCTCTCCACCGACCCGCAGTTCGTCGCGAAGGTGGTCGATGTCGTCGGCCTGTACCACAATCCGCCCGAGAAGGCGGTGGTGTTGTGCGTGGACGAGAAAGCCCAGATACAGGCGCTGGACCGCTCGCAGCCGGTGCTGCCGATGATGCCCGGCATGCCCGAGCGGCGCACCCACGACTACTACCGGCACGGCATCACCAGCCTGTTCGCCGCCTTCAACATCGCCGACGGCACCGTCATCGGCGAACTCCACCGCCGCCACCGCGCCATCGAGTTCAAGAAGTTCCTGATCACAATCGACAAGGCCGTGCCCGACGGGCTCGATGTCCATCTCGTCTGCGACAACTACGCCACCCACAACACCGCCGAGATCAGGAACTGGCTCGGCAGACACCCCCGCTTCCACGTCCATTTCACCCCTACCGGCTCTTCCTGGATGAACCAGGTGGAGCGATGGTTCGGCCTGCTGACCGACAAACTCATCCGCCGCGGCGTCCACACCTCCGTCAAGGCCCTGGAGAGCGACATCAAGGCGTGGATTGCGCAGTGGAACGAAGACCCCAAACCCTTCACCTGGACCAAGACCGCCGACGAGATCCTCAACTCCCTCGCCGACTACCTCACCAAGGTCGGTGCCGGCAGCCAGATAACCGAGCAGAACTAACCCTCAGGATTTCTGGCGCATCACACTAGC
>NZ_JBTHHU010000082.1:0-1433 GCF_059089585.1 Streptomyces sp. SX-6 | reverse complement strand
AGGTTGCGTCCTCGGAAGTGGTGTACGGGTTCCTGCCCGTTCCGGGGGTTTGACCCGGTAACAGGGTGAGGGCCGACATAGACAGACGGCCACCGGCTGATCTTCAAGACGACCAAGTCTTCGAAAGGATCAGCGCGATGACCGCACCCGACAGTCTGCCCCTGCACGCCCTCACCGGGGAGAACCTCGCCTCGGCGAGTCCCGACCTGCTCCGCATGATGGTCAAGACGTTCGCCGAGACACTGATGTCTGCGGAAGCCGACGCCCTGTGCGGGGCCGAGTACGGGCAGGTCAGTGAGGAACGCGTCAACTCCCGCAACGGCTACCGGCCTCGTGAGTGGGACACCCGGGCCGGCACCGTCGAGCTGGCCATCCCCAAGCTCCGCACGGGCAGCTACTTCCCCTCCTGGCTGCTCGAGCGGCGCCGACGTGCTGAGCAGGCACTGATCAGCGTGGTCGCCACCGCCTACCTCCTGGGCGTCAGCACACGCCGGGTGGAAAAGCTCGCCGAGTCCCTTGGGGTGACCAAACTGTCGAAGTCCCAGGTCAGCTCCATGGCCAGGCACCTGGACGAGCAGGTGGCAGCCTTCCGCAACCGCCCGCTGGACGCCGGCCCGTATGCGTTCGTGTGGCTGGACGCACTCACCCAGAAAGTCCGCGAAGGCGGCCGCACTGTCAATGTCCACGCGCTGGTCGCGGTCGGGGTGAACGCCGACGGATACCGCGAGATCCTCGGCATCGACGTCGCCTCCTCAGAGGACGGGGCCGGGTGGCTGGCCTTCCTGCGGTCCCTCGTCGCCCGCGGCCTGGCAGGAGTCCAGCTGGTCATCTCCGACGCCCACGCCGGCCTCGTCGAGGCCATCGGAGCGGGCCCTGCCAGGGGCTTCATGGCAGAGATGCAGAGCCCATTACTCGAGGAACCTGGCAACGCAGGTCCCGAAGTCCGCGCAGCCATGGGTGGCGACACTGCTGAGGACGGTGTTCGAGCAGCCCGACGCCGACGCCGTCCACGCGCAGACGATCCACGTCCTGAGCGCACTGGAGGCCAAGTTCCCCAAAGCTGCTGCCCACTTGGACTCGGCACGGCATGACTTGCTGGCCTTCACCGCCTACCCACACGAGGTCTGGCGGCAGATCTGGTCGAACAATCCGCAGGAACGACTGAACAAGGAGATCCGCCGCCGCACCGACGTGGTCGGCATCTTCCCCGACCGCACCGCTGTCATCCGCCTGGTCGGCGCGGTCCTCGCCGAGCAGAACGACGAATGGACCGAAGCCCGCCGCTACATGGGCCGCGACATCCTCGCCAAAGCCCGCCTCCACCCGATCGAGTCAGACAACGGCGAACCCACCGTCGCCACCGAACTCACCGTATAACCTCAGCAAAAGATCGCCGAGTGGCCGTCAGTACACCACTCCAGCGGACGCGACCC
>NZ_JBTHHU010000081.1:0-1439 GCF_059089585.1 Streptomyces sp. SX-6 | reverse complement strand
CGGTCAGCCGACCGAGCCCTCCATCTGCAGCTCGATCAGCCGGTTGAGCTCGAGCGCGTACTCCATCGGCAGCTCGCGGGCGATCGGCTCGACGAAGCCGCGCACGATCATCGCCATGGCCTCGTCCTCGGCCAGACCGCGGCTCATCAGGTAGAAGAGCTGGTCGTCGCTGACCTTGGAGACGGTCGCCTCGTGGCCCATGGAGACGTCGTCCTCGCGGACGTCCACGTAGGGGTAGGTGTCCGAGCGGGAGATCGTGTCCACCAGCAGGGCGTCGCAGAGCACGTTCGACTTGGAGCCGTGGGCACCCTCGCCGATCTCGATCAGACCGCGGTAGGAGGTACGGCCGCCGCCTCGCGCCACCGACTTGGAGACGATGTTGGACGAGGTGTTCGGGGCCATGTGGACCATCTTGGCGCCCGCGTCCTGGTGCTGGCCCTGGCCGGAGAAGGCGATGGACAGGGTCTCGCCCTTGGCGTGCTCGCCCATCAGGTAGACGGCCGGGTACTTCATCGTCACCTTGGAGCCGATGTTGCCGTCGACCCACTCCATGGTCGCGCCCTCGTAGGCGACGGCACGCTTGGTGACCAGGTTGTAGACGTTGTTCGACCAGTTCTGGATGGTCGTGTAGCGGCAGCGGCCGCCCTTCTTGACGATGATCTCCACGACGGCGCTGTGCAGCGAGTCCGAGGAGTAGATCGGGGCGGTGCAGCCCTCGACGTAGTGCACATAGGCGTTCTCGTCGACGATGATCAGCGTCCGCTCGAACTGGCCCATGTTCTCGGTGTTGATCCGGAAGTAGGCCTGGAGCGGGATGTCGACGTGGACGCCCGGCGGCACGTAGATGAAGGAACCGCCGGACCACACGGCGGTGTTCAGCGCGGCGAACTTGTTGTCACCGGCCGGGATGACCGTGCCGAAGTACTCCTGGAAGAGCTCCGGGTGCTCCTTCAGCGCGGTGTCGGTGTCCAGGAAGATGACGCCCTGCTCCTCCAGGTCCTCACGGATCTGGTGGTAGACGACCTCCGACTCGTACTGCGCGGCGACACCGGCGACCAGGCGCTGCTTCTCCGCCTCCGGGATGCCCAGCTTGTCGTAGGTGTTCTTGATGTCCTCGGGCAGGTCCTCCCAGCTGGCGGCCTGCTTCTCCGTGGAACGGACGAAGTACTTGATGTTGTCGAAGTCGATGCCCGACAGGTCCGAGCCCCAGGTCGGCATGGGCTTCTTCCCGAAGAGCTTCAGGCCCTTCAGACGCAGCTTGAGCATCCACTCCGCCTCGGACTTCTTCGCCGAGATGTCGCGGACGACCTCCTCGGAGAGGCCGCGCTTGGCCGTGGCACCGGCCGTGTCGGAGTCGGCCCAGCCGTATTCGTACGTGCCCAGGCCCTCGAGCTCAGGGTAGGCAGTCTCCGTGGGGAGAGTCATGCGGGGTTCCTCCC
>NZ_JBTHHU010000080.1:0-1607 GCF_059089585.1 Streptomyces sp. SX-6 | reverse complement strand
TCCGGTGAGCTGGGCGAGGTCGTGTGCGGTGGTGGCTTTGATGAGGCCTGGTGGGATGGTGTGGTCAAGTTGCTGTAGGGCGTGGGTTGTTTCCCTGACGGCGTTGCCGATGGTGGCGGAGGTGGTGCCGAGCAGACGGGCGAGGCTGTTGCGGTGTGCGGACCAGCGGTGGCTGAGGACGGTGACGAGCAGGCGGTCGGCGGGGGACAGCAGGCGGTGGCCGGTGCGGGGTGCGGTGCGGCGGCCGGGCATGACCGCTGGGGGGTGGTCGTGCAGGTACTGCTCGACGTCGGCCAGGAGCGCGGCCCAGGTTGCGGTGTTCATGGCGGTGAGGGTGGGGTGGTGCAGCCAGGCGGGGGCCCGGTCGGCGGGGGCGGGCCGGCTTTCCGGGGTGGTGCGGGGTGCGGGCAGGCGGGGGTGGAGGGTGTAGTTCCACTCGCTGTGCCAGTCGTGGGGAGTCAGAGCGAGAGCGTCGATGTCGGCCTGGGTGGCGTTCGCTCCGGTGGGGTAGGCGCCGGTGTCGAGTTCGGCGTGGACGCTCAGCCCGGTGCGGGTGGCGGTTGCGGCGATGGTCTCGATGACGACTTCGTGGCTGGTCAGGGGCCGGCCGCGCCAGTTGAGGGTGATGTGGGAGAAGAGGCGGTGCTCGATTTTGTTCCACTTGGAGGTGCCGGGCGGGAAGTGGCAGACGGTGATGTCCAGCCCCGCCTGGCGTGCGAATGCGGCGAGTTCGGTCTTCCAGGCCCGGGTGCGGTAGCTGTTGGACCCGCCCGCGTCAGCGGTGATGAGCAGGCGCCCGGCCTGCGGGTAGTCGTGACGTCCGCGCGCCTGCCACCAGCGGCGGACCGAGGCGACTGCGAAAGCAGCGGTGTCATGGTCGGTTCCGACGTTGACCCAGCCGGTGTTCGCGGTGATGTCATAGATCCCGTACGGGATCACCTTGCCGGCCTTCAGGTCCGGGAAGTCGTGGGTGTGCACCCTGACCGGTTCTTTGGACGGGCGCCACTCCTGCCCTGCCATCCGGTAGTTGCCGATGTGCTCCTTCTTCTTGGCATCCACACTGATGACCGGCTGACCGGACTCCTGGTGACAGCGGGCCTGTTCATTGATCCAGCGGAACTGGCCGTCACGGTCGGGGTGCTGGCTTCCCTCGAGGGTCTTGGCGTTCGCCTGCAGACTGAAACCTTCCTCGCGCAACACCACGGCGACCGTGTCCCGGCCCACCGGATGGCCCTGCCGGGTCAGCTCGCCGGCCAGATGACGCAGCGACTTCGTCGTCCACCGCAACGGCGATACGGGATCACCACGCTCGTCCGGCTCCACCAGAGCCAACAGCGCCTGCCGCAGGCCAGGATCGCGATCCGTTACCCGCTTGCGGCCAGCCCCTTCCCGCCGCACCCGGCCCAGCGGGCCCTCACCCGACTCCAGCTCCCCAGCCCCACGCGAGACCGTGGCCACACTCACACCCGCCGCACGCGCCACCGCCCTCATCCCTCCATGCCCCAGCGCCCGCGCTTCAGCTCCTATCACCAACCGCCGCTGCCGCTCATCGAGATGAGGGAAGAGCTCCCTGAACTTCACCGCCAGCGCACTGCCCACGTCCCCAG
>NZ_JBTHHU010000079.1:0-1809 GCF_059089585.1 Streptomyces sp. SX-6 | reverse complement strand
GGGCCCATGATGGCGTGGGTCTCGCCCTGCTTCACGGTCAGGTCGACGCCGCGCAGGATCTCCCGCGGGCCGTTCTCGGCCTCGACGGACACGTGCAGGTCGTGAATCTCAAGCGTTGCCATGGGGAACTCAGGACTCCTGGGTGAGGGAGACGAGCACGTCGTCTCCTTCGATCTTGACGGGGTATACGGGGACGGGGCGCGTGGCGGGCAGGCCGGAGGGCTTCCCGGTGCGCAGGTCGAAGGTGGAGCCGTGCAGCCAGCACTCGATGGCGCAGTCCTCCACCTCGCCCTCGGACAGCGAGACGTTCGCGTGCGAACAGATGTCGTGGATCGCGAAGACCTCGCCCTCGGTGCGCACTATCGAGACCGGGGTGCCCTCGATCTCGACCCGCTTGGGGGTGTCCTCTTCCAGCTCGCTCAGGGCGGCGACTCGTACGAAGCTCATGCGACGGACGCCTCCAGCTCGGCCTCGATCTTGGTGATGAGGCGCTCCTCCAGCTCGGGGATGCCGATCTGCTGGACCAGTTCGGCGAAGAAGCCGCGCACGACCAGCCTGCGGGCCTCGTCGGCGGGGATGCCGCGGGCCATCAGGTAGAAGAGCTGCTCGTCGTCGAAGCGGCCGGTCGCCGAGGCGTGGCCGGCACCGACGATCTCGCCGGTCTCGATCTCCAGGTTGGGGACCGAGTCGACGCGGGCCCCGTCGGTGAGGACGAGGTTGCGGTTGAGCTCGTAGGTGTCGGTGCCCTCGGCCGCGGCGCGGATGAGGACGTCGCCGATCCAGACCGCGTGGGCGTCCTTGCCCTGCAGCGCGCCCTTGTAGGCGACGTTGCTGCGGCAGTGCGGGGTGTCGTGATCGACAAAGAGGCGGTGCTCCTGGTGCTGGCCCTCGTCGGTGAAGTACAGGCCGTAGAGCTCGGCCTCGCCGCCGGGGGCGCCGTAGACGACCCGCGGGTGCAGGCGCACCAGGTCGCCGCCGAAGGTGACGATCACGGACTTGAAGGAGGCGTCGCGGCCGACCAGCGCGGTGTGCTGCGCGGCGTGCACCGCGGCGGGCTCCCAGTCCTGGACCGAGACGACGGTGAGCTTGGCGCCGTCGCCGATGACGTACTCGACGTTGGCGGCGAGCGTCGCGTCACCGGTGTGGTCGAGGACGACCACGGCCTCGGCGAAGGCGCCGACCTCGACGAGCTGGTGGCCGAAGGCCACCCCGCCCTCGCCGTGCACGGAGATGCGGACGGGCTCGGTGAGCACCGTCTCCTTGGGGATCGAGACGACCGAGGCCTTCTCGAAGGAGCTGTACGCCTGGGCGGCGACCCGGTCGACGGGCTTGCCGGCCCGGCCGAGCCGGGCGTCGTCGCGGCCGACGGTCTCCACGGTGACGCCCGCGGGGGCGCTCACCTCGACCTTGACGCCCGCGCCGTCGGCGACGGCGGTGCCGTCGTGCAGGCCGCGGAGGCGCTCGAGCGGGGTGAACCGCCACTCCTCCTCACGGCCGTGGGGCACGGGGAAGTCCGCGACGTCGTACGAGGCGGGGGCGCTCACGCGCGCGTCGATGGGCTGCTGCGGCCCGCCCACCTGGATGGCGCCGTCGGTCGTGCTGCCGGCGGGAGTGTTGTCAGCCATGGCTGTCGTCGTGCTCTCTTCCTGTCACAAAAAGGTTCGCTGCGGATGACGGGGCTTCGGTCAGCCGACCGAGCCCTCCATCTGCAGCTCGATCAGCCGGTTGAGCTCGAGCGCGTACTCCATCGGCAGCTCGCGGGCGATCGGCTCGACGAAGCCGCGCACGATCATCGCCATGGCCTCGTCC
>NZ_JBTHHU010000078.1:0-1925 GCF_059089585.1 Streptomyces sp. SX-6 | reverse complement strand
GGGCCCATGATGGCGTGGGTCTCGCCCTGCTTCACGGTCAGGTCGACGCCGCGCAGGATCTCCCGCGGGCCGTTCTCGGCCTCGACGGACACGTGCAGGTCGTGAATCTCAAGCGTTGCCATGGGGATTCAGAGCTCCCTCTCACCGGAGGTGACGCAGACGAGCACGTCGTCTCCGTCCACTTTCACGGGGTAGACGGCGATGGGCTCGGTCGCCGGCGGCGAGGTCGGCCGGCCGGTACGCAGGTCGAAGCTGGAGGTGTGCAGCCAGCATCCGATGGCCCGGTCGCTGACGTCCCCGCCGGAAAGGGAGACGTTCGCGTGCGAACAGATGTCGTGCACCGCGTAGAACCCGCCCTCGGTACGCACCACGGAGACCGGGACGCCTTCCAGGACGACCCGCATCGGGGTGTCCTCTGCCAGCTCATCCACCGAGCAGGCCCGCAGATACCTCAGTGTCCCCGGCATGAAGAACCTCCATGGCATGCGTGATTTCCTCGGCACAGCTCCTTGTCGACCTTGGCCATCAATCGCTTTCCCGGGCAGGGCAGTCCGATCTGCTGGACCAGTTCGGCGAAGAAGCCGCGCACGACCAGCCTGCGGGCCTCGTCGGCGGGGATGCCGCGGGCCATCAGGTAGAAGAGCTGCTCGTCGTCGAAGCGGCCGGTCGCCGAGGCGTGGCCGGCACCGACGATCTCGCCGGTCTCGATCTCCAGGTTGGGGACCGAGTCGACGCGGGCCCCGTCGGTGAGGACGAGGTTGCGGTTGAGCTCGTAGGTGTCGGTGCCCTCGGCCGCGGCGCGGATGAGGACGTCGCCGATCCAGACCGCGTGGGCGTCCTTGCCCTGCAGCGCGCCCTTGTAGGCGACGTTGCTGCGGCAGTGCGGGGTGTCGTGATCGACAAAGAGGCGGTGCTCGTGGTGCTGGCCCTTGTCGGTGAAGTACAGGCCGTAGAGCTCGGCTTCGCCGCCGGGCCCGGCGTACGCGATGCGCGGGTTGATACGCACAAGACCGCCGCCGAAGGTGACGGTGACGTGCTTGAGGATGGCGTCGCGGCCGACGAGCACGTTGTGCTGGGAGCAGTGCACGGCCGTGTCGTCCCAGTCCTGGACGGAGACGACGGTGGCCTTGGCGCCCTCGCCGAGCATGACTTCGATGTTGGCGGAGCGGATGCCCGCGCCGGTGTGGTCCATGACGATGACGGCCTCGGCGAAGGCACCGATGTCGAAGACTGTGTGGCCGAAGCTGACGCCGCCCTCGCCGTGGATGGCCACCCGCACCGGCTTGGTCAGCACGGTCTTCTCCGGCACCGAGACGATCGCGGCCGTCTCGAACACGGAGAACGCCTGCGCTGCCACCCGGTCCACGGGCTTGCCGGCCCGCCCGATCCGTGCGTCGTCCCGGAGGACGGTCTCGATGGTGACGTCGTCGGGCGCCGACATCTCGGCCTTGAGGGAACCGGATGCCTTGGCGGTGCCGTCGTGCAGACCGCGGAGGCGCTCCAGCGGGGTGAACCGCCACTCCTCCTCACGGCCGTGCGGCACCGGGAAGTCCGCGACGTCGAAGGAGGGCGGCGCACTCATCCGCGTCGCGGTGGTGGACTCCGCCGCCACCGCGATCGCGCCGGAAGTACTCGAGTCGACCGGTGGGGACGCCCCCTGTCCTGTCGATGTCGAGGGTTTGGGGGAATTCTGAGCCTCAGCCGTGACTGTCATGTCGCTCGCTTTCTGCTTCAGTTCCTCACTCTCCTGTGGAGAGTGCCAACGGACTGACCTTGAAAGGGCTTTGGACCACCGGGACGGTCAGCCGACCGAGCCCTCCATCTGCAGCTCGATCAGCCGGTTGAGCTCGAGCGCGTACTCCATCGGCAGCTCGCGGGCGATCGGCTCGACGAAGCCGCGCACGATCATCGCCATGGCCTCGTCC
>NZ_JBTHHU010000077.1:0-2023 GCF_059089585.1 Streptomyces sp. SX-6 | reverse complement strand
TCCCCATGGCAACGCTTGAGATTCACGACCTGCACGTGTCCGTCGAGGCCGAGAACGGCCCGCGGGAGATCCTGCGCGGCGTCGACCTGACCGTGAAGCAGGGCGAGACCCACGCCATCATGGGCCCGAACGGCTCCGGCAAGTCCACCCTCGCCTACTCCCTGGCCGGGCACCCCAAGTACACGATCACCGGCGGCACCGTCACCCTCGACGGCGAGGACGTCCTGGAGATGGCCGTCGACGAGCGCGCCCGTGCCGGCGTCTTCCTCGCCATGCAGTACCCGGTCGAGGTCCCCGGTGTCTCGGTCTCCAACTTCCTGCGCACCTCCGCCACCGCCGTGCGCGGCGAGGCCCCCAAGCTGCGTACCTGGGTGAAGGAGGTCAAGGAGTCCATGGCGCGTCTGCAGATGGACCCGGCCTTCGCCGAGCGCAACGTCAACGAGGGCTTCTCCGGCGGTGAGAAGAAGCGCCACGAGATCCTCCAGCTCGAGCTGCTCAAGCCGAAGATCGCGATCCTGGACGAGACCGACTCCGGCCTGGACGTCGACGCCCTGCGCATCGTCTCCGAGGGCGTCAACCGCGTCCGCGAGACCGGTGAGGTCGGCACCCTGCTGATCACCCACTACACGCGCATCCTGCGCTACATCAAGCCCGACTTCGTGCACGTCTTCGCGAACGGCCGCATCGCCGAGTCCGGCGGTGCCGAGCTCGCCGACAAGCTGGAGAACGAGGGCTACGAGGCCTATGTGACGAAGGGCGGCGTAACGGCGTGACACTGATCCCGGGGCTCCTCGACACCGAGGCGATCCGCAAGGACTTCCCGATCCTGGACCGTGTGGTCCACGACGGGAAGAAGCTCGTGTACCTGGACAACGCGGCCACTTCCCAGAAGCCGCGCCAGGTCCTCGACGCGCTGGCCGAGTACTACGAGCGGCACAACGCCAACGTCCACCGTGGCGTGCACGTCCTCGCCGAGGAGGCCACGGCGCTGTACGAGGGCGCCCGTGACAAGGTCGCGGCGTTCATCAACGCCCCCAGCCGCGACGAGGTGATCTTCACCAAGAACGCCTCCGAGTCGCTCAACCTCGTGGCCAACATGCTCGGCTGGGCCGACGAGCCCTACCGCGTGGACCACGACACCGAGATCGTCATCACGGAGATGGAGCACCACTCCAACATCGTTCCGTGGCAGCTGCTCTCGCAGCGCACCGGCGCGAAGCTGAAGTGGTTCGGGCTGACCGACGACGGCCGCCTCGACCTCTCCAACATCGACGAGGTCATCACGGAGAAGACCAAGGTCGTCTCCTTCGTCCTGGTCTCCAACATCCTGGGCACGGTCAACCCGGTCGAGGCGATCGTCCGCCGGGCGCAGCAGGTCGGCGCGCTCGTCGTCATCGACGCCTCGCAGGCCGCTCCGCACATGCCGCTGGACGTCCAGTCGCTGCAGGCCGACTTCGTGGCCTTCACCGGCCACAAGATGTGCGGCCCGGACGGCATCGGCGTCCTGTGGGGCCGCCAGGAGCTGCTCGAGGACCTGCCGCCGTTCCTGGGCGGCGGCGAGATGATCGAGACCGTCTCGATGCACTCCTCGACCTACGCCCCCGCGCCGCACAAGTTCGAGGCGGGTACGCCCCCGATCGCCCAGGCCGTCGGCCTCGGCGCGGCCGTGGACTACCTCACCTCGATCGGCATGGAGAACATCGCCCGCCACGAGCACGCGCTCACCGAGTACGCGATCAAGCGCCTCCAGGAGGTGCCGGACCTGCGTCTGATCGGCCCCGTCACGGCCGAGGACCGCGGTGCCGCGATCTCGTTCACGCTCGGCGACATCCACCCGCACGACGTGGGCCAGGTCCTCGACGAGCAGGGCATCGCCGTGCGCGTCGGCCACCACTGCGCGCGGCCCGTGTGCCTGCGGTACGGAATTCCGGCGACCACGCGGGCGTCGTTCTATCTGTACTCCACGCCCGCCGAGGTCGACGCGCTGATAGCGGGCCTGGAGCACGTCCGGAACTTCTTCGGC
>NZ_JBTHHU010000076.1:0-2321 GCF_059089585.1 Streptomyces sp. SX-6 | reverse complement strand
GTGCGGTGCCGATCGGCCGCCCGCAGGGTGACTGCGGGGTGTTTGTGCTGGACGCGTCGCTGCGGCCGGTGCCGGTGGGCGTGGCCGGTGAACTCTATGTGGTGGGCGTGCAGGTGGCCCGTGGGTATGCGGGGCGGCCCGGTGTGACGGCGGAGCGATTTGTCGCTGCTCCGTTCGGCGGGGTGGGCGAGCGGATGTATCGCACAGGGGATCTGGTGCGGTGGCGTGCTGATGGGAATCTGGAGTATGCGGGGCGTGCGGATGCGCAGGTCCAGGTACGAGGCTTCCGCATCGAGCCCGGCGAAATCGAAGCCGTACTCGCGGGCTACCCGGGCATCGCTCGCGCCACGACCGTACTGCGGGAGGACCAGCCGGGCGATAAGCGACTGGTTGCCTATGTCGTGCCGGCAGATGACAACTCCGTTGTTTCCGCAGACGAGTTGCGCCGGTACACCGCTGAGTTTCTGCCGGAGTTCATGGTCCCGGCTGCAGTCGTGACTCTTCCTGAACTCCCACTGACCGCCAACGGAAAGCTCGACCATCGTGCCCTGCCCGTCCCCGAATTCCACGGAGAGCCCGGCAGAGCCCCCCGGAACGGCCTCGAGGAAGCGCTGTGCGCGATCTTCGCCGATGTCCTCGGCTTGGACCAGGTCGGGGTCGATGACGACTTCTTCGACCTTGGCGGGCATTCGCTGCTCGCGACCCGTGTGATCAGCCGCGTCCGCACCGTCCTCCGGGTGGAGGTGCCGCTGCGTGCTCTGTTCGAGGCGCCGTCGGTGGGACGCCTCGCCCAGCGGCTGAACGAAGCCGGTGGCGCACGGGCCACGCTGGCGCCGATGCCCCGTCCGGCCGAGGTGCCGCTGTCGTTCGCGCAGCGCAGGATGTGGTTCCTCAATCGCTTCGAGGGCGCGGCGGCCGCCACCTACAACATGCCCATCGCCTTGCGGCTGACCGGAGTGCTGGACCATGAGGCGCTGCGCGAGGCCATCCATGATGTGATCGCCCGCCACGAATCGCTGCGGACCATCTTCCCCGAGGGCTCGGACGGGTCACCGTTCCAGCAGATCGTCGATGGGTCGCGAGCCTCTGTCGCGCTGGACATCACCGAGGTCACGGCGGAGATGCTGCCGGGCCTCGTGGCTGCTGAGGCTATGCGGGGCTTTGACTTGACGGTTGATGTTCCCTTGCGGGCGCGGTTGTTCGCGGTGGCTGGTGATGTGCATGTGCTGGTGGTGGTGTTGCATCACATCGCGGGTGATGGGTGGTCGATGGTGCCGTTGGCGCGGGATGTGGCGGCTGCGTACGAGGCACGGGTGAGTGGTGGTGCTCCGGAGTGGGAGCCGTTGCCGGTGCAGTACGCGGATTATGCGCTGTGGCAGCGGGAACTGCTGGGCAAGGAATCCGATCCGGAGAGTCTGCTCAGCCGGCAGGTCGCGTACTGGAAGGAAACGCTCGCTGATCTTCCGGAGCAACTGGAGCTGCCGGTGGACCGTACCCGGCCCGCCATGGCCTCGTTCCGCGGCGATCACGTGACGTTCGAGGTGGACGCTCGGGTGCACTCTGGGCTTGCGGAGCTGGCCCGGGAGTCGGGTGCGAGTGTGTTCATGGTGGTGCAGGCGGCGTTTGCGGCGTTGTTGTCGCGGATGGGTGCGGGGACGGACATCCCGATCGGCTCTCCCATTGCCGGCCGCACGGATGAGGCGTTGGACGACCTTGTCGGTTTCTTTGTGAATACGCTGGTGCTGCGCACGGATGTGTCCGGCGATCCGACCTTCCGCGAACTGGTCGGGCGGGTCCGTGAGGCTGACCTGGCTGCCTTTGCCCATCAGGATGTGCCGTTCGAGCACCTGGTGGAGGTGCTCAACCCGGTCCGGTCGATGTCCCGGCATCCCCTGTTCCAGGTGATGCTCGCCTTCCAGAACAACGAACAAGCCGTACTTCAGCTTCCGCAGCTCACTCTCACCGGAGAGCTGACGGAAACAGGGTCGTCCAAGTTCGATCTGCTTCTCAAGGTCACGGAGAGGGAGGCGAATGCAGGAGGCATGGACTGCCTTCTGGAGTTTGCTGTTGATTTGTTTGATCGGGTGACGGTTGAGGGGTTGGTGGGGCGGTTTGGTCGGTTGTTGGGTGCGGTGGTGGTGGACGCGGATCGGTGTGTTGGTGAGTTGGAGGTGGTGTCGGAGCGGGAGCGTTTTGAGTTGTTGGTTCGGCGTAATGACACGGGGGTTGGGGTGCCGTGGGTGTCGTTGCCGGAGGGGTTTGAGGAGCGGGTGGCGTGTGCGCCGGGGGCGGTTGCTGTTGTTTTTGAGGGGGTGGAGTTG
>NZ_JBTHHU010000075.1:0-3488 GCF_059089585.1 Streptomyces sp. SX-6 | reverse complement strand
TCATCCCACAAGGGGACGGGGTTGTTTTATAGTCTGGCGTTGACTTTTGGCACGCTGTTGAGTTCTCAAGGAACGAACGCTTCCTTTGTACTCACCCTCTCGGGCTTTCCTCCGGGCGCTTCCCTTCGTTGTTTCCAACCTTACCAGATCCGTTTTCCGGCTCCGGCCCCCTGTTGGATCGGGGTTTCTTTCTTTTCCTTCGCGCCTTCCGGCGTGATCACTACTTTAGCGGATTTCCCCCGCGACTCCTAATCGGAGTCAGGAACCGAATTCCGGCATGCCGAAATCAATCCCGTTCAAGGGCCGTGCAGTAATGATTGCCGCCAGTGAGGCGAGAAGTGCCGCCCCCGCGTCCTCGCGGACGCCGTGGCAACTCGAAGAACTCTACACGAGTCCATAAGTCTGATCAAACCCGTGGCACAAGGGCTTCCGGCGGCGTACGGTCGTAGGCATGACCAAGCAGCACGCATGTACCCAGCAGTGGTGGTCCGCCTGACGGCGGCCCACCTCTTGCGCGTACCGCGCTGCATCCAACGGCCGCCGCCTCGGCGGCCGTTTTGCTGTCTGTGGCGGTGGTCCATCCACAAGGAGCGGATACACCGATGGCACGGATCTTCAGCGGCATCAAGCCCACCGGTCACCTGACCCTCGGCAACTACCTGGGCGCCGTGCGGCAGTGGGCCGAGTCGGACCAGTACCGGGCGGACGCTCTCTTCTGTGTGGTCGACCTGCACGCGCTGACCGTCGACCACGACCCGGCACGGGTCCGGAGGCTGAGCCGCCAAGCGGCAACGCTGCTGCTCGCCGCAGGCCTCGATCCCGCCCGGTGCACCGTGTTCGTACAGAGCCACGTCGACGAACACACCCGGCTGTCGTATGTGCTCGAGTGCACGGCAACCGACGGCGAGATGCGTCGCATGATCCAGTACAAGGAGAAGTCGGTACGGGAACGGGCGAGGGGCGGGAGCGTACGGCTGTCGCTCCTGACGTATCCGGTGCTGATGGCCGCGGACATCCTCGTCTATGGGGCGGACGAGGTACCGGTCGGCGAGGACCAGGCCCAGCACGTGGAGCTGACCAGGGACCTGGCGGTGCGCTTCAACCAGCGCTATGGACACACCTTCACCATGCCGAAGGCCGTCCTTCCATCAGTGGCGGCCCGCGTCATGGATCTCCAGGACCCGACGTCGAAGATGGGAAAATCGCACGCGGACACGTCCGGGATCGTCTATCTCCTCGACGAGCCGGATGTGATCCGCAAGAAGGTCATGCGTGCGGTGACCGACAGCGGGACCACGATCGCGTACGACCGAGAGGCCCAGCCCGGGGTGACGAACCTCTTGGAGTTGCTGGCAGCGTGCACCGGCGGGGAGCCGGCGGAGCTTGCCGCGGAATACAGCTCGTACGGCGCTCTCAAGAAAGACACAGCGGACGCGGTCGTGGAACTGCTGCGGCCGGTACGTACCCGGCACGCGGAACTGTGCGCCGACCCGGCAACGGTGGACAAGGTCCTGCGGGAAGGCGCCCAGCGCGCAAGGGAGTTGGCACGCCCGACAGTGGATGCTGCGTACCGGGCGATCGGACTACTGCCGGCGGGCTGATCAGCTGTCGCCGGAGGCCAGCTCGCGGCTGCGGTCGCGGGCTGCCTCCAGTGCGGCGATGAGGGCATGCCGCACCCCGTGCTTCTCCAGCTCGCGGATGGCACTGATGGTGGTGCCGGCCGGCGAAGTGACCGCCTCGCGGAGCTTGACGGGGTGCTCCTCGCTGTCGCGCAGCATGACGGCCGCACCGATGGCCGCCTGGACGATCAGGTCGTGCGCCTTGTCCCGCGGCAGGCCCAGCAGGATGCCCGCATCGGTCATGGCCTCGACGAGGTAGTAGAAGTACGCCGGACCGGAGCCGGACAGAGCCGTCGCCGCATCCTGCTGCGACTCGGGCACCCGCAGCGTCTTGCCGACCGGCTTGAAGATCGCTTCTGCACGGAGAAGGTGCTCCTCCGTCGCATGACTGCCGGCGGAGATGACGGACATGCCCTCGTCGACAAGAACAGGGGTGTTCGGCATGACCCGTACGACGGGGATACCCGCGGGGAGTCGCTCCTCGAAGAAGGCGGTCGGCACACCCGCTGCCGCGCTGATGACCAGTCTGTCGGCAGGCAGATGCGGTGCGAGCTCCTCGAGGAGCGACGCCATGTCCTGCGGCTTGACGGCAAGGATCAGGGTGTCGGCGCTCTTCGCGGCCTCGATGTTGCCGACCGCTTCGACGCCATAGCGGGCACGGAGCTCTTCGGCACGTTCTGCGCGACGTGCGGTGCACAGCAGGTCGGCAGGTGACCAGCCGGCGCGGATCATTCCACTGAGGAGTGCCTCGCCGATCTTTCCGGTGCCGAGGACGGCGACTCTCTGGGTCACGGTGCTCACCTCTTCGCTGTGCTGGGCCACCCAGCCATCTTCGCACCTCACCTGCGACGCGCGGTTCCGATGCGAGGTTCCGATTACCTGGACCGAGGGGGCAACAGCGCACGCAGAGGCGCTCTCCCAGCGGCGCCCGCCGACTGTGCCCTTTACGGGTCGAGTCAGGGACGGGTCAGGGTCTTCACCCATGGCAGTCGATGGCCAGGAGCGAGACCGTGGCGGTATGAGGCAACCACATGGTGGGAACCCGGTATCCCCGTCCGAACAACGGCAGTTGGCCATGGCTTCGGCCACGCTCGGGCCGTGGCGGGCAGCAGCCGCGGTCGGTGCACTCGGCAGCGCCGTATCACTCGGGCTGGACACGGTCACCGGCAACTTCGGGCTCACGGTGCTGGCGGGAGCGCTGTCCGTCGGGCTGATGCTGTTCTTCCTCGTGGGCGGAGTCGGCGCTGCGATCGGCAGCCGTCATGGGACTCCTGACGACCACCGGATCCAGCGCTGGGCCCGCCGGCATCCATGGCAGGTCGCCATGGTCCCCGCGGCGGCTCTGCTGGTCAGCGATTTCGTGCTGCGGCAGATACTCACGAGCGACGGATTCTTCGACAGCCTGTGGGACGGCTTGTGGCGCGGAGCCCTGGTGGCCGGCGTCGTCGGGTTCGTGGGAATGGCGAGCGGTTCGCGACGTGGGAATTGACCCAAAACGCAAGTAAGCCCTGGCAGGAATCGAAATTCCCACCAGGGCTTACTGAAAATTTGTTCGGCGGCGTCCTACTCTCCCACACGGTCCCCCATGCAGTACCATCGGCGCTGAAAGGCTTAGCTTCCGGGTTCGGAATGTAACCGGGCGTTTCCCTAACGCAATGACCACCGAAACACTATAAAGCTGAACTCCAGCCAGCAATAGGCGAGTTCGTTACTTCAGAACAAACACAGTGGACGCGAGCAACTGAGGACAAGCCCTCGGCCTATTAGTACCAGTCAGCTCCAACCGTTACCGGTCTTCCACACCTGGCCTATCAACCCAGTCGTCTACTGGGAGCCTTACCCACTCTAAGGTGGTGGGAGTCCTCATCT
>NZ_JBTHHU010000074.1:0-3664 GCF_059089585.1 Streptomyces sp. SX-6 | reverse complement strand
ATGCTGGGACAAGGCCATCGCGCCACCTCTCTCAACGAGCTTGCCTACTCGGAGAGTTGCGCGATGGCCGCCCCATGACCAGGGGCTACGCGGAGATCGCTGTTACACCACCCGGTGGGACACCATCCTTGTACTGCTCTTTGGAGTGCAGGAAGACGTTGTAGGACAGGTCACGGCCGATACCGAAGGCCCGGGTGCGGGTATCGCCCTGCCAGTACGTGCGGTTGACCTCCGCCGAACCCAGCGGATCGGCAACTGCCAGATCCGTGCGTGTGTCCGTGAGCATGCCTGTGCCGAGGTCGACCGGGTCCCCGGACAGCCAGTCGATCGCGTCAGTGATGCGTGAGAGGTCCCAGGGAATCAGGTCCGACACGTTGAACATCGCGCCGTGGAACGCCCAAATGCGGGTCTTCGAGTCCGGCACGACCTGTCGCCCGTCGGCGCTCACGGCGCCGTGACCGTAGACGTACCACCCCTTCCCCTTCGGATCGTAGTCCATGAACTCCACCGCACTGCCCGGGGGTTCATGGGTGTAGTTGGGGTAGACGATCTGTGCGCCCTTGGGGAAGACATAGGTACCGCCTG
The DNA here is from genome assembly GCF_059089585.1 of Streptomyces sp. SX-6. Lineage (NCBI taxonomy): Bacteria > Bacillati > Actinomycetota > Actinomycetes > Kitasatosporales > Streptomycetaceae > Streptomyces > Streptomyces sp. SX-6. The sequence goes on along the minus strand of NZ_JBTHHU010000074.1, from coordinate 3,079 downwards.
GCTGCACAGTGAAGAAAACCGGCACCACACGGTTCTTCGGCAGCGGGAAGGGCGGCCGGTCGATGGGTATCGGAGTGATGCCGAGTTCGGTGACCGGTTTTCCCTGCTCGTCACGGATCACCGAGCCCTTGGGGATGCGCACCTCGAGGCCGGGAATCTGCGGGGTCTTCAGGACCTGTCCTGCTTGGTCGGAGCGTCGAAGGTGACGGTATGCCTGGTGTCCAGGGGCGACATCCAGACTGGGAAGCCGAGATCTGTGACCTTGCCGGCCTTCGGGTGAATGAGGATGTGGAATATCCCGTACTGACGCTCTTTGGAGTTCGCCGTACGGCCGTCGACCACCAGCGTCGTTGCCCGGTCGCTGATCCCTGCCAAGAGGAACCGGCCTTGTGTGTCGGTGCGCACGCTCTGATCGCCCACAGAGACCTGCACGCCCGCCAGCGGATTGCCGTCGAGCTTCAGCAAGTGACCGGTCAGGGCAGTCCTGCCGGGCGGTGCCCTCAATTGCGCCGGGGACCTCGGTGCGTCCCCGCGACGCGTGAGCCAGTCCTGGCCAGTCAGATGTGTCTTGTCCGGCTGCCACGCATCCGCGCCGGAAGGGACCACCCCCTCAACACCCTTTGTCTTGCCCTCGTCGGCTCCTGCCCGCTGTGTCTTCTGCAACTCCTGCCTCGGCGCATCGGATACGAGCGGCAGGTCCCAGGCCGGTTTGCGCAGCCACGGTCCGCCCTCCACCCTGCCGAGCTCGGGGGTGGTCGCGGCTGTCGTGGTGGCCAGCCTCATGTCAACTGTGCCGGTACCTCCGGAATACGTCCGCATATGGACCCGGTAGGTTCCGCCCTCTGCCACACTCCTGAGAGGAATGGTCACTCCGGCCCAGCCGCCCAACATCAGGTATGAATCAACCACCTTGGCGCCGGACGGCGCGAAGACGGTGACATACACGTTGTCCGAGAACTGGTTGTTGGCCAGTGTCAGGACGTAGCTGCTTCCTGCCGTCCCATCGAAGTGCGACTCCGCATACTGGCCTGGCCTCGCGATGTTCGCCACTACTGCCGCCCCGTCGGGCGTCAGATTGGGCAGCCCCAATGGAGTCGACAGGGTGAGCTTTACTCTCCCCGTTCCGATACCGTCCGGTGCGACACGGATGGTATAGACACCGTCTGCAGGAAGCGGAGGGCTGTCCCACTTCGCGCTACCGCTGCTACCCGGCCCACCGCACGCCCTCACAGACCCAATGCGCGCGCCACCCGGCGCCGAGATCTCGGCATCGACGCATGAGTCGGCATCAGTCATCCCCAGACTCAGCCGGTCATCCTTGTGACCGTCGAAGCGTGCGACACCGTTCTGCGCTGGCCGGGAAAGATTCACGGCCAGCGTCGCATCATCGGCCGCCAGTCTCCCGATCTCAACAAAGTGCGACGCCGTTACCTTGACTTGGGCCGGTTGCACGCCGCTGGCGCCCAGCACCAGCACATAGCGGCCCGTCTTGGGAAGCTCGGACACGTTCAACGAATCGCTGAAATGCGCGGAGATCGAGATGCTCTTGAACTCGCTGCCATCCGGATCGTATACGTAGCCTGTCAGAGACTCCGGCGAACCCGAATTGTCGATCGACAGAGACAATGATTCCCCTGTCGAGGCGTTGAACGTCCACTTACCGTGCTGCCCGGGACGTCTCAGCTCGGCCACCAGCGACGGACCTGAGAAGGAAAGCTCACCGAGATCAACAGGGTTCGACAAGGTGACTGCCACCACACCTATGTTGTTCCGCCCGGGATCCAGCACCAGCGTGTAGGTTCCGTTGAGCGAGAGCCCTCGCTTTTCCCAGCTGCCACTCCGCCCATACAGTGACCCGCTGCCACGCACCTCCGCGCCAGTAGGGTCGTACAGCCGAAGAGCGACACTGGAGTTGAACGTCGATCCAGAAAATCCAAAGTCGATGTCATCGCCACTGCGCGCATCAAAGAGAACACGCGCCCGCTTGCCGGGATCGGTGACCGCCACCGAAACAGGATCAGCATCGGCCACCGATGCGCGTACCGTAGTCTGGAACTCGGACTGGTTCCCGTCCATCGGAGTGAAAGCTCCCGCTGTCGATCCCCGGCCATCGGGGGTTTCGACTTCAATGGGCCCGGTCTTCACGTCCGGTGGCACCTTCACTGTCAAAGAGGTGTCGGCCCGGTCCGTGACCTCGGCCAGGTGGCCGCCGCTGAACCGCACGATGTTGTCGGTCAATTGCTGCGCAAAACCTGATCCCGACAGAACTACGCTCGCACCTTCCGCCCCTCTTGTGGGAGAGAACCCTGTTATCTTCGGCCCGCCGGGAGAAACCGTGAAGGTCTCAGCGGAATCCACGCTCGCGCCACCAGCCGAGACCGATACCTTTCCCGTGCCCGCACCATCCGGAACCGTGACCGTCAACCGCGTCGCGGAAGCGGAGTTGACCTGGGCGTTCTTGCCGCCGAGCGAGACCGAGTCGCCCTCGGCCGTGCCCGCGAATCCTGTACCCGAGATGACCACGGTCGCTCCGGCCGGCGCGCGCAAGGGTACGACCGACAGTACTGACAGCTTGGTCGAGGCATAGCGGTCCACGCCCAAACGGTTGCCTGCAGCGTCGTATCGGTATCGGGCTGTCTCACCCTTGGTGTCCGTAACCCCGACCAGGCGCCCGGCCGCGTCGTAGGCGTAGATCGCCGAGTCGGTCGTGGGTGCCGAACTTCGTTGCACAGGGCGTGCTTTGGGCTTCGCATTCGATCGAGTGGCAGGGGCTGCTTTGGTCACCGGAGGCGTTGGCCGTGTTTGCGGACGAACCGCCTGCGCTGGCACGGCGCCAGCCAACAGCCCCAGCGTGAGGGCGCCCACTGTCAGCGACCGCCAGCGTGCGGAGAGACGTACACCGAACCGTTCACCGTACATGCGCAGCACGCCCCCCGGAGCCTCTACAGGCTTAGAGGATGTCTCACGTGGTGATCTTGGCGAGTTTCTTGTAGCAGGTGAGGGCGGCCGCGAGGCCGAGGAAGGCGAGGAAGTGGGAGCCCTTGCGTTCGTACCGGACGGTGAGGCGGCGGTAGCCGAA
>NZ_JBTHHU010000073.1:0-4132 GCF_059089585.1 Streptomyces sp. SX-6 | reverse complement strand
CGGCCTGTCTCCCGGATGAAGTCCGCCAGCCGGTCCAGGCCTGTGTTGATTTCCGTCGGCTCCAGATGGCTGACGGACAGCCGGATCTGGCGGAGCGGCCCGCCGTCCGGGTAGAAGTGGTGCATCGGTGTCCACAACACCCGGTGTGTGCGGGCGGAATGCTCCAGCAGGTCGTCTCCGGCCGTGAACGGCAGGGTGCAGACGACGAAGAAGCCGCCCTTCGGTCCGTTCCAGGTGACTTCCGGGCGGCTTCCCGCAGGGAAACGCCGGCCCAGTCCGTCCAGGACCTGGCGCAAGTTGCGCCGGTAGACCGCCCGTTCGCGGTGGTTGGCGGTGCGCAGGCTCCCGCCGTTCTCCAACAGCTTTCCACCGATGACCGCTTGGGCGATCGGTGATGTGTTCACGGTGAGCATGCTCTTGAGTTCGCCCAGGAGATCGGCCAGCAACTCCGTTCGATGGCCGGCTCGAATGAGCTGGTCCGCCACGGCATAGCCCACCCGGGCTCCGGGGTTGCCGGTCTTGGCGAAGGAACCGAGATGGACGACGGACCGGGAGGTGTCCAGGGATTTCAGTGTGGGCAACGGCTCGCGCGTGTCCCGGAAGACACCGTAGGGATTGTCCTCGAGCAGCAGGAAATCGTTCTCCTCCGCTGTGCGGAGGAGCTGTTCACGAGTGGTGCGGTCAAAACTGATCCCCGAGGGATTGCCGAAATCGGGTACCACATAGCACGCCCGCGGGCGGAGACCGTCCGCCCGCGCGCGCCGTACGACCACCGTCAGATCATCGAGATCGATGCCGGCCGGGGACTGCGCCACCGGGAGCACGGGCATGTCGACGAGCCGTGCGGCGCCCACGGCGCCGACGTAGGTGGGAAAGACGGCGAGGAGGGCATCCCGGTCGGAACGGCGCAGCGCTCGGAGAGTGAGGTACAGCGCTTCCTGGCAGCCGACCGTGACCACGATCGCCTCCGGGGCGACGGTGATGCCCTCGTCGGCCAGGAGGTGACCGGCGATCAGTTCATGGATGATCCCCTTGGTCCTGCCGTACTGCAGCAGTGTGCTCCGTACCTGTTTCTCGTCGCCGTCGGACCTCGCCAGGAGGTGGGACGCATAGCGGTCGATATGACGGTGCACCGATGCGATGTCCAGGAACCCCTCGTAGGGGCGGCCCGCGGCAAACGAGATCGCGTCCGGAAAGCGCTGCGCCACTTCGTTGAGGAAGTTCATCGACTTGGTGGTGGGGGAGCCGAGGGAGTCATGGAGTTCGTCGAGCCGCAGGCCGGCCGTGGGCGGGCTCTGTGTCATGGCCGGACGCTGCCCATGGCCGACTCCGCCATGGCGGCCACGAGTGTGGCGGGGCGCATATCGGTCCATCGCTCTTCGACATGGGCGAGGCAGGTGTCCCGGGAGGAATCGTCCAGTGCGATTGTCCAGCCCGGTGGGACATCGATGCCGGACGGCCACAGGGAATGCTGTCCCTCCGCATTCACCAGGACCTTGAAAAGCCGGGACTCGTCGTCGAACGGATTCGCCATCCGGACTCCTGGAATGTGAGTGTGTATCCCGTCGGCAGCCTAGGCAGGAACATGGAGCCAGAACAAGGGGATTCGGAGGCTTCGGGCGCCAGCAACCTGTCACCGGACAGGCGGCACAGGGCGAAACTCAGTCCGGGGGCAGCAAGTGGACACTCTTCCCGGAGAAGAGTCCGAGTTCGGCTGCCTTGAGACCTGCCTGGAAACGTGATGTGGTGTCGAGTGTTTTGAGGATGCGCGCCACATATCGCCGGTAGGTGCGTACGGAAACATCCATCTGCCGGGCGGCGGCCTCGTCCTTCGCGCCGGACCGCAGCAGGCCGAGGACCTGGGCCTGGACCGGGTCGGAGGCGAGGCCTTCGGCCGGGCCCCGGGGCGGGGTGGAGTCCGGGAAGGCCGGTGGGACGGTGCCCTGTTCCCACAGCGCGCCGTGCAGGCGCCGGAGCACACCGACGAGTTCCGCGCCCTGCAGCAGCAGGGCACCGGTGCCGCCGGGGTGCTCTCCTGTCTGGACGAGGCCGGCCTCGGAGCCCAGAGTGATCATGTTGGGGACCGAGGACGAGGAGAACCGCACGGTGACGCCTTCTCCGACGAGCCGGCCGAGCCGGCGCCGTGCGGCGGAGCCGTGCGCGTCGTCCGGGTGGAGCAACAGGCGTAAGTCGTGCCCCGGTTCGAGGATCTCCCGGCTGTAGAAGTCCGACGGCTCCGGGCGGCCGGACTCCCGCCAGGATACGTATGCCGTCAGGCGTTTTCTTTTCAAGGTGCGCACTACATCCCGGAGGACGATCCGCACGGCGGCCGGATCGATTTGCCGGATTGCATGGGAAGGGGCTGTCCGGTACAGCTTCAGCGCTTCCTGCACGATGCGCTCGGCGCTGCTGATCGACTCGTCGGACCGGGATACTTCCATGACGGAACGGTCGGTATTCAACATTCCCCCCGTGGCATATTGCGGCAAAGCACCACACCCCCCGGCATGGTGTTGCCGGCAAACGCTCCTCGACTCAAGATGGGAGGCCGTCGGCGGGTTTGTCAACAATATGTCTGCGACATGCGGCGGAAAATCGGAACCCAGGTTTCGGAACGTATCCGTCAACTTCCCTGTGCGGCAGTCTCTTCCGGCCATTGGGCGCCCCGTAGTTCTCGGCTGCGCAGCCCGGCGCACCACGCCGCGGCGAGCACACCGGCGAGGGTCAGAACGGTGATGGCGGCGGAAAGGTGCTCCAGCAGTTGCCCGACGCAGAACACGCTCAGCGCGCCCCCCGCCCCGAACACCGTCATGCAGGCGGCGATGGCGCGGCCGCGCTGCTCGTCCGGCACCTGACGGAAGATCAGAATGTCGACCAGCACGCGCATCGACGGTCCGCCGAGTCCCAGCAGGAAGAGGGTGAGGGCCGTCCCCCATGCCCCCCAGGGAGCCGCGAGCGACCCGATCAGGAGGAAGGCCGTACCGCTGAGCCAGAGCATCAGGACTCCCGGTGGCAGAAGCCGGTGCAGCGGGGTGACCAGCGGGGTCCCCGCCAGGCCGCCCACCGCCAGGCCCATGGTGGTGAAGCCGATCGCGGTGGCGGACAGCCCCTCGTCCCGGAGCCGGACCACCACGGTCAGCACGACCGGAGCCGCCACCGTGCTCATGGCCGCGGCGAACAGCATCGCGGCCCGCAGTGTCGGCCGGCTCCACAGCGCGTTCAGGCCCGCGGTCATGTGCTCGCGGAAAGACGTCCCGCCCGCCGGCCGCATCGGTGCGCGCAGGGCCTCGGCCGGCAGCCGGACGAAGGCGGCCAGCGTGAGGGACAGTGCGAAGGAACAACTGGTCACCACGAACGGCAGCAGGCCCGCCAGGGAGAACAGGGCTCCGCCCAGGGGCGGACCGGCCAACGCTGCGGCGTGGCTGCGCACTTCCTCCTGGGTGAGGGCCGCCGTGAGCTGGCGAGGCGGCACCAGGGCGCGGATCAGCAGCATCCGGGCCGAACCGCCCAGGGGCTGGGCCGCTCCCACGATCACCGCCACCGTCAGCAGATGGGGCAGTGTCAGCGCGTCGGCGGCATACGCCGCCACCATGCTGACGCTGACGGCCACCCGTACCGCTTCCACGGCCAGCAGCAGCCGCCGTCGGTCGTAACGGTCGGCGAGCTCGCCGAGTGGCATGCCGAACACCAGCGAGGTGGTGATCTGGATCCCCCCGAAGGCTCCTGCCCAGGCGGCGGAGCCGGTGAGGGCCAGCACCACCAGCGGATAGACCAGCTCCGCGATCTCCCTGCCCAGAAAGGCGAAGACCGAGCCGGTCCAGAGGAGTTGGAAGCCGCGGTTCCGCCGGAGGGGCACTTCCCCGGCGGGCTCCTCGGGCATCACGCTCTGCGCGGACTCGGCGGCATCACTCAACGGATCCCTCCCTGCGGGAGCGGGAGCGAGCGAACACGGGGTCGCTGCTGCGGTCCTGCGACCTTAAGGCGGTCCGGTGCGGTCCTGCCCGGCCGCGCGGCAGGGTGTCAGTATCGTGACAGCACGGCCTTGGCATCTTGCTGACAAAGGCGTCCCGGCTCTCCTGAACACATCCTTCTCTCGTTAGCGTCGGGCATCTTCACGCCCTTTGACTGTGCT
>NZ_JBTHHU010000072.1:0-4554 GCF_059089585.1 Streptomyces sp. SX-6 | reverse complement strand
AGGACCGTCCCGGTGACAAGCGGCTGGTCGCCTATGTCGTTCCTGCCGCGGGTGGCACGGTCGACGGCGCCGAAGTACGCCGCTTCCTCAGCGGTCGCCTCCCCGAATTCATGCTGCCGGCCGCGGTGGTGGTCCTTGACACGTTGCCCACGACGGCCAACGGCAAGCTGGACCGACGCGCGTTGCCCGCGCCGGACTATACGTCCGCCGCTGCATTCCGTGCTCCCCGCACTGCCGGTGAGCAGGCCCTGTGCGGGATCTTCGCGGATGTGCTCGGCGTGGAGCGGGTCGGGATCGACGACAGCTTCTTCGATCTGGGCGGCCACTCCCTGCTGGCCACCCGTGTGATCAGCCGCATCCGCACCGTCCTCAATGTGGAACTGCCCCTGCGCGTCCTTTTCGAGGGGCCGACCGTGGCCCGGCTTGCCGAGCGGGTGGCCGATGCCGGTGCGGCACGGGCGGCGCTGCTGCCGATGGACCGCCCGGCGGAGGTACCGCTTTCCTACGCCCAGCGGCGGCTGTGGTTCCTCAACCGTTTGGAAGGGGCGGCCGCTTCGGCGTACAACCTGCCGATCGTGCTGCGGCTGACCGGCGACTTGGACCGGGACGCGCTGGCTGGAGCGCTGCAGGACATCGTGAAACGTCACGAAAGCCTGCGCACTGTCTTCCCCGAAGGCCCCGAAGGCCCCGAAGGCCCCGACGGCACCCCGCACCAGCGGATCCTCGGTGCCGAAGAGGCCGGCGTGGCGCTGGAGGTGGTGGAGTCCACGGACATCGAGCTGCCCGCGCACGTGACCGAGACCGCCGGTCATGCCTTCGATCTGACCGTCGAACTGCCCATCAAGGCCCGGCTGTTCGCCCTTGATGACGCGACGAGTGTCCTGATGGTGGTGGTGCACCACATCGCCGGTGACGGCTGGTCCATGGCCCCGTTGGCACGGGATGTGGCGGTCGCGTATGAGGCGTGGACGAGCGGTCGTGCTCCGGAGTGGGAGCCGCTGCCGGTCCAGTACGCCGACTACGCGCTGTGGCAACGGCAACTGCTCGGTGACGACTCCGACCCCGACAGCCTGCTCACCCGTCAGCTGGCGTACTGGAAGACGCAACTCGCCGACGTGCCCGAGCAGTTGGCGCTGCCGGCAGATCGGGCACGCCCTTCCCACGCCTCATACCAGGGTGACAGCATCGCGTTCACGCTGGACGCGGAGCTGCACAAAAACCTCGCGGAGCTGGCCCGGGAATCCGGTGCGAGTGTGTTCATGGTGGTGCGGGCGGCGTTCGCGGCGTTGCTGTCGCGGTTGGGCGCGGGGACGGACATCCCGATCGGCGCGCCCATCGCCGGCCGTACCGACGAGGCCCTGCACGACCTGGTCGGGTTCTTCGTCAATACGCTGGTGTTGCGCACCGACCTGTCCGGCGAGCCGACCTTCCGTGAACTGGTCGGGCGAGTCCGCGAGACCGACCTGGCCGCGCATATGCACCAGGACGTGCCGTTCGAGCACCTGGTGGAGGTCCTCAATCCGGTGCGTTCGATGGCTTCGCACCCTCTGTTCCAGGTGATGCTCGCCTTCCAGAACACCGAGCAGCCGGAGCTCCGGCTGCCGGGCATCAAGGTCACGGCCGAACCCGGTACCGCTCCCGCGGCCCGCTTCGACCTGTGCGTCTACCTCGATGAGCTCCACACGGCCACCGGCGCCGAAGGCGGCCTCACCGGCACACTGGAATTCGCCACTGATCTGTACGACTGGGGCACGGCCCAAGAACTGGTGGCCCGCTTCGAGCGCGTTCTGCGTGACGCGGTCCGTGACCCGGATCAGCCGGTCGCGACGCTGGACGTGCTCTCGGCCACCGAGCTGCGCCGGATCGTCGAGGAGTGGAACACCACCGCCGCCGAGGTCCGACAGGTGCCGCTGCCCGTGCTGTTCGAAGAGCAGGTGGCGCGAACCCCGAATGCGACGGCCGTGGTCCACGACGACGTTGAGCTCACCTACGCGGAGCTCAACGCACGCGCCAACCGTCTCGCACGGATGCTCATCCAGCACGGAGCAGGCCCGGAGCAGATTGTCGCCCTCGCCTTGCCCCGTTCGGTGGAGCAGGTCGTCGCCGTTTACGCCGTGGTGAAGGCCGGGGCGGCATACCTTCCCGTGGACCCGGAATACCCGGCCGACCGGATCGCCTACATGCTCGACGACGCCCGCCCCGTGTGCGTGCTGGCGTCGACCGGGACCGTGGAACTGCTGCCGGGATCGCTGCCTGCCATCGTCCTCGATGCCGCCGGCTTCGAGGACGCACTCACCGGGTACCCGGACGCCGACCTGAGCGATGCCGACCTGGCCGCGCCGCTTCGGATCTCGCATCCCGCGTATGTGATCTACACCTCCGGGTCCACCGGCCGCCCCAAGGGCGTGATGATCCCGCACGACGCCATTGTGAACCGCCTGGCGTGGATGCAGGCCAGGCATCCGCAACGGGCCGGCGACCGGATCCTGCAGAAGACTCCGACCGGATTCGATGTCTCGGTGTGGGAGTTCTTCTGGGCCCTGCAAGTCGGCGCGACCCTGGTGGTCGCCAAGCCCGGCGGACACCGGGACCCGGCCTACCTCGTCGAGGTCATACGCGCCCAGCGGATCACGACGCTGCAGTTCGTACCTTCGATGCTTGCCGTGTTCCTGGCGGAGCCGACCGCGGCCACCTGCTCGACGCTGCACACCGTGATCCTCGGCGGGGAAGCCCTGTCCCTGGAACTCGCCGAGAAGTTCCGCAACACCCTGGACGCGGGGCTGTTCAACCTGTACGGGCCCACCGAGGCGTCCATCGATGTGACCCGCTGGGCGGTTCGGTACGAGCCTGGCGCGACGAGCGTTCCGATCGGCGCCCCCGTCTGGAACACGCGTGCCTATGTCCTGGACGAGCGGCTGCAGCCGGTGCCGACTGGTGTGCCCGGTGAACTCTACGTATCGGGCGTGCAGTTGGCGCGTGGATACGTCGGTCGTCCCGGGCTGACGGCGGACCGGTTTGTGGCGAACCCCTACGGTGACCCGGGGCAGCGCATGTACCGCACCGGAGACCTGGTGCGGTGGCGGGCCGACGGCAACATCGAGTTCCTGGGGCGCACCGACTTCCAGGTGAAGATCCGTGGTTTCCGGGTCGAGCTCGGTGAAGTGGAGTCGGCGGTCACCGCGCACCCGGCGGTCGAACAGGCCGTGATCACCGTGCACACCGGCGAGGGACACGACGCACGCCTCGTCGCCTATGTGATCCTGGCCGCCGGCGCCGCCATCGAGCCCAATGAGCTGCGGCAGTTCGTGCGTGCCCGACTGCCGGAGTTCATGGTGCCCGCCGCCGTGGTCGTTCTCGCCGCCCTGCCTGTGACAGTGAACGGCAAGCTCGACCGCAAGGCCCTGCCCGCACCCGACTTCGCGGCCGCGATCCATGGCCGAGCACCGCGCAACGCGCGCGAAGAGGTGTTGTGCGGCCTGTTCGCCGAGATCCTCGGCCTGGAGTGGGTCGGAGTCGAGGACAGCTTCTTCGACCTGGGAGGACACTCGCTGCTCGCCACCCGGCTGGTGAACCGCATCCGTGGCGTCATGGGCGTGGAACTGCCGCTGCGTGCGCTGTTCGAGGCGCCGAGCGTGGCCCAGCTGGCCCGGCACGTCGACGAGGCCGGCGGCGCTCGCGCGGTGCTGTCCCCGATGTCCCGCCCCGCGGATCTGCCACTGTCGTTCGCCCAGCGCCGCCTGTGGTTCCTCAACCGCTTCGAGGGCTCGACAGCTGCCACGTACAACATGCCCATAGCGCTGCGCCTGACCGGCGACTTGGACCGGGCAGCCCTCGCGACGGCGCTTGATGATGTGGTCGCCCGTCACGAGAGCCTGCGCACGGTGTTCCCGGAGAACCTCGACGGCATCCCGCAGCAGGTGATCCTCGACGGTGACCGGGCCCGCGTCGAGCTCACGCACATCGATATCACGGAAGCGGAGCTGCCCGCCGCCCTGGCCGGAGAGACTGCTCGAGGCTTCGACGTAACCCGTGAACTTCCCTTGCGCGCATGCCTGTTCCACCTGGATGACACTTCGCACGTGCTGTTCGTGGTGCTGCATCACATCGCCGGTGACGGTTGGTCCATGGCGCCGTTGGCGCGCGATGTGGTGGCCGCGTATGAGGCTCGGGTGAGCGGCCGTGCTCCGCAGTGGAAGCCATTGCCGGTGCAGTACGTGGACTATGCGCTGTGGCAGCGGGAGCTGCTCGGCGATGAGTCCGACCCGGACAGCCTGCTCAGCCGACAGGTCACCTACTGGACCGAGACACTGACCGGACTGCCGGAGCAGTTGGAACTACCGGTGGACCGCCCCCGGCCCGCCGTCTCCACCCATCGCGGCGGACACGTGCCGGTTGAGCTCGACGCACGGCTCCACCAAGACCTCATCGACCTTGCCCGCGACTGCGGCGCCAGTGTGTTCATGGTGGTGCGGGCGGCGTTTGCGGCGTTGTTGTCGCGGTTGGGTGCGGGGACGGATATCCCGATCGGTTCGCCGATTGCCGGGCGTACGGATG
>NZ_JBTHHU010000071.1:0-4576 GCF_059089585.1 Streptomyces sp. SX-6 | reverse complement strand
CCCTTTCATGCTCCCGCCCCACCGATCAAAGGTTCCCCAAAGCCTCTCTGACGGTGTGTCAGCTCGCGTCTGACGGGGCGTCAGTTCAGGCATGAGGTCCGTAGTCGGGAAAGCGTGGATGCAAGTGCGGGCCCATCGTTGACGCAGAGGAATCCGGAGGTTCGGACGAATCGCTTGACAGGTCGTCGGACTTTCCGGAACTGGCGGAATTCTCCGGTCTCGGGATCGAGTCGACGGGGAACTTCGAGGGTCCGAGTCGCCTTCACCCAGCGGTGACCACCCCGGCCGGCATTCAGGGAGGGGTCCCAGATCTGGGTTCGAGCGGCGAGCTTCCGGAGTGTTCGACTGATCAACTGGTATTCATCCCAGCTGAGTTCGACCTGTGCCGTGAGGACCTTGAGGCCGCGATAGCCCCAGAAGCGACCGGGTCCCTTTCCCGGTTCCTGCCATGCCTCGGGTACTCGGTTCTGGTATTCCTTGTCCGCGTAGACCCCGTGCTTGGCGAAGTAGACGGCGAGCCGCTTCGGGTCCGAAGTCCGCATACCCTCCGCGTAGTCGACGGAGGTTCCGGCATTCCGGTGCTTGGTCCGTTCTTCCGGATCGGGATGGGCGACGATATCGGCCCATGTATTACTGAGCCATTCGCGGAATTGCATTCCGTCACCAATTGCCTTACGGAATCGGGGTTTTGGGCCCGGGTGAATTCCCGTGTATTCGAAAAGGGATTCCACACGTTTCCATTCCGCCAATTCCTCTTGGTGTTCCTGACGCCTTTTCACTCCGGCAATGCCGACGGGCGGGACGCAGTACAGGTGGTAGTGGGGGGCGCCTCGGTGCTGGAACTCGAACTTCCAGGGGCCGACGAAGGGGACGCCCCAGGCCCGTTCGTAGCGCTTGTAGAAGGCGGTGACATGCCCCTTGGAGGTCTCGCCGTCCGGCGCGACGGTCAGCCAGTCGGCAGGGTAGGTGAGCGTGATCATGGCCGGGATGGCGACGGCGCCGAGGACCGGGGTCCAGTCGAGTTCAGCGAGTCGCCGGATCATGCGGGACCGGGATCGGCGGGACCACTCGGTGATCTCTCGGGTCGACTCGGGTCGGCCGTCGGGGATCTGGCCGGTCGCGGCGAACCAGCTGGCTTCGAGCTCGACGTCGACCCGGCGGCGGCGGGCTTCGCGTTCGAGGGCGCGTTCCCTCTTGGCCATGTCGGGGGCTTCGAGGGACACGACGCCGGGGGCAATGACCAGACGCGGCCGAGGACCCTCGTGGCCGTTCCACGCGGGGGGGCTCTGGAAGAGTCCGGCCGCAGCCGAGACGAGCTCGGGACCGGGGAACGACGGTGCCCAGAGGGCCGAGAGGTCAAGCCCCTGACCTGCGGTTTCGCTTACACGGACAGTTATGGCAGATGTAACAAGCCCAAGCACGGCCGAGGCCGCGCGGCCCTCTCCCGTCCTGCCTCCTGCCTCCGGCCCGGCTGGCCGGGGAGGGCCAAGAGGATCGGCCAGCAGGGGCTTTTCCCCGGCCAGAGTGTCCGCGTCAGGATGACCGCCGAGGGTCTGGCCCTGTACCGTGGTCACGTCTTCTCCGTTCTGAGTCATGCAGGCGACGACCGGACGACACCCGAGGCCCCCGGAGGATCAGTCCAGGGGCCTCAGCGCTGTTCTGGGGCAGTTTCCCGCCCCCGTGGTCCCGGAGGACCCTCGACACTCCGCTAGCGCTTCTGAGACCCGATCAGGGCCCGCACGGTAGCGGCGAGTACGGCCACGGACATGGCGCCGATGGCGAGCGCGACGACGAGGATCGTCAACACGGCGATGGACCAGGTCGCGGCCGCGAGAACGGCGCCGCCGACCAGGACGTAGCGGCCGACCGGTCGAGGTGCGGCGACGAGCTGGACCGGATTGGGCAGAAGCGCCGGCGGGACTTGGCTGGGTCGGTGGTCGAGATGCATGCAGGCGATCCCTTCATCAGGCCGCGCGGTCGGCGGCTTCCTTGGCGAGGGTGAGCTTGGGGGCCGGGAGGGGGCGGACCTCTCCCGCGGCTTCGACGATGGCGTCGGCGATGGTCCAGCAGTGTTCGGCCGGGAGGTACACGGACCGCATCCGGGTCGGCAGGGTGATCCCGGGTACGGAGGCGATGCCGACGCCTTGGGGCATGGTCCGGTCGGCGGCGGTGACCTCCAGGTCGCGGCCGTCGGGGAAGAGGTGGAGGAAGTCCTCGATCGTGTCGACGCGGTGCGAGATGCGGGTCGTGAGGTTGGTCCGGGTCGCGGTGTTGAGGACCGAGGCTTCGAGCTTCTGTCCGAGGAGCCAGACGCGGATGCCGAACTTGTGGCCCTGGGACGTGACGGCCTGGAGCTCGGCGCGGAACCTCTCGGCGAGCTTCTTGTCGCCCCAGTTCGTGTAGTTCGAGACCTCGTCTATCGCCAGCAGGATCAGCGGCATGTCCGGCGTGAAGTCGGTGAGCTTGTCGGTGCGTTGGGCCCAGAAGATGCCCTGCCGTCGTTCCATCTCGGCTCGGAGGCCCTGGAGGATCGCGATCGGTTCCTCGGGCGAGACGGCGGCCGAGACGGTGTGGGCGGTCCGCCACCAGGGAGCGACGGCGCCGAGGTTCGGATCGATGATCACGGTCTGCACATCAGCCATGAGAGCGGCGTGCGCGAGCAAGGTGTTGACGGTGATCGACTTGCCGGACCGGGTAGCACCCTGAATCGCGCCGTGGGTCCCCTTCGCGAGGTTGATCACCACGGGGTCGCCGTCCTCGGTGTACGCGAGGACGATGTCGGAGTCGGCGCGGAGGCTGCCGGGCTTGACCAAGGGCGAGCCGTCGATCGTGGTCAGCTCGGAGGGGATCAGCGCGTCGAGCGGTTCCCGGAGGAAGGCGCGGGCGTTGATGTAGCCCGGCTGGGGCTGCCAGAGCTTGATCCGGATAGCGCCCCACTGGTCGGCGATGTGGTCGCGGACGGCGTCCCAGTCGGCGAGGCCGACGTTGGGGATGGCCTTGGAGTAGGCAACGAAGCCGAAGGGGTCGACCTTGGTGCGGAGCGTCGGCCACACGGTCTCGGGCTTGAGCTGCTTACCGGACGTGTTGGTGATCTGCGCGAAGGTGCCGGGGTGACGCTGAGCGGTCAGGCCGGTCATCTGGCAGAAGCTCTTCCAGGAGCGACGGGCCAGGCGAGCCGTCCAGATGCTGTGACGGGTCGACGGGTCGGCTCGCCAGTAGCGGTAGACGGGGAACGAGTACCGGGCCGCGAGGGCCGCCCCGCCGATGTACGGGGCGGCCTCGATCGCGGTTGCGAGCTGGGTCACTCTCAACTCTCCTTGCTGGCCTTGGAGTTGGCGGCGGCCTGACCCGGCATCGGGGCCGGGATGATGCCGGTCGCCCGGTAGCTGTACTGGAGTCGGCCCTTCTTGCCCTGGCCCTGGTCCTCGACGTACGGAGTGACGGTCAGCCGCTCGAAGGCGATCGGGATGAACGGCAGGCCGGGGATCGGCGAGTCGGGGAGAACCGGCTGGTGGGGGGCGGAGATCTTGACCGCGAAGGACTTCTGCTTGGCGTTGAGCTCGGGGTCGCCGTCGAGGACCGCGACGGACCAGACGGGCTGTCCGACGTGCAGGTCGACTTCCTGTCGGCCGGTGTTCTTGCCGTTCTCGAAGACGGGCACCGGCGACACGTCGCCGGTCGCGTAGCAGCCGTGCGGGAACGCGGTCTCGTGGTGGACGGGGATGCGGGCGCCGGGACGAATCGCCATGGTAGTGAGATCCTTCGTACAGGGTTCCCTCTGTCCGGGAACCGCGATGGGGCCTATAGTGAACCTAGTTCGTTCGGAACGTCAACCCCGTATCAGGAGGAGATCAGGAATGGCCCAGCAGCCGGTACCGGAGGAGATCGAGCGATGGGCACGGAATGCCCTCAATGACGCTTACGTCCAGATGACGCGCGTGACGCCGATCCTCGACCTGCACAAGGGAGATCAGGCGTCCTGGGCCCGGCACCTGATCGAGACGCTTAAGGCCGTCGAGGACCAGTCCAGCCGTGTCCGGCAGTTCCTCGAAGCGTGGTCCGTGACGGACGACGTCTTGCCGCTGGCGACGGTCGCGCGGGCGAGCGGAGTCACCCCGAACGGCATGCGCAAGCGGATCACCTCCCCCGGTGTACAGGAGACTTGGACCGAGGTCCTTCCCGACCGTCAGCCTCCGACAAGCTGATCATTACACCTATCACTGACAGTGAGCCCCCGTCACACCGGTTTCATTCCCGGAGCGGCGGGGGCTTTGTCCTGGCCGGGGCCGAAGCAGCCGCCGCAGGCGGTCGCGGGCGGGGGCGAATTGGGGCCGATGCTTTAGGGAACCTTTAATCGGCGGGGCCCCTCCGGGAGCAAGAAAGGGGGCCGAGTGCCAAACTACGCGGTGAGGGCATCCTGCCCTCTCCATTGGTACAAGTGTAATGGCCCCCTTTCATGCTCCCGCCCCACCGATCAAAGGTTCCCCAAAGCCTCTCTGACGGTGTGTCAGCTCGCGTCTGACGGGGCGTCAGTTCAGGCATGAGGTCCGTAGTCGGGAAAGCGTGGATGCAAGTG
>NZ_JBTHHU010000070.1:0-4674 GCF_059089585.1 Streptomyces sp. SX-6 | reverse complement strand
CCACACCATGGCAGTGATCGCGGCATGCGGACCATCCCCGTGTGTGCGGGACCGACCTCTGTACACCGTGACTAGGCGTAAAGCTGTCGGAGCCATCCCCGCGTGTGCAGGGCCAACTGGGCCGACCCCACCGTCGGTAACGGTGGAACATCCCCACGTGCGCGGGGCCGACACTTCCTGAGCTGCGACGATACCCGCCGAGGGGTTTGTTTTTCTTCAGTTCGATCCCAGAATCGCTCTGGACGTTGTCGGCAGGGTGTGCGGGTGTGCGGCGGGGTAGCGGGCCGACGACGCGAGCACCGCCGGCCACTGGATCCGGGACGGATTACCCCCGCGCGGGGTCGATTACCCGAGTTGGCGCCGGATGGACCGCGATTCGGGATCATCCCCGCGTGCGCGGGACCAACTCCCCCTCGCGTCCGTTGTTTTTGCGCACTTGCGGACCACCTTCGCGTGCGCGGGGCCAACCGCCCCCAGGACATGGAACAAGCCACGGCACTGGAGCCCATCCCCGTGCGTGCGGGGCCGACAACACCACGTCGGGACTGTACCGGGGCGACTGGGAACCATCCCTGTATGCGCAGGGCCGACGCCGAGGCGAGCCGCATGTGCGGCTGACTGCACGGACCATTCCCGCGTGTGCGAGGTCGAACTTGTGGAGCTTCGTGATGGTGGTGTACTCGACAAATCATCCCCGCGTGCGCGGGACCGACCCCGGCGGCCCTACCGGTGCCCACATGGTGCCGGAGCCATCCCCGCGTGTGCGGGACCGACACTTCCTGAGCAGCGACGATACCGGTCGACGGCGCTGTTTTCATCCAGCCTGTCTTCGGTCTGACGCTCCGGCAGGTTAGTGATCCCCGTGTGCGCGGGGTCGACCGACGAGCCGCTGGGTCGTAGTGTCCTGCTCGGAGACCTCCTTGCGGGGCTCCCGCCCTCAGCGAGGCCATATGGCGTTGGAGTGGTGGCGCTCTTCACCGTGCCTGCTCAGAAGCCGACCCATTCACGGTGAGGGGTGCTCCTCGGCGCCATGTGAAGTCGTGGGTGGTGTGGCAAGCCTGCGGTATCCGACGGACGCGAGCATGAGAACGGCCGCGCCTGCCACGCCGGCGAGGGCGGTCAAGCACCGGGCCCACCATGTAGCGTCGTTGTTCGGATGAAGAGCCCAGAACACGGCCACGGGGCTGAAGGCGAGCAGCAGGAAGCCCCTGGGATTCCACCACTTCCAAGCCCTGGTGCCGTCAAGGTTGACCGGGAAGATCCAGGGCGCCAGGAGCTCCGTCCACACAAGATGCGACAGCCAGAGGGGGCGCTTCGGCATGACAACCACACTTCATCGGACAGATCGTTCAATGCAACCGTAACCGAGCAGAGCAAATAGGTATGTTCTACCCAGGCGCTACGTGGTGCGGCTGGCATCTGCAGCCGCCCGGAACCCGCAGACCCATCCCGCAGCTGGTGCGGCCGCCTGCTCGGTGACGGGCGGCCGCACCGCGGCTCACATCGACGCGTTGGCCGGGCGCCGGCGGGAGGTGAGCAGCGCACGCGACACGGCCAGCATGGTTGCGGGGCGGCTGAGCACTCGTGGGTGCTTGCGCATGTGCGCGACTTCGAGGAACAGTCTGTGCAGGTTGGGATCGTTGACCGTCGCCCGGTCGAGTTGCTTGCTGTACCAGCGGGCGAACTGGTAGCCCCTGGGGTACGGGCCGTCGACATGCGGGAGAGCGAGATCCATCAGCGTGGACAGCCCCCATGCTGCGTCCACGATGACCTGTACCCGGCGGAAGTATCCCCAGGCCGGCTCATCGAGAGGAGCCCCTGAGCGCAGGTGGGCCGACAGGCATGAGGCGTGGAGCATCGCGCTGGTCATCCCCTGCCCGTAGATGGGATTGAAGGACGCCACGGAGTCCCCGACGGCAACAAACCTTGCCGGGAACCGGTCCAGCGCAGTGAACCGGCGTCGGCGGCTGTCGGCCATGGTGTACGTCGTGACCTCGCCCGCCATCGGGCACTGGCCCGCGATCTGCGCGATCGGTGGGATGGGAGCAGTGCGGCACCGTTGGAGGAACTCCTCGCGGATGCGCGTCGGCCGGTCCTGCCCGTACGCAGACACCACCACCATCCACCGGTCTCCTTCCACCCGCACCGCGGCGAAAGAATCCCGGTACGGCCCCTGGGGCGTCGAGATCGCCTGCACGACATCCACACCGGGCAGCTCCTCTCCGCTCTTGAAGAGCGCCGTCGCGTATCCCAGTTGCAGGTCCATGCGCTCAAGGGTCGGCGCAGTCCAGCCCGCCGAAGAAAGCCACCGGTCCAGCGCCGTGCCGCGGCCCGTCGCATCGACCACCAGGTCCGCCGTCAGCGTCTCGCCGTCCCGTGCGCCCTCGGGCACGTAGCGCACACCCGCGACACGCTCGCCTTCGAAAAGCAGGCTCTGCGCCCGGCCCTGCACAAAGCTCACCTTGTCATCGGCCAGCACCCGGCGACGGACGTGCGTTTCCAGCAGCGGGCGGGTGAGCCCGATGGTGTATTCGGCAGAGACCGGGGCCTTGAGGACACCGTCGACGTAGTGCTCGATGCTGTCCCCGTAACTGGGTATCGCACCATCATCGATCAGCTCGTCCGACAGACCCGGCAGCCAGCGCTCGAGCAGGTCCTTCCCCATGCTCAGCACCGCGTGCACCTGACTACTCTGTGGCACACCGCGCCGGACCGCCGATGACAGGCTCAGGTCGTCCGGCTCGATGATGACGACCTGGTCAGCGTGATCATTTAGCACGCGCGCCGCGCCCAGACCCGCGATACTTCCGCCCAGGACGATTGCTCGCCGCATCCGGCTCTCCTCTATCCCCGGCACAGGGAACTCACCCGCCAGGGGTGCCTGTGCCTGTCGACATGGTCGCCAGGAGTCAACCTGGCATGCACCGTGACGTCCAGTCCGGCCCTGGAACGGCCAACTCTCGGGCTTCTTACGGTGTTACGCCCAGCATTGCCTCCTGACCGGGTGAGCCCCCCCGGCGGCAGGGCCTTAACACACGTTCGACGAACGCCGCAATCCCCGCCAGAGCACCTGGGCCCAGGCAGCAGGACCATTCCCGCGTGTACGCGGGGTCGATTCCCACATTCTCCTCAGCCACACGACGCCCGGGGGACTACCCCCGCGCGTGCGGGGCCGACCACCCCAAGCGCGTGACGCTCGCGTACGAGGCGGGCATATCCCCGCGTGCGCGGGACCGACAACCCCGTGCTCATGCTCCTCGGGGTAGTGCTCGGGACATTCCCTCGTGTGCGGGGCCGACGATGTGATGATCTCCGCGCCGGGGAACAGCTGGGAACCATCCCCGCGTGCGCGGGACCGACGCCAGAGCGCCCTGCGTCCGCGGGCCGGACACGGAACCACCCCCGCGTGCGCGGGACCGACCTTCCATGCTTGCAGCCGATCTACAAGTGCTGCGAACCACCCCCGCGTGCGCGGGACCGACACTTCCTGAGCAGCGACGATACCGGTCGGGGGCGCTGTTTTCCTTCAGTATGTTTCCGGTCTGATGCTCCGGCAGGTTGGTAAGTCCCGTGCGCGCGGGGCCAACCTAAGTGGTCGACTCCGGAAGTCCGGGGCTGACGAGTGACGGTGTCGTGCAGGCTGGTCGGTGGGCCGGTGGATCTTCCTGGACAGATAATCATCGCGCAGATAATCTATGCGTAGATGTTCTTCGGATTGGGGAGGCCGCTGATGTGGACGTATGAGCACAGCATCGAGACCGATGCCACGCCTGAGGCGATCTGGCGCCTGTGGGCCGATGTCGAGAACTGGGGGACGTGGAACGCCGACATCGAGAACATCGCGATCAACGGACCGTTCGCGGCGGGCACTGAGATCGTGATGACCCCGGCTGGGCAGGACCCGGTGCACCTGCGTATCGCCGAGGCAAGCGTCGATGAACTGTTCGTCGACGAGGCCCGGATTGACGGCCTGCTGCTGCGTACCGCCCACACGCTCGACCAGGGCGAGCGCCTGCGCACTCGAGTGGTGTACCGGATGGAGATCACCGGTGCCGCTGCCGACGAACTCGGCCCGGCCGTCACCGCCGACTGGCCCGCCACCATGGCCGCCCTCGTCGAGTTGGCGCGCGGCTGATGGCCCTCACTCCGGGCGAGAGCCCGGGCTTCATGCTCTGGCACGCCACGCTGCGCTGGCAGCGTGACATCGCCGCAGCCCTGGCCCCGCTCGGTCTCACTCATGTTCAGTTCGTGCTGCTGGCCTGCACCTGGTGGCTCAACTCGCAGGGCGAACAGCCCAACCAGCTGGCACTCGCCCGCCAGGCCGGCACCGACGTCAAGATGACCTCGCAGGTCCTGCGCGCCCTGGAGACCAAGGGACTGATCGAGCGCGAGGTCGATCCCGCCGACACCCGCGCCAAGCTGCTGCGGGTCACCGGTGCCGGTGCCGAGCTGGCGCCGCGCGCGATCGCCGCCGTCGAACAGGCCGACGCTCGCTTCTTCCAGCCGGTCGCTCTCAACGACGTGACGGCCCTGCTCGGCCGCCTCGCCCATCCCGAATCCTGAGGCACCCGGCGGCAATTCACGGGGCGCCGCCGGCCTTGGATGCTCGGGCTGATGACACCCGCGCGCCGCCGACTCGTGCTCGAACCCGGGCGCCTCGGCGGAGCAGGGCGC
>NZ_JBTHHU010000069.1:0-3178 GCF_059089585.1 Streptomyces sp. SX-6 | reverse complement strand
GGCGGGTGGCTGGTCGTTGCTTGAGAACTGCACAGTGGACGCGAGCATCTGTGGCCAAGTTTTTAAGGGCGCACGGTGGATGCCTTGGCACCAGGAACCGATGAAGGACGTGGGAGGCCGCGATAGGCCCCGGGGAGCTGTCAACCGAGCTGTGATCCGGGGGTGTCCGAATGGGGAAACCCGGCAGTCGTCATGGGCTGTCACCCGCTGCTGAACACATAGGCAGTGTGGAGGGAACGCGGGGAAGTGAAACATCTCAGTACCCGCAGGAAGAGAAAACAACCGTGATTCCGGGAGTAGTGGCGAGCGAAACTGGATGAGGCCAAACCGTATGCGTGTGATACCCGGCAGGGGTTGCGTATACGGGGTTGTGGGAGTTCTCTTGATCAGTCTGCCGGCTGGTCGGGGAGTCAGAAACCGTTGATGTAGGCGAAGGACATGCGAAAGGTCCGGCGTAGAGGGTAAGACCCCCGTAGCTGAAACATTAGCGGCTCTCTTGAGAACCACCCAAGTAGCACGGGGCCCGAGAAATCCCGTGTGAATCTGGCGGGACCACCCGTTAAGCCTAAATATTCCCTGGTGACCGATAGCGGATAGTACCGTGAGGGAATGGTGAAAAGTACCGCGGGAGCGGAGTGAAATAGTACCTGAAACCGTGTGCCTACAAGCCGTGGGAGCGTCGGACATCGAGCTTGCTCGGTGTCTCGTGACTGCGTGCCTTTTGAAGAATGAGCCTGCGAGTTAGCGGTGTGTAGCGAGGTTAACCCGTGTGGGGAAGCCGTAGCGAAAGCGAGTCCGAACAGGGCGTTTGAGTTGCACGCTCTAGACCCGAAGCGGAGTGATCTAGCCATGGGCAGGTTGAAGCGGAGGTAAGACTTCGTGGAGGACCGAACCCACCAGGGTTGAAAACCTGGGGGATGACCTGTGGTTAGGGGTGAAAGGCCAATCAAACTCCGTGATAGCTGGTTCTCCCCGAAATGCATTTAGGTGCAGCGTCGTGTGTTTCTTGCCGGAGGTAGAGCACTGGATAGGCGATGGGCCCTACCGGGTTACTGACCTTAGCCAAACTCCGAATGCCGGTAAGTGAGAGCGCGGCAGTGAGACTGTGGGGGATAAGCTCCATGGTCGAGAGGGAAACAGCCCAGAGCATCGACTAAGGCCCCTAAGCGTACGCTAAGTGGGAAAGGATGTGGAGTCGCAGAGACAACCAGGAGGTTGGCTTAGAAGCAGCCACCCTTGAAAGAGTGCGTAATAGCTCACTGGTCAAGTGATTCCGCGCCGACAATGTAGCGGGGCTCAAGCGTACCGCCGAAGTCGTGTCATTCACATGTATAGCCCCAACGGGTGTGTGGATGGGTAGGGGAGCGTCGTGTGCCGGGTGAAGCAGCGCCGGAAGGTAGTTGTGGACGGTTCACGAGTGAGAATGCAGGCATGAGTAGCGATACACACGTGGGAAACGTGTGCGCCGATTGACTAAGGGTTCCTGGGTCAAGCTGATCTGCCCAGGGTAAGTCGGGACCTAAGGCGAGGCCGACAGGCGTAGTCGATGGACAACCGGTTGATATTCCGGTACCCGCTTTGAAACGCCCAATATCGAATCAGGCGATGCTAAGTCCGTGAAGCCGTCCTGGAGCCTTCGGGCAAAGGGGAGTGGTGGAGCCGACGAACCAGACTTGTAGTAGGTAAGCGATGGGGTGACGCAGGAAGGTAGTCCAGCCCGGGCGGTGGTAGTCCCGGGGTAAGGGTGTAGGGCGCTGTCCAGGCAAATCCGGACAGCATGAAGCCTGAGACCTGATGCCGAGCCGATTGTGGTGAAGTGGATGATCCTATGCTGTCGAGAAAAGCCTCTAGCGAGTTTCATGGCGGCCCGTACCCTAAACCGACTCAGGTGGTCAGGTAGAGAATACCGAGGCGTTCGGGTGAACTATGGTTAAGGAACTCGGCAAAATGCCCCCGTAACTTCGGGAGAAGGGGGGCCACGTCTGGTGATGGAATTTACTTCCTGAGCTGGGTGTGGCCGCAGAGACCAGCGAGAAGCGACTGTTTACTAAAAACACAGGTCCGTGCGAAGCCGTAAGGCGATGTATACGGACTGACGCCTGCCCGGTGCTGGAACGTTAAGGGGACCGGTTAGCGCATCTTCGGGTGTGCGAAGCTGAGAACTTAAGCGCCAGTAAACGGCGGTGGTAACTATAACCATCCTAAGGTAGCGAAATTCCTTGTCGGGTAAGTTCCGACCTGCACGAATGGCGTAACGACTTCTCGACTGTCTCAACCATAGGCCCGGTGAAATTGCACTACGAGTAAAGATGCTCGTTTCGCGCAGCAGGACGGAAAGACCCCGGGACCTTTACTATAGCTTGATATTGGTGTTCGGTTCGGCTTGTGTAGGATAGGTGGGAGACTGTGAAGCATGCACGCCAGTGTGTGTGGAGTCGTCGTTGAAATACCACTCTGGTCGTGCTGGATGTCTAACCTGGGTCCGTGATCCGGATCAGGGACAGTGTCTGGTGGGTAGTTTAACTGGGGCGGTTGCCTCCTAAAGAGTAACGGAGGCGCCCAAAGGTTCCCTCAGCCTGGTTGGTAATCAGGTGTTGAGTGTAAGTGCACAAGGGAGCTTGACTGTGAGACCGACGGGTCGAGCAGGGACGAAAGTCGGGACTAGTGATCCGGCGGTGGCTTGTGGAAGCGCCGTCGCTCAACGGATAAAAGGTACCCCGGGGATAACAGGCTGATCTTCCCCAAGAGTCCATATCGACGGGATGGTTTGGCACCTCGATGTCGGCTCGTCGCATCCTGGGGCTGGAGTCGGTCCCAAGGGTTGGGCTGTTCGCCCATTAAAGCGGTACGCGAGCTGGGTTTAGAACGTCGTGAGACAGTTCGGTCCCTATCCGCTGTGCGCGTAGGAGTCTTGAGAAGGGCTGTCCCTAGTACGAGAGGACCGGGACGGACGAACCTCTGGTGTGCCAGTTGTCCTGCCAAGGGCATGGCTGGTTGGCTACGTTCGGGAGGGATAACCGCTGAAAGCATCTAAGCGGGAAGCCTGCTTCGAGATGAGGACTCCCACCACCTTAGAGTGGGTAAGGCTCCCAGTAGACGACTGGGTTGATAGGCCAGGTGTGGAAGACCGGTAACGGTTGGAGCTGACTGGTACTAATAGGCCGAGGGCTTGTCCTCA
>NZ_JBTHHU010000068.1:0-5261 GCF_059089585.1 Streptomyces sp. SX-6 | reverse complement strand
CACCACCTCCGCCACCATCGGCAACGCCGTCAGGGAAACAACCCACGCCCTACAGCAACTTGACCACACCATCCCACCAGGCCTCATCAAAGCCACCACCGCACACGACCTCGCCCAGCTCACCGGACAAGCCGCCATCCCCACACCACACACGTGACCAGACCAGCACCTAATTAATCGACGCGCTCTTCTCACCGCTGACGTGCCGTCAGGCTGTACGCAGTCGGTCCGCGCCCGGCGACGAGAGCCTGGCCCGGGCCCCACCCGTCCCGTAGCCTGCCGCTTTTCACATGCACAACGACGATACGGGCGGCCGGCAGCGCACCCGCCACGTAAACCGCCCACCGCTGCCGCCCCACGCACGTGGGGAGTTCTGTTGAACCCTGCGCGGGCGAGGCCGGAGCGTCGTAGCGTCCGTGGGCATGAGTGAGTCTCCGGCGCCGATGGCGTGGCGGTTGTGCGGGAATCAGATCAAGCTGTGGCGTACGGGCGCGGGTGTGAGCCGCGAGGAGCTCGGCGGCGAGGCGGGGTACGCGGCCGAGACCGTCAAGGCGATGGAGTCGGGGCGACGACGGCCTACGCAGCGACTGCTTGACGTGGCGGATGAAATGTTCGGGGCGCAGGGGAAGTTGAAGGCAGCGCATCCGTTCCTGGAGCCGGAGCGGTTTGCCAGTTGGTCGCACGACTACATGGCCATCGAGGCCGAAGCGATTGCTCTGCACTGGTACGACGTGCTGTACATCCCAGGGCTGTTGCAGACCGAGGATTACGCTCGCGCGCTGATGTCCGATACGTGCCCACCAGCGAACGATGAAACCGTGGAACAGCGACTGGCGGCACGGCTGGAGCGGCAGGAACTGCTGAAGAAGCAAACCACGGTGTTCAACTTCGTGATCCATGAGGCCGGGTTGCGAACCCTGGTGGGCGGTGCTGCGGTGATGAAGGAGCAGCTCAACCACCTAGTAAGTGTTGGCGATTTGCGCAATGTGTGCATCCAGGTGCTGCCCATGGGGTCCGGTGTCCACCCCGGCCTTGGTGGTTCGTTCACTGTGCTGGAGACCTCGGATCACAGCCTCTACGGCTACCAGGAAGCCCAGTCGGCCAGCATGCTGTATGCGGATATTGAGAGGGTGAGTACGCTCGTGAAGCGGCACAGCGAAATCCGTATGCATGCACTCGGCGCTGTGGAATCTGCCCGATTCATCAAAAAGGTCGCAGGTGAGCTATGAACGCCCAACCGGTGTGGTTCAAGTCGAGCCACAGCGCGCAGGATGGTAGTCAGTGCGTCGAGGTCGCGCTTTCTTGGAGCAAGTCCAGCTACAGCGGCGGCGAGGGCAGCCAGTGCGTCGAAGTCGCAACACTTCCGCGCACCGTCCGCATCCGCGACTCCAAGCGCAAAAGCGGCCCCCAGCTCGCCATAGCGGCCAGCGCCTGGGCGGACTTCATATCCCTCACCACCGCACAGCCGTAAAGTCCACCGGCCGGGGCCGCAACCGCTGCGTACGCTCCGCCAACTGCCCCAGCCGCGCCGCCATTTCCGCCACTGGCAGTCGCAGCCGGTCGCCGTGCCCCGGCAGCACCCACTCGAAGCGCAGCAACGGCGCCGTCCGCGCGAGCGAAGCGCCCAGCACCTCGATCGAGTACCACGTCACGGACTCCGCGACCACCAAGTCGCCATCCGTGCGCGACCAGTAGAAGCTGTCGCCGGTGAAGCAGTACCGCTCGTCCGCGACGTACAGCACGCTGCCCTCCGTGTGCCCCGGCAGCGGGTACGCGATCACGCCGTCGGCGATCTGCGTCGGCTCCGTACCCCGCAGTACGTGGTCCGCGTCCGGGCGGGAGTCGAGGTCGCCCTCGTGGATCCACAGGCGGGCGCCGAAGCGGTCGGCGTACTGGCGGCCGTGGGCGACGTGGTCGCGGTGGGTGAGGAGGACGTCCGTGACGGGGCCGAGCGCTTCGTACCGGGCGGCAAGCCCCTCGCTCCAGCGCGGGGTGTCGATCATCATCTGCGTGCCCGAAGGGCGGCGCAGGAGATAGGAGTTGGCCCCCGCCGTGTGCGGGGAGTTGTGCCCGCATACGGACACGGTGGAGTCCAGGGTGAGGGGGAAGGGATCCCGGTCGGGGTCGAGCCGCCCGGCCGAGTCGCGGATGGAGCGCGTGTGGCAGGCGAGGGCGGCGGCGTACAACTGGTCTTCCTCCGCCTCGTTCTGCGGCTGCCGGAGGATCTCCGAGCGTCCGTCGGTCTCTTTGATGAGGTCGGGGGCCAGCTGACGGGCGACGTCGCAGTTGTTGCACCGGGAATCGACAAACCAGGTCATGGGTCATGGGTATCCCGGGCCGTCCGGAAAGAGGAAGGGGCGGCAGGGCTTGTTGTTTGCGGGAGGTGCCTATCCCAAAAATCGGGGGTAGGGGTAGCCCTACCCCGGTTGACCTGCTGCTCCCATGGGCGGCGAGCCCTCCGCTCCGTAGCGTTCAGTGAGTGATCGGCAAACTTGCAGTGCGCTCCCTGCGCCACCGTTTCGGCGGCTTCGTCGCCACCTTTATCGCGCTCGCTTTCGGCGCCACGCTGGTGATGGCGTGTGGCGGTCTGATGGAGACCGGCATCCGCAGTGACGTTCCGCCGGAGCGGTTCGCCGGGGCGCAGCTAGTCGTCACGGGCGACCGGTCGTACGGGCAGCCGGGGAAGAAGCACAAGCAGGTCACGCTGCCCGAACGGGTGCAACTTCCAGCCGAGTTGACGGACAAGGTCCGTGGCGTGGCGGGGGTGCGGGCGGCCGTGGGGGAGCGGAGCTTCGATGCCGCGGTGCTCGACGGCAGGAGCAAGGCGCTGGCGCACGGGTGGGAGTCGGCGGCGGTGACGCCGTACGCGCTTGTCGCGGGCGGGGAGCCGACGCGCCGTGGGGAGGTCGTGCTCGACGAAGGCATTGCCGGGCGGGCCCACGTGACGGCGGGTGGCACGGTGCGGATCGCGGTGCACGGGGAGTCGGCGGTCTACCGGGTGAGCGGGGTCGTCCGGCCCGCCGGGGCGGTGAAGGTGCCGCAGCCGACGCTGTTCTTCGGGACGGTGGACGCGGAGCGGCTGGCGCCGCATGCGGGCAGTGTGGCCGATATCGCGGTCATGCTCGAGCGCGGTGCGGATCTCGGTACCGTGCGCAAGGGGGTCGCTGCCGCGCTCAAGGGGCAGCCGGTGTCGTTGCTGACCGGTGGCGACCGGGGCGGTTCGGAGCGTCCCGACATGGTCCGGGGGGCCGACGACCTGATCGCGCTCGCCGGTGTCTTCGGCGGACTGGCCATCGCCATCGCGGTGTTCGTGGTGGCCGGTACGGTCGGGCTCGCGGCGCAGCAGCGGCGGCGTGAACTGGCCCTGCTGCGGGCGATCGGTACCGAGACCGGCCAGCTGCGGCGGATGCTGCTCGGCGAGACCCTGCTGATCATGCTGCTGGCGGCGGCTGCGGCCTGGCCGTTGGGGCCGCTGGCGGGGCGCTGGCTGTACGAGGAGCTCGTCGACGGCGGGATGCTGTCGGACGCGGTCGTCTACCGGCATGGTTGGATCCCGGCGATGCCGGCGTACGGTGCGCTGCTGTTGACCTCTGTGCTGGGCAGTCTGCTCGGGACGCGCCATGCGGTGAGCGCCAAGCCGGTCGAGGCGCTCGGTGAGGCTGCTGTCCAGCAGCGCTGGTTCAGCCCGCTGCGGCTGGTTCTCGGGCTGCTGTTCCTGGCGGGTGCTGCGGCGCTCGGCCTGGTCACCGCGCTGGTGCTGCGCGGGCCGATGGCGGCGAGCACGGCGGGGCCGACGGTGATGTGCTGCGCGATCGGGCTGGCCCTGCTGGGGCCGTGGTTCACCAAGCTGGTGATGCTGTTGGTGTACTGGCCCGTACGGCTGCTGACGGGTGCGTCCGGGCGGCTGGCGGCGCTCAACTGCCGTGCGAGCACGGTCAAGATGGCCGCGATCGCCAACCCGATCATGCTCGCGACGGCGATCTCCACGGGCATGATCTACCTCCAGACGACGGTGGCCGATGTGGCGGACCGGGCCTTCGAGGAGAGCCTGCGGGCCGATGCGGTGATCACGACGGTGGATGGCGGAGTGGGGCGGGGCCTGCTGGAGAGCGTGCGGCGGGTGCCGGGTGTCGCGGGGGCGAGTGCGTCTGTCACCGGGCGGGTGTGGACCGAGCGTCCGCACGACGGGGACGAGACCAAGAAGGGGCTTGCGCTCCAGGGGGTCAGCGCGGACGGTGCGGAGAAGACGCTCGCGACGAAGGTGACTGCGGGCAGCCTTGCCTCTCTCGACGGCAACACGCTTGCCCTGCCGGAGCGGATCGCGCACCGGATGCACCGGGGGATCGGTGACAGTGTGCGGCTGCGCATGGGGGACCGGGCGGTGGTGGACGTACGGATCGTGGCCCTGTTCACGGCGCGTGAGGGCTTCGAGACGGCGCTGACCAGTGCGGAGCTGCTGGCCGCGCATACGACGCGGGGTCTGCCGACGCAGATCCTGGTGCGGGCGGATGATGGTGTCGGCCGGGAGCGGCTGATGAGCTCGCTCGGGGCGATGGCCGCGCGGCATCCGGGAGTTGAGGTCCGTGGCCGGGACGCGGTGCTGGGCGATGCGGCCCGTAACACGCAGACCCAGGCGTGGGTCAACTACCTGATCGTCGGGATGCTCGTGGTGTACACCGCGCTGTCGGTGATCAACTCGACCGCGGTCGCGGTCGGGAACCGGCGCCGTGACTTCGCGCTGCAGCGGCTGACGGGGGCGACGCGGGCGCAGGTGATGCGGATGATGACCGTGGAGGGTGGGCTGGTGGCTGTTGTCGGGCTCGTGCTCGGTACGGCCGCGGCGGCGACGACGCTGGTGCCGTTCAGCATGGCGGTGGGCGGGGACGGGTTCCCGTCGGGTTCGCCGGTGATCTATGGGGTGGTCGTCGCCGGGGCGGTGGCGCTGACGCTCGGCTCGACGCTGGTCCCGACGTGGGTCGCGCTGCGGATGCGGCCGGTGGAGGCCGCGCGGGTGTGAAGGGTGCCCCGGTCCCGCCCTTTCACCGTTTCCTCCGGGGGCAAGCCC
Organism: Streptomyces sp. SX-6; assembly: GCF_059089585.1. NCBI lineage: Bacteria > Bacillati > Actinomycetota > Actinomycetes > Kitasatosporales > Streptomycetaceae > Streptomyces > Streptomyces sp. SX-6. Next base: position 196 of record NZ_JBTHHU010000068.1, on the reverse strand, counting down.
CCGGGCCCCCGGGCCCGCGCTCCGCGCGGTTGTCCGGGGGCTTCGCCCCCTGGTCCCCCGCAACGCGGCTCCGCCGCGTTGGTCCTCAATCGCCGGACGGGCTGGATTGTGCCGGGCCGCGCTGGAAGGTACCGGGGCCCGACATTCCAGCCCGTCCGGCGTTTGAGGACGAGCGGCGAAGCCGCGACAGGGGGTC
>NZ_JBTHHU010000067.1:0-6580 GCF_059089585.1 Streptomyces sp. SX-6 | reverse complement strand
AGGGTTATTTGCGGGCCGAGTTCCGGGTTCCCATCAGGACTCCGGGCTCCGGCCCGTAAATAATCCAGCCCCCAGAGGGCTCCGTCCCGCCCCGCACCCGACCACCCCACCACCGACCCCGCACCACACCACCGGCATCACGCCAGCAACGTGACCTCCAGCGCCCCCTCCGCAAACTGCTTGCGCAGCAGCTTCTTGTCGAACTTCCCCACGGACGTCTTCGGCACCGCCGCAACCCGCGTCCATCGCTCCGGCAGCTGCCACCGCGCGACGCGCTCGCCCAGGAAGGCCCGCAACGTCTCGTAGCCAACAGAAGAGCCATCCCGCAACACCACCGCCACGAGCGGCCGTTCGCCCCACTTCTCATCAGGAACGGCCACAACAGCAGCCTCCGCAACCTCGGGGTGAGCCATCAAGTGATTCTCCAGCTCCACCGAGGAGATCCACTCCCCACCGGACTTGATGACGTCCTTCGCCCGATCGGTGATCGTCAGATATCCATCAGGCGTAATCGTCCCGACGTCCCCCGTCCGCAGCCACCCGTCAGGGCTGAACTTGTCCTCCGGACGGAACGGTTCGCACCCCGCACCCCCGTGATACGCACCGGCGATCCACGGTCCGCGTACCTCCAGCTCGCCCGCCGACGTGCCGTCCCACGGCAGGAAGCCGCCGTCGGGCCCGGCCAGCCGTGCCTCCACGGACGCGGGCAGCCGGCCCTGGGTGACGCGGTACGCCCAGGCGTCCTCCTCGCCCAGACCGGGCGGCGGGTAGGCCATCGAGCCCAGCGGCGAGGTCTCGGTCATGCCCCACGCCTGCACGATCTTCAGCCCGTGGCGCTCCTCGAACGCCCGCATGAGCGAGGGCGGCGTGGGCGCGCCACCACTGATCATCGTCTTCACGGCGAGCTTCCGCGGCCGGGCGTCCAGTTCGGCCAGCAGCCCCTGCCAGATGGTCGGAACCCCGGCGCTCAGCGTGACGCCCTCGGACTCGAGCATCTCCGCGAGCGGGGCGGGCTGGAGGAAGCGGTCGGGCATCAGCAGCGAGGTGCCCGACATGAAGGCGGCGTGCGGCAGGCCCCAGGCGTTGACGTGGAACATCGGCACGACGGGCAGACAGAGCTCGCCCGGCCGCAGCCCGAAGGAGTTCGCGGAGTTGACCTCCATCGAGTGCAGGTACACCGAACGGTGGCTGTAGACCACGCCCTTGGGGTCGCCCGTCGTCCCCGAGGTGTAGCAGAGCGCGGCGGCCTGCCGCTCGTCCACCTCGGGCCAGACGTACGGCTCACCGGCCTGCGCGGCGAGCAGCTCCTCGTACTCGTGAACGCGAGCCCGCGCGCCCTCGAGACCGGACCGGTCGCCGGGGCCCGAGACGATGACGTGCTCGACCGACTCCAGGTGCGGCAGCAGCGGCGCGAGGAGCGGCAGCAGCGAGCCGTCGACGACAATCACCCGGTCCGCGGCGTGGCGCACGATCCAGGCGAGCTGCTCGGCGGGCAGGCGGAGGTTGAGCGTGTGGAGCACGGCACCCATGGCGGGGATCGCGAAGTAGGCCTCGAGGTGCTCGGCGTTGTTCCACATCAGGGTCCCGACGGCGTCCCCCTCGCGGACCCCGACCCCTTCGAGCGCGTGGGCCAGGCGCGCGATACGGGTCCCGGCCTCGGCGAACGTGCGCCTGCGCGGGCCCTCGCCCGTCCAGGTCGTGACCTGCGCGCCACCGTGGACCGTGGTGCCGTGCACCAGGATCCGGGTGATGGTCAGCGGTACGTCCTGCATCGTGCTCTGCAAGGGGGCCTCCCCATCGGGATTCGTTACGCGAAGGTCGCTCCCAGGTGATTCTGGTGCCGTTTCCGCCGGTAAGTCACTACCTCTGCGGCGTCGGACAACAGCGAACCAGCCGTGGGCGCAAGCCATTTCGCGTCTTCCCGCAAGCCTGTACGATCACGGCGTTCTTGATCAACTTCTTCTGATCATTTTCTTTCCAGGGGGAACTTCCATGCGCAAGCGCACCCTCGGCACGGCCGCCGCCTCCGGCGCCCTGGCCCTCGCCGCCGTCCTCGGCGCCGGCGGCACCGCCTTCGCCGGCACCGACGGCCAGCAGATCGGCATCATCGACAACACGGGCCGGGTCAACTCGGTGAAGATCATCGGCCAGGACCAGAAGGGCCGCCCCGCGCACTACTGCCTGGCCACTCCCCACAAGGAGACCCAGCTGTCCGGCTGGTGGTGGCGGGACTACACCCGCCTCGTCAAGTGGACGGACAGCAACTGCGGCGAGAGCGGCGGCACCTACCTCGGCAGCCAGGACGAGTGGGTGCGGGCCACCCTGCCCGTCGACTGGGAGTGGCTCAGCATCGAGAAGAACACCTACTGATCCCGCCGGTGCGGGCGGCCCCCGCCGCCCGCACCGCGCCGGTCAGGCCGCCCGTGCCAGGTCCGGGTCCTCGCGGAGCTTGCCCAGCGCCCGGGAGACCGCGCTCTTGACCGTGCCCACCGAGACCCCCATCAGCTCCGCCGTCTGCGCCTCGGTGAGGTCCTCGTAATACCTGAGGACGACCATGGCCCGCTGCCGGTCCGGCAGCCGGTGCACCGCCCGCCACATCGCGTCGCGCAGCGCCTGCGTCTCCGCGGGGTCGGCCGCGGGGGCGTCCTCGCGCTCGGGGAGCTCCTCGTACGGGTACTCCTCGACCTTGCGCTTGCGCCACTGCGAGGTGCGGGTGTTGACCAGCGCCCGGCGGACGTAGCCGTCGAGCGCCCGGTGGTCCTCTATCCGCTCCCACGCCAGGTACGTCTTGGTGAGCGCGGTCTGCAGCAGGTCCTCGGCGTCGCTCGGGTTCGAGGTCAGCGAACGGGCGGTGCGCTGCAGCACCGGACCGCGTGCCCGTACGTACGAGGAGAAGGACGGGTACACGGCAGTGGATGCGCTGGGGCACACGGACGTGGTCATGTCTCAACGCTAGGAGTGCACCTGTCCCCGGCGGATCGGCCGGAGGTGCCGAAGACCGATCCGCCTCAGGTCGTACGGGTGGGGATGCCCCCACCTCCTGGAGGGGTAGCAGTGGCGGGAATCAGTCGATGACGGCGACCGGGGCGTCGATGAGATTGCGGTCGATGGTCAGCTTCCGGCCGCCGTGGGTCTCGGTGACGTCCCCCGCGAACTGGTGGATGCGGCGGTGCCGCCAGGCGCTGTACGAGAGCGAGCGCTCGTTGTCGGTCGAGGGGGTCACCTTCCAGCGGGCGAACCACATCGCCTCGGGCAGGGAGTCCATCCCGGCCCGGCGGGCGTACTCCATGTGCCGGATGCCGGACTCGGCGCTGCTGTAGAAGCCGGGCACATAGCCGCGGCGGGTGACGGCGGCGTTCCAGGACCGGATGTAGGCGAGCGTGGTGCTCGCGCAGTCGTCGTCCTTGTCGTCGTACGCCTCCATGTCGAGGTAGATCGCGCTGCCGGGCTCCATGCCGAGCCGGTCCGCCTTGCGCACCGCGTCCACCGCCTCGTCGATGCCCTGCTCCTCCGGGCTGTCCCCGATGGGGTAGCCCCGCTTGGAATCCGCGCGGACGCACGGCGACTGCGAGCCGACGTACAGCGGCAGCACCTTCCAGCCGAGGTTGCGCGCGCCGGTCAGCCAGGCGGGGCTCAGCCAGCGCTGGCGCTGGCAGGCCCGGGCGCGGCCCGCGTAGTAGATCCCGACAGCCCGGTACTCGGAGTGCCCCCAGGCCTGCAGGGTGGTGAGCGGCGGTGTCTCGCAGGTGTCGAACCCCCGCCCCTTGAACAACGTGACGCCACGCCTCATCCGGTGCTGCTGGCCGGCTGCCGTGGCCGGCGCGTACGTCGCCGGGAGCAGGGCCAGTGCCGCCATCAGGGCGACGCCATATCGGATGATCTTCCTCCGTCGGTCCATACCGCGAAGTCAAGGGGCATTGTCGCCATCCACGCCGATGACACGCCCTCGGTTCATCCGTCTGCGCCGAGAAGCAGCCCGGACGTGGGAACTCCCGTTCCGGCTGTGACCAGGACATGTGCGACATTCGACCGCTGGTTCACCTGCTTCATCCGCTTCACCTGGTTCACCGCGGTGCCGCGCAACTGCCGGACCGCTTCGGCGATGCCGTTCATGCCGTGCAGATACGCCTCGCCCAGCTGCCCGCCGTGGGTGTTCAGCGGCAGCGTGTCCGCGGCGACGAGGGCGGCGCCCTCGCCGGGTGCGCAGAAGCCGAGTTCCTCCAGCTGCATCAGGACGAACGGGGTGAAGTGGTCGTAGAGGATGGCCACATCCACCTCCGACGGCCCCAGCCCGGCGGTGCGCCACAACTGACGGCCGACGACACCCAGTTCCGGCAGGGTGGCGATGTCGTCACGGTAGTAGCTGGTCATCATCTCCTGCGCCCGGCCCGCCCCCTGCGCCGCGGCTTCGATCACCGCGGGCGGATGCGGCAGGTCACGGGCCCGGTCGGCGGACGTGACCACCAACGCCAGCCCGCCGTCGGTCTCCTGGCAGCAGTCGAGCAGCCGCAGCGGCTCGGCGATCCACCGCGAGGCGGCGTGGTCGGCGAGCGTGATCGGACGGCCGTGGAAGTACGCGGCCGGGTTGGTGGCCGCGTACCGCCGCGAGCTGACGGCCACCTGCCCGAAGACCTCCGGCTCCAGGCCGTGGACGTGCAGATAGCGGCGGGCCGCCATCGCCACCCACGAGGCGGGCGTCAGCAGTCCGAACGGCAGTGCCCAGCCGAGCGCGACGCCCTCGGCGGAGGGCTCGCGCCGTGGCGCCCCCGCGCCGAAGCGGCGGCCCGAGCGCTCGTTGAACGCCCGGTAGCAGACGACGACCTCGGCGACCCCGGCCGCGACGGCGAGCGCCGCCTGCTGCACGACGGCACACGCGCCGCCGCCGCCGTAGTGCACCCGGGAGAAGAAGGACAACTCCCCGATGCCCACCGCCTGCGCGACGGTGATCTCGGGGCTCGTATCCATGGTGAAGGTGACCATGCCGTCGACGTCGCCGGGCGCGAGACCGGCGTCCGCGAGGGCCGCCCGTACGGCCTCCGCGGCCAGGGCCAGTTCGCTGCGGCCGGAGTTCTTGGAGAACTCCGTCGCACCGATGCCCACGACGGCCGCCTTGCCGCCCAGCGTGTCGGACCGACGGACGCTCATGCCGCCGCCTCCCTCAGCGTCACCGTCCCGGTCATATGACGGCCGCGGCGATTCGCTCCTGTCACCTCGACCACCGTCTCCCCCGCGCGCCTGGCCGTGACCTTGCCGGTCAACGTGAGGGTGTCACCAGGGTGGTTGGGGACCCCGAGGCGTATCGCCGCCTTGCGGACAACGGCTCCGGGGCCGAAGCGCTCGGTGACATAGCGGCCCACGAGGCCGTTGGTGGTGAGGATGTTCATGAAGATGTCCGGTGCGCCCTTGGCGCGCGCGGCCTCCGCGTCGTGGTGGACATCCTGGAAGTCGCGGGAGGCGAGGGCGCCCGCGATGACGAGGGTGCGGGTGACGGGGATGACGAGCGGGGGCAACTCCTCGTCTTCTTCCATACTTTCCGCACATTCCGCTCGGAAGAGCGGCAGTGTCTGACCGCCGTCGACGGTCACGAACTCCAGCCGCACCGGCATGCCGATCCGCACCCGGCCCGGCTCCACGCCCGTGACGTTGCTGATCATCCGTACGCCTTCGGCGAGTTCGATCAGCCCGACCGTGTACGGCGGATCGAAGGCGGGGAACGGCGGGTGGTGCATGACCACATGGGAGTGGACCGTCCCCGCGCCGGACGCCTCGACCGCCGTCCACGCGGGCGAACCGCAGCCGCCACAGCCCGGCAGCCACGGGAAGCGGAGCCTGCCGCAGGCGTCACAGCGCTGGATGAGCAGCCGGTGCGCGGCCACGCCGTCCCAGAAACCGGCGTTGTCGCGGTTGATCACGGGACGCGGGCGCTCCGGCTTCGGCACCGGCCCGGGCGCCGTGCCCGGTGCGTACCTGAGGACACGGAGACGGTGCGTGCCGGCGAGCGCGCCATCCGCCCGCACCTCGGTGCGGATGGTGACGAAGTGCCCCGCGCCCAGCCGGGTCGTCTTGCGCGGGGAGACCGACTCGATCACGGAGTCGAAGGTGACCGTCTCGCCCGGGCGCAGCGGGCGCAGATACTCCTGCTCGCAGTCGGTCGCCACCACGGCGGTGCAGCCCGACTCCCCGAGCAGGGCGACGAGTTCGCGGTACGCGGCGGAACGGTGCCGGGGGCCGGCGAGACCGGCCATGATCCAGACCTGGAGCATGGCGGGCGGCGCGACGGGGTCCTTGCCGGTCCAGGCGGGGCCGGTGTCGCCCATGGCCTCGCACCAGTGCCGGATCATGGGGGCGTTGACCGGGTCCGGGCCCGTGCCGGATCCGGCGGGTCTGCCCGCGTACGCCGAGAGCCGCCGGTCGAGGTCGCTCATGCCTCACCCCCAGTGCACAGGTTTCTGACTCTCCGTCAGATACCTGCCACCGTCAAGGGCGCACGGCGAAACGGCCGCGGGGGGGGGGGGGGGGGGGGGGGGGGGGGGGGGGGGGGGGGGGGGGGGGGGGGGTGGCGGGGGGGCACTCCCCCCCC
>NZ_JBTHHU010000066.1:0-7506 GCF_059089585.1 Streptomyces sp. SX-6 | reverse complement strand
CTCATCGAGATGAGGGAAGAGCTCCCTGAACTTCACCGCCAGCGCACTGCCCACGTCCCCAGGCACACCCACACCAGGACAACGACAACCGACCCCACGAGGTTGCACGTTATTAATCGACGCGCTCCAACTCGCCGCTGACAGAACGTCAGGAAACGTGGTTCAGGGCCGGGAGCGCAGGCGCGAGACGTTTGACCTCGCGGAGGACCGGGGCGGTCTCGATGCCCTGGATGCCCGGCAGCGGACCGATGCGCCGGTCGATGTAGTCGAAGAGGTCGGCCGGGCTGCGGAAGACGCCGCTGGCGACCAGGTTGGCGGTGCCCGTGACGGCGGCGGCGAAGGCGATCTGGTGGTGGGTGGCGAGGGTTTCGCCGACGGTTCGCAGGTGCGCGGGGGCCACGTTCAGCCAGAGCCGGGTGGGCATGTGATAGCCGAGCAGCCCGGGGTCGAAGTCGACGAAGAAACCCAGGGCGCCTTCGCCGCGGAGGCGGTCGAGGTGACGCTGGACGGTGGAGGGCGAGCGGCCGGTGGCCGTGGCGAGTTCGGGCAGGGTGGCGCGTCCGTCGCGGGCGAGTTCGGTGAACAGGGTGCGGTCGGTGGCATCCAACGGCAGCGGGGGAGCGGCGGGTTCCACCGCGGGCTCGGGGCGGAAGCGGGTGGCGTGCCAGGTGCTGGTGGTGCCGACGAAGACGCGCATCATGCAGTGGGCGCTGACCGATACCACGTGTGGGGTGCGCGGGAGCTTCTGCAGCAGCAGCGCGTTGCGCTCGTCCGGACTGCGGGTGTCGAGGGCGCAGTAGAGCTCGGTGCCGCCCGATGCGAGGGTGACCCAACTGGTGTCGGGACGGCGGGCGATGGCCTCGGCGATGGTGCCGGCGGCGTCGGGGGTGCAGTGCAGCCGCAGGAACCAGCGGGTCAGTCCCAGCCGGGAGGGCACGGGCCCGCCGACGATGCGCAGGCCCAGGGTGCGCAGCCGCCGGTGACGGCGGGCAATGGTGCGCTCGGAGACGTCCAGTTCCCGGGCGATGGAGCTGAAGGGGGCCCGGCCGTCGAACTGGAGGGAGCGGAGGAGGCGTTGATCCAGCGCGTCCAGGGTGTCGGAATCCACCGCCGTTCCCTCTCCTTCCGCCGGATCGTCCCGCTCTCCCGGCTGTGGCTCGGTATGGGGCCGGGCGGGCCCGGAAGGTGTGCGGGTCCGTCCTGTCCACTCTCCGGGAGCTTAAGTCATGCGTATCTGGGGGCCGTTGGCCGCCATCTGCCTGGGCACGTTCATGCTGCTCATCGACGTCACCATCGTGCTGGTCGCCCTGCCGGCCATGTCGGAGTCCCTGGACTCGTCGCTGTCGCAACTGCAATGGGTGGCCGACGGCTATGCGCTCGCCGTGGCCGCTGCCCTGCTCGGCGCCGGTATGCTCGCCGATCTGTACGGCCGCCGCCGGATGTACGCGGGCGGGCTGATCGTTTTTGCCCTCGCGTCGGTCGCCTGCGCACTGGCGCCCGGCATGGGCGTGCTCATCGCCGCCCGCATGGTCCAGGGCCTGGGCGCCGCGGCCATGTTCACCACCACCTTGTCCCTGCTCCGCACCCTGTACTCGGGCCGCCGCCTGACGTTCGCCTACGGGGCCTGGGCGGCGGTGGCCTCCAGCGCCGCCGCCCTCGGGCCGATCCTGGGCGGCCTGCTCACCCAGGCCCTCGACTGGCGGTGGATCTTCTACGTCAACGTCCCCGTCACCGTGCTCGCACTGATCATGACCTTCCGCTGGATCCCCCGCTCCGTGCCGGTGCGCGACGCCTCGCGGCGGGGTCCGGACGTCCCCGGCATGGTGCTGTTCGCGCTCGGTGCGGGAGGGTTCGTCTACGCCCTGACCGAGGCACACGCCCAGGGGTGGACGTCGGCCCGGACGCTGACGCCACTGGGCGCGGCGGTGGCCGCGTTCGTGGCCTTCGCCCTGGTGCAACGGCGCAGCGCGTACCCGCTGCTGGACCTGTCCCTGTTCCGCCGGCCGGCGTTCACGGCCGCGATGCTCGCGATCGCGGTCGGCGAGGGCACGGTGTACGGGATCCTGCCGTACACCTCCCTGTGGCTCCAGTCCGTCCAGCACCTCTCCCCGGTCGGTGCCGGGCTGGTGATCCTGCCGCACGCGGCGGCCGCGGCCATGGTGGCGTTGGCCAACGGCCGTTGGCTGCCCAGGCCGTCCCCTCGTCTCGGCACTGCCCTCGGGTTGTTTCTTGCCGGCCTTGGCGTGGGGGCCGAGGGCTTCCTGACCGCCGACTCCGGATGGCCGGTCCTGGTGGGCGGCCTGGCGCTGAGCGGCGTCGGCATGGGCCTGGTCTTCCAGGTCGCCGCCGCGCTCGCCCTCGGTGCCGTACCCGCAGAGCGCGCGGGCATGGCCGGCGGCGCGTACAGCACCTTCGAACAGCTCGGCTATGCATGGGGAGTTGCGGCCTTCGGCACGTTGGCCGTCTCCGCCATGACCGCTTCCCTCCACGGCAGGACCACCGATCCGGCCGGTGCGGCGCAGGCCCTCTCCGGTGGCGGTGCCGACACCCTCCTCGGCGCCGCACCGGCCGGGCAGCGGGCGGCACTCGGGCACACCCTGCACGCGGCGTTCGCCACCGGCCACAACACCCTCGCCCTTACGGCGGGCGCCGTTGCCGTGGTGTGTGCTGCGGTGGTTTTCCGGCTCACGGGCCCCCGGATAGGTTGGCCTGGCCAACACAGGAAGCAAGGAGCGAACATGTCTTTCCACGATGTGGAGATCGAGGCTCTGCAGGGCGGCCCGGCCGACCTGGCGCAGTACCGCGGCAAGGCCGTCCTGCTCGTCAACGTCGCCTCGAAGTGCGGGCTGACCCCGCAGTACGCGGCACTGGAGAAGCTCCACGAGCGCTACTCCCCGCGCGGCTTCACGGTTCTCGGCGTACCGTGCAACCAGTTCGTGGGCCAGGAGCCCGGCACGTCCGAGGAGATCGCCGCGTTCTGCTCGGCGACGTACGGGGTCACGTTCCCCCTGACCGAGAAGACGGACGTCAACGGCGAGCACCGCCATCCCCTGTACGCCGGGCTCGTGGGCGTCGCGGATGCGGAGGGGCATGCCGGCGACATCCGCTGGAACTTCGAGAAGTTCCTCATCGCCCCGGACGGCGCGGTCGCCGCCCGCTTCAGCCCGCGGACGGAGCCGGACGCGGCGGAGGTCATCGCGGCGGTGGAGGAGGTTCTGCCGGGCTGATGTTGGGGGGACCTGTTCCCTGGCGGATAGGTTGGCCACGGCGCCCCCTTGGGGGACACCGTGGCCATCGCTCCGCAGCGCCTCGCGTTGCTCGAAGCAGCCCAGCGGATTGCGCCCAAGGGCGTCAAAGTTGAGTACAGCAACGGCGCGATCGTCACGCAGGCAGTACCGACAGGGATCCACCAGCGGAACCTGTTCCATGTGCGTCGGCAGTTCGACGCGCATGTGCCGGGCGGTTCCATGCCGACCGAGAACACCGATCTGGAATCCCTCGATGCGGCGAAGCTCCGTAATCCTGACCTCACTTATCTGCCCGAGGAGGTCATGGAGGGCGAAGGCAATACGGTGCGGGCTGGCCTCGCGCTCATTGCGGTGGAGATCGTCTCGCCCTCCAACCCGGAGAACGACTGGGTGGGCAAGTTGAGGGACTACGCGGTGGTGCGCATCCCGCTCTACCTCATCGTCGATGCTTGCGATTCCATGGTGACACTGTTCTCCGAGCCCAACCACGACCGGTATCGCACGCGTACCGACCGGGAGTTCGGCGAGACCGTCCGCATCCCTGAACCCTTTGGATTCGACCTGGATCTCTCGCGGCTGAACCTTTACACGTGACCGTTCTGGGAAACACTGAGGCCCCGCCACCATTCGGCAGTGACGGGGCCTCAACGGCTTCTTAGATGTCGAAGTACGGGTGCGAAAGTGCGCTGACCTGCGTATATGGGGTCGGTGTACGGTGCCCGTGCACAGTGGGTGCATATGCTGGGCGAGGCGGTCGACTGCGGGCTGGCAACCTCAAGCGATTCTTACCAGCGGTGCTGTTGATTGGATCAGCCTTCGTCTCGCCCGGCTCTGGGCTCTTCGGGTGTCCGGCCTCTGCCGCTGGGGTCGACCGCGAGTGTGTCAGGGGCGGTGGCGCTCGCTGAGTGGTCCCCAGGGCCGGAGTCGGCATCACCATGTAGTTCCTGCCGTACCTGCCGCCACGCACGGATGACCTGTGGCAGCTTCGACAGCACCTCGTTGACCTGCGTCAGCAGCAGCATGACGCAGCCGAACGCTGCGAGGATGACCGGGGCCACTTCGTCCCACTTCATAGCGCGACCCCCACCTTCCGCAGGGATGGGTCGCTGGTCAGCGAGGCGGCTACATCATCGGCATACGGGAAACCGCTCCACCGGAACGTCCAATGGCGCCCCGACCCGCTGAGCTGCTTTCCGTACCAGCCCTTGTCTCCGATGGGGTGCCAACCTGTGCGTTCCAGAGGTTTGGAGAACCAGTTGTCGATCGCCCATCTTCCGTGTGGGTCCCTGGCCGCGGTGCGATGGACGAGTCCGGCCAGCAACTGCCTGGGCTCGCCCAAGAACTGCATACAGGTACGGACCAGAGATTTGCCAGTGCTTCTCGGCATGTCGATACCTCGTGCTAGCCGAGCAGGGCTTGGCGGGAGAGCCAGTCGAGGGCGTCCGCCCCCAGCTGGTCGGGCGCTTCGAACAATGCGGTCTCCACCGCCGTGAGGTCGGCCAGCACCTCGGGCGCGCCGGACCGGTCCAGCGCGGCGAGACGCTCCATCGCCGAGGCGACGGCGGCAGGCCAGCCGGGCATACCGAAGTGCGCGGGAGCTTTGAACGCGGCCGAAGTGGCTCGATGGAGCACTCCCGCGCGCCAGCCCTGTTCACGCATCACCTCAGCGGTGAACCAGACCCGGTTGTCGACGTGCTCGACGAACTCCGCCACAGATTCGGACACTGCCCGCAGAGCGAAGCGCGAGCCGCCGGCCCACGAAAGGTCCACATTCGAGGCGACAGCCACGAACGCGTGCAGCGCCTCGGGCCCGTCGTCCCGCGCGGCCATCAGCGCCGCGCGAGCTCTGCGGTACAGATCGACACTCTGTGCAAAGATCTCCCCGTCGCTCGGCCCGTCGTCGGCCGCGTGGATCACGTCCAGCGGCCCCTCGCGCCAGGCGTCGGCGACCAGACCGACTGCCGCCGCGCTCACCAGGACACCCGTGTCGTCCGCGTCGATGCCGAAGTGAGCCAGAGCGACGGGAGCCTGCTCCTCTATGCCTGGAAGTGGTGAGTGCTTCTTCTCGGCCTCCGCTCTCCCCAAGAGAGCCGCGAGCCGCGGTGACAGGGGCTCGGGCTGTGGCTTCTCCACGGTGATTCCGTGCTCAGCCAGATCGTCGAAGACAGCGTCCGGCCCGCAGTCGATCTGTGAGGAGTCATGTCGTCCCGAGCAGCCTTCCGGGCACTCGAACTCCTCGCACATCTCCGGCTCTTCGGGCTGCGCTTGGTTGATCAGGTGGTAGGCGAGCCGCTCTGCCACTGCCTCCCGCGCCGTGATCATGGCCAGGTCGAGCCGGAAAGCCTCGTCCCTCAGTGCCGGGCCCTCACGATCCGCAGAGGCGGGCGGCTCCGGCGTGTCCGGGACCCAGGCGTACGCCGATTCGAGCGAGACCAGCAGCCAGGCGACCCGCAGTGCCTCGGTGTCATCGTCCTGGGCCAGTCCGGCCACGGCCTCTGCAGCCTGTCGCACGTTGTCGAGCCGGGCGAGGTGGCGCTCGCGTACCGGCAGCCAGGCCGCGGACTCTGCTCGGGCCCTCTCGGCGTCCCCGGTCAGCGCCGCGTCACGGACCCGCCGCGCCCGAGCGACCAACCGGGTCAGACAGGGGTGGCAACCGAACAGTCCCGACTCGGGTGTCGGTCCGAGCGCTACGGGCAACCGATCCCCGAAGGGCTTGTCGCAGAGGCAGCAGTCCAGCGTCCCCACCTGCCGGGAGGTGGGGACGGTCGGCAGCGCGGACCGGATCATGGCACGGGCGTAGTCAGGGATGTGCATGGGCGGACAACTCCTCGGAAGACGGCGCCGGTTCGCTTACGGCGCTGCCTCCATGCTCCAGGCCGATTCCGATCGCTTGTCGTCGTTTGACGCCCGGGACGGGGAAGTTGGCGCAATCTGACATGGGGCCACCCTGCCTGCGACTTCTATGCTCTTGGCGCTATCTGGCGGTCATCCGGACCGCCGCCTGAAAGTCCGAAGGGATCCGCCGTTCCGTGACCACCGATACCGTCCGTCCTTCGAACGAAGCCCACCAGGAGCTGGTGCGCGCCCTGGAAGAACTCCATCGGGCGGCGGGCCGCCCGGGCATGCGGAAGGTGAGCGCTCTGATCACCGAGGGCGACCACCCGGCGCTCGTCAGCCACGAGGGAGTCCGAACGACCCTCAAGGGCTTGGTCGTCCCGCGCTGGGAGACCGTGCAGTCAATCGTGGCGGTGCTCGCCGTCTCCTGTGTCGATCCACCCCGGGACCCGACGGCTGAGGTGGCGCGGTTCCTTCCTCTCTGGCGCGCAGTGCGGGAGGGAGAACCGGGCGGCATGAAGTCGGCCCGGGAACTGGCCCTGTCGCAGGGCTGGGGCCCGGACGACGGGCAGTGGACCGCCGAGGCGGTCCTCGGAATGATGATCAACCCGTTCAACGCCATCGAGATCGACCCCTCGCTCGCGGTGCCGCACGAGCCGGTGGTCTCGGAGGACGAATGGGTGCAGGTCGGTGTCCGCCTCATTGAGGAGCACGGTGCCGAGCTCGCTCTGCGTGCCCTCCTGCGGACCCTGAAGGGCGACTACCTCGGTGCCGAGCAAGGCAGCCCCTTCGGCTACCACTACCCAGACCAAGCAGCGGTCGACGCGCACGCGGCCTTCCGTTACGGCTGTGACCGTATCCTCCGGCGCCTGACGGTCGAGCCGAATCTCCTTCAGCGATCGATCAGCGCCATGCACGCCGACGAGACGATGGACCGTGAAGACCGCATCGAAATGTTGCAGGCCGAATCGGATGCGTCCTTGATGCGGGAGATCATGACTGCGACCCCGGAGACCTGGCACGAACTCTCCGAAGAGGCCCACCATCAGATCTTCGGCTATCTCATCAAGGAGATCGGCCCGGTGGGCAGGTTCGGACTTCCGCCGGACCAGCGATTCCAGATCACCTGGCGCGTCCCCGAGCCGCCCGCAGCGTAGCTTCGCTCGTTCTCGTACGGAGCTCTCACGGCGAAGGCCGCCAACCCCCGCAGCGGGGGATGGCGGCCTTCGCGCGGAATCCGCGTCTCAGATGTCGAAGTAGAGCTCGAACTCGTGCGGGTGCGGCCGCAGTTGCATGGGCGCGATCTCATTCGTGCGCTTGTAGTCGATCCAGGTTTCGATGAGGTCGGCGGTGAAGACGCCGCCTGCCTGGAGGTATTCGTTGTCGTTCTCGAGGGCTTCGAGGACGGCGGGGAGGCTGGTGG
>NZ_JBTHHU010000065.1:0-8201 GCF_059089585.1 Streptomyces sp. SX-6 | reverse complement strand
AGGACCGTCCCGGTGACAAGCGGCTGGTCGCCTATGTCGTTCCTGCCGCGGGTGGCACGGTCGACGGCGCCGAAGTACGCCGCTTCCTCAGCGGTCGCCTCCCCGAATTCATGCTGCCGGCCGCGGTGGTGGTCCTTGACACGTTGCCCACGACGGCCAACGGCAAGCTGGACCGACGCGCGTTGCCCGCGCCGGACTATGCGGACGCCACGACATTCCGCGCACCGCGCAACGAGCGTGAGCGGGCGCTGTGCGAGATCTTCGCCGAGGTACTGGGCGTGGAGCGGGTCGGGATCGATGACAGCTTCTTCGATCTGGGCGGCCATTCCCTGCTGGCCACCCGCCTCATCAGCCGCATCCGCACCCGTCTCGGCGTCGAACTCCCCCTGCGCGCCCTCTTCGAATCACCAAGCATCGTCAATCTGACCGAACAGCTGGGAACCGCGACGAAGTCGCACCGGCCGGCACTGCGACGCATGCCGCAGCTCAAGGAGAACGAGAACCGATGATTCCCCTGTCTTTTTCCCAGCGTCGACTGTGGTTCCTCAACCGGCTCGAGGGCGATGCGGCTGCCACCTACAATCTGCCGATTACCCTGCGGCTGACCGGCACCCTGAATCGGGAGGCGCTGGCCGCCGCGCTGCAGGACGTCATGGAACGCCACGAAAGCCTGCGCACGGTCTTCCCCGAAGGCTCCGACGGCATCCCACACCAGCGGATCCTCGACACCGACCAGGCATGGTCGGGCATGGAGGTGGTGTCGACCACCGCGCACGAGGTGGACGACGAGCTGTCCGTATTCCGCACGCACGGCTTCGACATCACTACCGATGCTCCCATGCGGGCGCGACTGTTCGCGCTGGACAGCGATGTACATGTGCTGGTCGTGGTGCTGCATCACATAGCGGGAGACGGCTGGTCCATGGCGCCACTGGCGCGGGATGTCGCGGCTGCCTATGAGGCGCGGGTGAGCGGTGGTGCTCCGGAGTGGGAGCCGTTGCCGGTGCAGTACGCGGACTACGCCTTTTGGCAGCGGGAGTTGCTGGGCGAGGAATCCGATCCGGAGAGTCTGCTCAGCCGGCAGGTTGCGTACTGGAAGGAAACCCTCGCCGGGTTGCCGGAACAGATGGACCTGCCAGTGGACCGTCCCCGGCCCGCTGTTGCCTCGTACCGAGGGGAGAGCGTCGAGTTCACGCTGGACGCGGCACTCCATCGGGGGATCGTCGCGCTGGCCCGGGAGTCCGGTGCGAGCGTGTTCATGGTGGTGCAGGCGGCGTTCGCCGCTCTGTTGTCGCGGATGGGCGCGGGAACGGACATCCCGATTGGTTCGCCGGTGGCGGGTCGTACGGATGAGGCGTTGGACGATCTTGTCGGGTTCTTTGTGAACACGCTGGTGCTGCGTACGGATGTGTCGGGTGACCCGACGTTTCGTGAACTGGTCGAGCGGGTGCGGCAGTCGGATCTGGGGGCCTTCGGGCATCAGGATGTGCCGTTCGAGCACCTGGTGGAGGTGCTCAACCCGGTCCGGTCGATGTCCCGGCACCCTCTCTTCCAAGTCGCCCTGGCTTTCCAGAGCCAGAGCCAGCCGGTTCTTCAACTCCCTGGCGTTGCACTGAGCATTGAAAAGAACGACGGTGGCGCAGCGAAGTTCGACCTCTCGTTGGGGCTTTCGGAACGATTTGACGACCAGGGTGCGCCCGCCGGCCTGGAAGCGGGATTTGAGTTTGCGGTTGATCTGTTTGATCGGGTGACGGTTGAGGAGTTGGCGGCGCGGTTCGGTCGGCTTCTGAATGTGGTGGTGAGGGATCCCGATTCTCGTGTGGGTGCGGTGGATGTGTTGTTGGCCCGGGAGAGGGAGGAGTCTCTTTCTGGTTGGCAGGGTGAGCGGGTTGAGGTGCCGTGGGTGTCGTTGCCGGTGGTGTTCGAGGAGCAGGTGGCTCGGACGCCGGAGGCGATTGCTGTGGTGTTCGGGGATGTTGAGCTGAGTTATGCGGAGTTGAATGCGCGGGCGAATCGTCTTGCGCGGTTCTTGGTGGGTCGGGGTGTGGGTTCGGAGGATGTGGTGGCGTTGGTGTTGCCGCGTTCGGTGGACCTGTTGGTGGCGATGTTGGGGGTGTTGAAGGCGGGGGCGGTGTATGTGCCGGTGGATCCGCAGTATCCGGCAGAGCGCATCGCGTACATGATTGATGATTCCCGGCCGGCGCTCGTGCTTACCAGTGCATTGGTGCGGGGTGTCGTACCGAATGGCACTAGGGCGTGGGTGGTTGAGGAGATCGCCGATGCTGTTTCGGTTGAGTCGGGTGTGGATTTGGGGGATGGGGAGCGGGGTTGTGTTTTGTCGGGGTTGGGTGCGGCGTATGTGGTGTATACGTCGGGGTCGTCGGGGTGGCCGAAGGGTGTGGTGGTTGGTCATGGGGGTGTGGTGAATTTGGCGCGTGATCATATTGCGCGTTTGGGTGTTGGTGGTGGGAGTCGGTTGTTGCAGTTTGCTTCGCCGAGTTTTGATGCTGCGGTGGCGGATATGTGGCCGGCGTGGTTGGCGGGTGCTGCGTTGGTGTTGGGTTCGGCTGAGCGGTTGGTTCCGGGTGCGGGGTTGGTTTCGTTGGTGCGGGAGGGTGGGGTTTCGCATGTGACGTTGCCGCCTGCGACGTTGCCGGTGTTGGCGGAGGCTGGGGGGTTGCCGGAGGGTGTGACGTTGGTGGTGGCGGGTGAGGCGTGTTCGGGGGAGGTTGTGCGGGAGTGGTCGGTTGGGCGTCGGATGGTGAATGTGTATGGTCCGACGGAGGCGACGGTGGCGTCGACGGCGAGTGAGCCGTTGTCGGGTGGGGGTGTGCCGCCGATTGGGCGGCCGGTGTGGAATACGCGTGCTTATGTGTTGGATGAGGGTTTGCGGCCGGTGCCGGTGGGTGTGGCTGGTGAGTTGTATTTGGCGGGTGTTCAGCTGGCGCGTGGTTATTTGCGGAAGCCGGGTTTGAGTGCTGAGCGTTTTGTTGCTGATCCCTTTGGTGGTCCGGGTGAGCGGATGTATCGGACTGGGGATGTGGTGCGTCGTCGGCGTGATGGGCAGTTGGAGTTTGTGGGGCGTGCGGATGAGCAGGTGAAGGTCCGCGGTTTCCGTATCGAGCTCGGCGAAGTCGAGGCGGCTCTGGTTGCTCATTCGCAGATCGCGCAGGCGGTGGCGATGGTCCGCGAGGACCGGCCGGGGGACAAGCGTCTGGTCGCCTATGTTGTGCCCACCGACGGAAGTTCCGCTGTTGATGCGGGTGAAGTGCGTCGGTATCTCGGTGAGTGTCTGCCGGAGTTCATGATTCCGGCCGCGGTGGTCACTCTGGCCGAACTGCCCCTGACCGCCCACCGCAAGGTCGACCGACGTGCTCTGCCCGCCCCTGATTACCACATGGTGGTTTCGGGGCGCGGTCCGCGTGATGCTCGTGAGGAAGTCTTGTGTGGGATCTTCGCGGATGTGCTCGGCGTGGAGCGGGTCGGCATCGACGACAACTTCTTCGATCTGGGTGGTCACTCGCTGTTGGCCACCCGTGTGATCAGCCGGATCCGTACCGTCCTGAACGCGGAACTTCCTCTGCGCACCCTCTTTGAAGGTCCGTCGGTAGTGCAGCTGGCGGAGTGGTTGGCGGCTGACGGCGCAGTGGCCCGGACGGCATTGGAGGCCGGGCCCCGACCTGCTGAGGTGCCACTGTCACCCGCCCAGCGTGGACTTTGGCTCCTGAATCGAATTCAGGGATCGGCGGCTGCCACATACAACATCCCCATTGCGCTTCGGCTCACTGGTGAATTGGACAGGGAAGCACTCAATGCCGCGCTTCAAGATGTGATCGCACGCCATGAGAGCCTGCGAACGCTGCTCTTGGAGAACGTGGATGGCACCCCGTACCAGAAGGTCATGGATATCGATGAGGTCCGCCTCGCGCTTCCCGTAGTGGAAGTCTCGGAGGAGGAAATCTCGGCGGCGGTCGTTGATGTGTCCAACCAAGGATTCGACCTGAGCATCGAAATCCCGGTGCACGCACGGTTGTTCATGTTGGCCGGTGATGTGCATGTGTTGGTGGTGGTGTTGCATCACATCGCGGGTGATGGGTGGTCGATGGTGCCGTTGGCGCGGGATGTGGCGGCTGCGTATGAGGCGCGTACTGCCGGCCGTGCTCCGGAGTGGGAGCCGTTGCCGGTGCAGTACGCGGATTATGCGCTGTGGCAGCGGGAACTGCTGGGCGAGGAATCCGATCCGGAGAGTCTGCTCAGCCGGCAGGTCGCGTACTGGAAGGAAACACTCGCTGATCTTCCGGAGCAGTTGGAGCTGCCGGTGGACCACGCCCGTCCTGCTGTTGCCTCCTACCAAGGTGACCGGCTGGTCTTCGAGGTTGACGCGGAGACCCATCGGGGGATTGTCGCGCTGGCTCGGGAGTCGGGTGCGAGTGTGTTCATGGTGGTGCGGGCGGCGTTCGCGGCGTTGTTGTCGCGGATGGGTGCGGGGACGGACATCCCGATTGGTTCACCGGTTGCCGGGCGTACGGATGAGGCGTTGGACGACCTTGTCGGGTTCTTTGTGAACACGCTGGTGTTGCGTACGGACCTCTCGGGTGATCCGACCTTCCGGGAACTGGTCGGCCGCGTAAGGGAATCCGACCTGTCCGCCTACGCGCATCAGGATGTGCCGTTCGAGCACCTGGTGGAGGCCCTCAACCCGGTCCGGTCGATGTCCCGGCACCCCCTGTTCCAGGTGATGCTGACCTTCCAGAACACCGAGCAGGCCGACTTCCGTCTTCCGGGGCTGACCTTCACCGCCGAGCCGTCCGAGGCCGGCGCCGCGAAGTTCGACCTCCAGTTGAGTGTGCGTGAGCAGCACAGTGACGACGGTGACTTGGCTGGGCTTGTTGGAGTCTTTGAGTTTGCGGTTGATCTGTTTGATCGGGTGACGGTTGAGGAGTTGGCGGCGCGGTTCGGTCGGCTTCTGAATGTGGTGGTGAGGGATCCCGATTCTCGTGTGGGTGCGGTGGATGTGTTGTTGGCCCGGGAGAGGGAGGAGTCTCTTTCTGGTTGGCAGGGTGAGCGGGTTGAGGTGCCGTGGGTGTCGTTGCCGGTGGTGTTCGAGGAGCAGGTGGCTCGGACGCCGGAGGCGATTGCTGTGGTGTTCGGGGATGTTGAGCTGAGTTATGCGGAGTTGAATGCGCGGGCGAATCGTCTTGCGCGGTTCTTGGTGGGTCGGGGTGTGGGTTCGGAGGATGTGGTGGCGTTGGTGTTGCCGCGTTCGGTGGACCTGTTGGTGGCGATGTTGGGGGTGTTGAAGGCGGGGGCGGTGTATGTGCCGGTGGATCCGCAGTATCCGGCAGAGCGCATCGCGTACATGATTGATGATTCCCGGCCGGCGCTCGTGCTTACCAGTGCATTGGTGCGGGGTGTCGTACCGAATGGCACTAGGGCGTGGGTGGTTGAGGAGATCGCCGATGCTGTTTCGGTTGAGTCGGGTGTGGATTTGGGGGATGGGGAGCGGGGTTGTGTTTTGTCGGGGTTGGGTGCGGCGTATGTGGTGTATACGTCGGGGTCGTCGGGGTGGCCGAAGGGTGTGGTGGTTGGTCATGGGGGTGTGGTGAATTTGGCGCGTGATCATATTGCGCGTTTGGGTGTTGGTGGTGGGAGTCGGTTGTTGCAGTTTGCTTCGCCGAGTTTTGATGCTGCGGTGGCGGATATGTGGCCGGCGTGGTTGGCGGGTGCTGCGTTGGTGTTGGGTTCGGCTGAGCGGTTGGTTCCGGGTGCGGGGTTGGTTTCGTTGGTGCGGGAGGGTGGGGTTTCGCATGTGACGTTGCCGCCTGCGACGTTGCCGGTGTTGGCGGAGGCTGGGGGGTTGCCGGAGGGTGTGACGTTGGTGGTGGCGGGTGAGGCGTGTTCGGGGGAGGTTGTGCGGGAGTGGTCGGTTGGGCGTCGGATGGTGAATGTGTATGGTCCGACGGAGGCGACGGTGGCGTCGACGGCGAGTGAGCCGTTGTCGGGTGGGGGTGTGCCGCCGATTGGGCGGCCGGTGTGGAATACGCGTGCTTATGTGTTGGATGAGGGTTTGCGGCCGGTGCCGGTGGGTGTGGCTGGTGAGTTGTATTTGGCGGGTGTTCAGCTGGCGCGTGGTTATTTGCGGAAGCCGGGTTTGAGTGCTGAGCGTTTTGTTGCTGATCCCTTTGGTGGTCCGGGTGAGCGGATGTATCGGACTGGGGATGTGGTGCGTCGTCGGCGTGATGGGCAGTTGGAGTTTGTGGGGCGTGCGGATGAGCAGGTGAAGGTCCGCGGTTTCCGTATCGAGCTCGGCGAGGTCGAGGCGGCTCTGGTTGCTCATTCGCAGATCGCGCAGGCGGTGGCGATGGTCCGCGAGGACCGGCCGGGGGACAAGCGTCTGGTCGCCTATGTTGTGCCCACCGACGGAAGTTCCGCTGTTGATGCGGGTGAAGTGCGTCGGTATCTCGGTGAGCGTCTGCCGGAGTTCATGATCCCGGCCGCGGTGGTCACTCTGGCCGAACTGCCCCTGACCACCCACCGCAAGGTCGACCGACGCGCCCTGCCCGCCCCCGACTTCGCCAGCACGCGGCGCGTGCGCGGCCCGCGCGATGCTCGTGAGGAAGCCTTGTGCGCGATCTTCGCGGATGTGCTCGGCGTGGAACAGGTCGGGATGGACGACAGCTTCTTCGACCTCGGCGGCCACTCTTTGCATGCGACTCGGGTAATCAGCCGCATCCGAGCGGTGTTCGGTGTGGAGGTCCAGCCCCGGGCAATGTTCGAGGCTCCGACGGTTGCCCAGTTGAACGCCCGCATGATCGGTGCGGAGACTGCGCGCACGGCGTTGGAGCCGGTGTCTCGCCCGGCGGAGATCCCCTTGTCGTTTGCGCAGCGCAGGTTGTGGTTCCTCAACCGTTTCGAGGGTTCGGCGGCGGCCACGTACAACATGCCCATCGCGTTGCGGCTTGTCGGTCCGCTGGACCGGGAAGCCCTGCGCTCAGCCCTGCGCGATGTCGTCGTACGCCATGAAACCCTGCGCACTGTCTTCCCCGAGGCCGCCGATGGCGCACCCGTCCAGAGCGTCCTCGACGCGGCAACGGCCACGGTGGAAATACCTGTCCAGGAGATCGGTGAAGAGGAGCTGCCAGCTGCGATAGCGCGTGCGGCGCAGCGTGGCTTCGACCTCGCTGCTGAAGTTCCGTTGCGTTCATCGCTGTTCAAACTTGACGAAACCACACATGTCCTGGTTGTCGTGCTGCACCACATCGCCGGTGACGGGTGGTCGATGGCTCCGCTGGCGCGAGACCTGGCCACGGCATATGAGGCGCGTACCACTGGCCGGGCCCCGGCCTGGCGGCCGCTACCGGTGCAGTACGCGGACTATGCGCTGTGGCAGAGGGAGCTGCTCGGTGACGAGTCCGATTCCGACAGTCTGCTCAACAGGCAGGTCGAGTACTGGAAGACGCAACTGGCCGGCCTGCCGGAGCAGCTGGAGCTTCCTGCCGACCGCACCCGGCCGGCAGTGGCCTCACACCGAGGTGGCACCGTCACGGTGGCTTTTGACGCACAGCTGCACAACAGCCTTGTAGACCTTGCCCGCGACTGCGGCGCCAGTGTGTTCATGGTGGTGCGGGCGGCGTTTGCGGCGTTGTTGTCGCGGTTGGGTGCGGGGACGGATATCCCGATCGGTTCGCCGATTGCCGGGCGTACGGATGAGGCGTTGGACGATCTTGTCGGTTTCTTTGTGAACACGTTGGTGTTGCGTACGGATGTGTCGGGTGATCCGAGTTTCCGTGAGTTGGTCGGGCGGGTGCGTGAGGCGGATCTGGCCGCGTACGCGCATCAGGATGTGCCGTTCGAGCACCTGGTGGACGTTCTCAACCCGGTCCGGTCGATGTCCCGGCACCCCCTGTTCCAGGTGATGCTGACCTTCCAGAACAACGAAGAGGCCGAGCTCGCCCTCCCAGGACTCGCCCTGAGCGGCGAGTCGGCGGCGTCGGGCACGGTGAAGTTCGACCTGTCGGTGCACCTCGATGAAGCCTTCGACACCGATCGTCGCCCTGCGGGTCTGTCGGGTGTGTTCGCCTACTCGGTGGATCTGTTTGACCGGGAGACGGTCGAGGGGTTTGTGGGTCGTTTTGAGCGTCTGTTGCGGGGGTTTGTTGCGGAGCCGGATCGGCCGGTGGGGTCGGTGGAGGTTCTGTCGG
>NZ_JBTHHU010000064.1:0-8639 GCF_059089585.1 Streptomyces sp. SX-6 | reverse complement strand
CAACTCCACCCCCTCAAAAACAACAGCAACCGCCCCCGGCGCACACGCCACCCGCTCCTCAAACCCCTCCGGCAACGACACCCACGGCACCCCAACCCCCGTGTCATTACGCCGAACCAACAACTCATGACGCTCCCGCCCGGACACCACCTCCAACTCACCAACACACCGATCCGCGTCCACCACCACCGCACCCAACAACCGACCGAACCGCTCCACCAACCCCTCAACCGTCACCCGATCAAACAAATCAACAGCAAACTCCAGGATGCCCGTGAGGCCGCCCGGCGCTCCGTTGGCCGTTTCGCGTTCGGCAACGCTGAGGAACAGGTCGAACTTGGCGGGGCCCGGGGTGGTCAGCGCCTCCATGTCGAGGCCGGGCATGTGGAGCCGGGCCTGTTGGTTGTTCTGGAAGGCGAGCATCACCTGGAACAGGGGATGCCGGGACATCGACCGGACCGGGTTGAGCACCTCCACCAGGTGCTCGAACGGCACATCCTGATGCGCGTACGCGGACAGGTCGGATTCCCGTACGCGGCCGACCAGTTCCCGGAAGGTGGGGTTGCCCGAGAGATCCGTGCGCAGCACCAGCGTGTTCACAAAGAAGCCGACAAGATCGTCCAACGCCTCATCCGTACGCCCGGCAATCGGCGAACCGATCGGGATGTCCGTCCCCGCACCCATCCGCGACAACAACGCCGCAAACGCCGCCCGCACCACCATGAACACACTCGCACCCGACTCCCGAGCCAGCTCCGCAAGCCCAGAGTGCACCCGAGCGTCCACCTCGAACGTCACGCGGCTGCCTTGGAACGACGCCACAGCCGGACGGGGCCGATCGGCAGGCAAGTCCAACTGCTCCGGAAGGTCGATCAGTTGCTCCTTCCAATACGCAACCTGACGGCTGAGCACGCTGTCGGGGTCGGACTCGTCACCGAGCAACTCCCGCTGCCACAGCGCATAATCCGCATACTGCACCGGCAACGGCTGCCAGGACGGAGCCCGGCCCGCAGTGCGCGCCTCGTACGCCGTGGCCGCGTCCCGCGCCAGCGGTGCCATCGACCAGCCATCACCGGCGATGTGGTGCAGCACCACGACCAGGACGTGGTCCCCGTCCGGCAGAGCGAACAGAGCGGCGCGAAGCGGCGCCTCGGACCTCAAGTCGAAGCCACGCCCGGTGACTTCCGCGACCGCCGCCGAAACGTCCTCCTCGCCGATCTCCCGGACCGGCAGCTCGAGCTCGACGGTGGCGAGGATGCGCTGACAGGGCACTCCATCGTCGCCTTCGGGGAAGACGGTACGCAGCGCATCGTGCCGGGCGACGACATCCTCCAGGGCGGCCCGCAGTGCCTGCCGGTCCAATGTGCCCATCAGGCGGAAGGCAAGGGGCAGGTTGTATGTGGCGGATGCGGGTCCCTCGAAACGGTTGAGGAACCACAGGCGCAGCTGGGCGAAGGACAGGGGTATCACTTCCGGGCGCGCCACCGGCGACAGCGCTTGCCGCGCTGTCTGCGCGCCCACCAGGCGCTCTGCCAACCGTGCCACGGACGGCGCCTCGAACAGGGTGCGCAGCGGCACCTCCACGCCGAGCACGCTGCGGATGCGGCTCGCCACTCGGGTAGCCAGCAGGGAGTGGCCGCCCAGATCGAAGAAACTGTCGTCGACGCCCACCCGGTCGAGGCCGAGCACCTCGGCGAAGATCTCGCAGAGGGCTTCTTCCCGGCCGTCGCGCGGGCCTCGCCCCGAGGCCGCGTACTGCGGTTGGGGCAGCGCGCGCCGGTCCAGCTTGCCGTTGGGGGTCAGGGGCAGTTCCGGCAGCGGGACGACCGCGGCCGGCACCATGTAGTCGGGCAGCAGCCCGGCGACGAAGCGCCGCAGCTCGCCCGGGTCCGCAAGGGCATCACCGCGCGCGGGCACGACATATCCGACCAGGCGCTGGTCGCCCGGCCGGTCCTCCCGGACCACTACGGTGGCCTGGGTGACGCCGGGGTGGCGCACCAGAGCGGCCTCGATCTCGCCCGGTTCGATACGGAAGCCGCGGACCTTGATCTGGTCGTCGGCGCGGCCCGCGTACTCCAGTTGGCCGGCGCCGTTCCAGCGGCAGAGGTCTCCGGTGCGGTACATCCGCGACCCGGCGGGCCCGTACGGGTTCGCCACGAACCGCTCGCCGGTGAGCGCCGGCCGGCCGAGATAGCCGCGGGCCAGGCCGTGTCCGGCGATGTAGAGCTCGCCGGTCGTGCCCGACGGCACGGGACGCAGGCGCTCATCGAGGACATACACCTGAGTGTTGACGATCGGCCGCCCGATGGGCGGGGTACCTGTGCCGGGAACCACCTCGGCCAGGGTGGAGATGATGGTCGTCTCGGTCGGTCCATACGCGAGGGTGACCTCGGCGGCGTGTGCGCACAGGGTCTCGGCGAGCGCGGCGGGCAGCACCTCGCCACCGGTCAGGACCCGCAGTCCGCGCACCAGGCTGGGGTCGGACGTCACCAGCGTCTGCCACAGCGGAGGCGTCGCCTGCATGACGGTGACTCCAGCGTCACGGATCACCTCCCTCAGTGCCGCCGGCTGGGTCATGGTCGCCTTGTCGGCCAGGACCAGGCCCGCGCCCGCGACCAGCGGCAGCAGTATCTCCGCGGTGGCGATGTCGAAGGCGATCGTCGCCACCGGGAGAAGCCGGTCGTCGGAGCGCAGCGCGAGCCGGTCCCCCAGCCCGGCGAGAAGGTTGGCGAGCGCGCCGTGGGAGACGATCACGCCCTTGGGCGTGCCCGTGGAACCGGACGTGTAGATGACATATGCGACGTCGTCGCGAGCCGGCCCGGCCACGTCGGGTTCACTGTCCGGGTACGCGGTGAAATCTCCGGCCATCTCGTCCGGCCCGAGGACCAGCAGCGGGGCGGAGTCCCGCGTCATGAACTCCACCCGCGCCGCCGGATGGTCCACGTCGATCGGTACATAGGCACCGCCTGCCTTGAGGATGCCCAGAAGCGCCACGATCTGGTCCACGGATCTGGGCAGCTTCAGCGCCACACGCTGCTCGGGCCCGACGCCGCGCGCGAGGAGCCAGTGCGCGAGCCGGTTCACTCGTGCGTTCAACTCGGCATAGGTCAGGGAGACTTCGCCACACACCACGGCGGTGGCTTCCGGTGCCTCGGCGGCCTGCCGCGCGACCAGACGCGGCACCGTCAGGTCCGCCACCGGCACCCCGGTGTCGTTGAGGCCCCGCAGCAGCCACTCCCGCTCGCCGGCCTCGAGTATGTCGATGGCCCCGATCCGCCGCCCAGGGTCGGCGACCAGGTGCCGCAGCAGTCGGAGGAACCTGGCGGTCATCGCCTCGATCGTGCCCTGGTCGAACAGGTCGACGGCGTACTCGAAGGCGCCCGTCAGGCCGTCCACGGTCCCGTCGGCCGCATGCCGCTCGCCGAGCGAGAGGGACAGGTCGAACCGGGCCACTTTGGTGGACGCCGTGGCAGCGGACACGCTGAGCCCCGGCAGGTGCAGCTCGGCCTGTTCGTTGTTCTCGAAGGCAAGCATCACCTGGAACAGGGGGTGCCGGGAGGTGGAGCGAGTGGGGTTGAGGACCTCCACCAGGTGCTCGAACGGCACATCCTGATGCGCGTACGCGGCCAGGTCGGCCTCACGAACCCGCCCGACCAACTCACGGAAACTCGGATCACCCGACACATCCGTACGCAACACCAGCGTGTTCACAAAGAACCCGACAAGATCGTCCAGGGCGTCATCCGTGCGGCCGGCGACCGGTGAACCGATCGGGATGTCCGTCCCGGCCCCAAGCCGCCACAGGAGCGCGGCAAGGGCCGCCTGCGCCACCATGAAGAGGCTGGCGCCGAACTCGCGGGCGAGGTCCATGAGGCCCCGATAGAGCTCCGCGTCCACCTCGAAGCCCACCCGGTCGCCTCGGCGGGAAGCCGCCGCCGGACGGGTACGGTCGGTGGGTAGCTGCAACTGCTCCGGCAGACCGGCCAGTTGCGCCTTCCAGTATGCGACCTGGCGGCTGAGCGGGCTGTCCGGGTCGGACTCGTCACCGAGCAGCTCCCGCTGCCACAGCGCGTAATCCGCGTACTGCACCGGCAACGGCTCCCACTCCGGAGCACGGCCGGCAGTACGCGCCTCATACGCAGCCGCCACATCCCGCGCCAGCGGCACCATCGACCACCCGTCGCTCGTGATGTGATGCAGTACGAACACCAGCACGTGCGTGGTCTCGTCCACCGCGAACAGCGATGCACGCAGCGGAGGTTCAGCCGTCAAGTCGAAGCCGCACCGTGCGGCCCGTGCTATGGCCTGCGGTACTTCCTCCTCGCGGATTTCCTGAACCGGAACTTCCACTGCGGCCGTTGCAGCGTCGAGGACGCACTGGACGGGCATGCCGTCGGCGGCTTCAGGGAAGACGGTGCGCAACGTTTCATGGCGTACGACGACATCACGCAGAGCCGCGCGAAGAGCCTCCCGGTCCATTGGCCCGACAAGCCGCAAGGCGATGGGCATGTTGTACGTGGTGTCCGCCGAGCCCTCGAAACGGTTGAGGAACCACAGCCTGCGCTGCGCAAACGACAGCGGCACCTCAGCGGGCCGTACGGCGGGGAGCAGCGCGGGCCGTGCCGCGTCGGCCTGCTCGATGCTGCGGGCCATCTCCTTGGCCGTGGGGCCTTCGAAAAGAGAGCTGACGGGAAGTTCCACGCCCAGGACGGTGCGGATGCGGCTGATCACGCGAGTGGCAAGCAGCGAATGGCCGCCGAGATCAAAGAAGTTGTCGTCGATGCCGACCCGGTCCAGGCCGAGTACCTCGGCGAAGATGGCACACAGGGCTTCTTCACGGGCGTCGCGCGGGCCGCGTCCCGAGGCCACCGGACGGTACTCGGGGGCGGGCAGGGCACGTCGGTCGACCTTGTGGTGGGCGGTCAGCGGGAGTTCAGGGAGTACCACGACAGTGGCCGGCACCATGAACTCCGGCAAGCGCTCACCGACATAGGCTCGCACCTCGCTTCCGTTCACTGCCGGAGCGTCGGCCGTCGGGACGATGTAGGCGATCAGGCGCTTGTCGCCGGGCTGGTCTTCCCGTGCCACCACAGCCGCTTGTGCGATCTGCGGATGACCGGACAGAGCCGCCTCGACCTCCCCAAGTTCGACACGGAAACCCCGCACCTTGACCTGTTCATCAACCCGCCCCACGTACTCCAGCCGCCCATCACGCCGACGACGCACCACATCCCCGGACCGGTACATCCGCGCCCCCCGCTCAAATGGGGAAGCCACAAACCGCTCCGCCGTCAACCCCGGACGATTGACATACCCACGAGCCACTTGCACACCCGCGATATACAACTCGCCCGCAACCCCAGGCGCCACCGGCTGCAAAAACCCATCCAGCACATACAGCCGCGTATTCGCGACCGGCCACCCGATCGGAACCGACTCACCAACCTCCTCACCAGCCCGCACCGCAAACACACAACAACCCACCACCGTCTCCGTCGGCCCATACTCATTCACCACCACCGACCCCGGCGAACGTTCCAACCAACCACCCGCCACCGCACCAGGCAGTGGCTCACCACCTACCACCACCGTCCGCGCAGCACCGCCCGCCTCTGCCACAGTCAACTGCTCGGACAGCAACCGAAGGTGGGAAGGCACCAACTTCATCAACCCGAACCCACCACCAGAACGGCGCACCACATCCGCCAACCCCCCGGCACCGCCATCCCCGCTCACCACCACCGCCGAACCCGACACCAATGGCACCCACACACTCGTCACCGTCAAATCAAAAGCCAACGACGAATGCAATGGCGCACCACCCCCATCCACCATCCCATAGGCACCAACAGCCCACATCACATAATTCGCCAAACCACCATGCGTCACCGCCACGCCCTTAGGCCGGCCCGTCGACCCCGACGTATAAATCACATACGCCGCACCCAATGACGACACACCACAACCCCGCTCCGCATCCGACACATTCACGCCGGACTCGGCCAGCACAGCATCCGTGGCACTCTCAACCACCAACACCCTCACACCCGCCGGAACAACACCACGCGCAGAAGCGTTAGTGAGCACCACCGCAGGCTCAGCGTCATCGAGCATGAAGGCAATGCGCTCACCTGGATACTCCGGATTCACCGGCACATACGCCGCCCCCGCCTTCAATACCGCCAACATCGCCACAACCGACTCCGGCGAACGCGGCATCACCAGCGCAACCCGGTCCTCGACCCCCACACCACAGGCGAGAAGATGTCGCGCCAACTGATTCGCCCGCGCATTCACCTCGGCATAGCTGAGCTCGAT
Source organism: Streptomyces sp. SX-6 (assembly GCF_059089585.1). NCBI lineage: Bacteria > Bacillati > Actinomycetota > Actinomycetes > Kitasatosporales > Streptomycetaceae > Streptomyces > Streptomyces sp. SX-6. Next base: position 2,321 of record NZ_JBTHHU010000064.1, on the reverse strand, counting down.
GCCCCCAAAGACGACAGCAGTTGCCTCCGGGGTGCGCTCCACCTGTGCCTCGAACGCCTCGGACAAGGACACCCAAAGAGCCTCGACCCGCTCACCTTGCCAACGGTCGAGAACCCCCTCCCGCTCCCCCGCCGACAGCAAATCCACCGCACTCACCCGACAATTCGGATCCGCCACCACCGCGCTCAGGAACCGGCCGAACCGTCCCGCCAACTCCTCAACCGTCACCCGGTCAAAAAGATCAACCGCAAACTCGAAGACACCGACCACACCCGCCGGATCCCCACCCTCACCATGGTGCTCACTCACACCCAACGAGAGATCGAACTTGGCCACGCCCGTGCCCGTTGACTCCCCGGTAAAGGTCAGCCCCGGCAGCCGGAGCTCAGCCTGCTCATTGTTCTGGAAAGTCAACATCACCTGGAACAAAGGATGCCGAGACATCGACCGAACCGGGTTGAGCACCTCCACCAAGTACTCAAACGGCACATCCTGATGAGCAAACGCAGAAAGGTCCAGCTGACGAACACGCTCGACCAATTCACGGAACGTCGGATCACCCGACACATCCGTACGCAACACGAGTGTATTCACAAAGCACCCGACAAGGTCGCCCAGCGCCTCATCCGTGCGGCCGGCAATGGGAGAGCCGATCGGGATGTCCGTCCCCGCACCCATCCGCGACAACAACGCCGCAAATGCCGCCTGCACCACCATGAACACACTCGCGCCCGACTCCCGAGCGAGTTCCGCGAGGCCCCGGTGGACTTCGGATCCCAGCGAGAACCTGACGCTGTCACCCCGGTACGAGGCAACAGCGGGCCGGGTACGATCCACCGGCAGCTCCAATTGCTCGGGCAACCCGGTCAGTGCCTCGGTCCAGTACGCGACCTGGCGGCTGAGCACGCTGTCGGGGTCGGACTCGTCACCGAGCAACTCCCGCTGCCACAGCGCGTAATCCGCGTACTGCACCGGCAACGGCTCCCACTCCGGAGCACGGCCAGCAGTACGCGCCTCATACGCAGCCGCCACATCCCGCGCCAACGGCACCATCGACCACCCATCACCCGCGATGTGATGCAACACCACCACCAGCACATGCACATCACCAGCCACCGCGAACAACCGCGCCCGCAACGGAACATCAACCGTCAGGTCAAAGCCCCGCGTAGCCTCAGCAGTCACCCGCTCCGGCAGCTCGGCCTCAGGGATCGCGATGGCCTCCGACAACGGGCATGCCTCCGTCGTAGGCAACACTCGCTGGTACGGAACGCCGTCCGCCCGCTCAGGGAAAACGGTCCGCAGCGACTCGTGCCTCTCCACGACATCCCGGAGCGCGGCGTACAGCGCCTTGAAGTCCAGAACACCCGTGAACCGCAGGGCGATCGGCATGTTGTAAGTAGATGTCGCGGATCCCTCAAGGCGGTTGAGGAACCAAAGCCTGCGCTGCGCGAAGGACAGCGGCACCTCAGCCGGCCGCTCCATGGGCGCCAGAGCCGCTCGCGCCTGCTCGGCATCCGCCAGCCATTCGGCGAGGCGCGCCACCGTCGGCCCCTCGAACAGGGTGCGCAGTGGCAACTCCGCGCCTAGCAGAGTGCGGATACGGCTGACCACGCGAGTCGCAAGCAGCGAATGGCCGCCAAGATCGAAGAAGCTGTCGTCGATCCCGACCTGGTCCGCACCGAGCACATCGGCGAAGATCCCGCAGAGGGCTTCTTCGACCCCGTTCCTCGGAGCCCTGCTGGGCTCACCATGGAATTCGGGTGCGGGCAGAGCGCGATGGTCGAGCTTTCCGTGGGCGGTCAGCGGCAGTTCGGGAAGAGTCACGACCGCGGCCGGGACCATGAACTCCGGCAGGAGCCCACCGACGTGCCGACGTACCTCACCCCCATCCACACTCAAGGCTTCGTCCGAGGGCACCAGGTAGGCAACCAAGCGCTTATCGCCGGGCTGATCCTCACGCACCACCACCGCTGCCCGGGATATCTGCGGGTGTGACGTCAGAGCGGCTTCGATTTCGCCGGGTTCGATGCGGAAGCCTCGCAGCTGGACTTGCGCATCCGCACGCCCCGCATACTCCAGATTCCCATCCGCACGCCACCGCACCACATCTCCTGTGCGATACATCCGCCCACCCCGACCACCAAACGGCGCGGCAACAAACCGCTCCGCCGTCACACCCGGCCGCCCCGCGTACCCACGGGCCACCTGCACGCCCACCACATAGAGTTCACCGGCCACGCCCACCGGCACCGGCCGCAGCGACGCGTCCAGCACAAACACCCCGCAGTCACCCTGCGGGCGGCCGATCGGCACCGCAC
>NZ_JBTHHU010000063.1:0-9237 GCF_059089585.1 Streptomyces sp. SX-6 | reverse complement strand
CCCCCCTCCCCCCCCCCTCCTCCCCCCACCCCCCCCCCCCCCCCCCCCCCCCCCCCCCCCCCACGACACGGGTGCGCCTGTCCGTACCGAACGGCTCCGTACCGCACGGCACGCGCGCCCCAAAGGGCGCGAACGGCACAGCAGATGTGCGGTTGCGCTTGTCGAAGCCCGGGGAGGCGCGCGACGCGTGCGAGGCGGTGTACGCGCGCCGGGTAGCCGCCCGGCCCGGCATGCCGGCGCGGGCGCGCGGCTGGGAGGCGCTGCCCCTGCTCGACCCGCCCGAGGACCGCGACGGCGCCTCACCGCTGCAGTGCGTGGACGGCGAGACGGTGGGGTACGCGCGCTACGCGGTGCGCCCCGTCCGCAACGACCCCTCGGGGCCGAGCGGCGCGGACCTACCGGGCGCCGGTGGACGTGGTGTTCGAGGTCGAGGACGCCTTCTGCCCCTGGAACGCCGGGCGTTGGCGGCTGACCGGCGACGCCAAGGGCGCGTCCTGCCGGCGCACGGAGGACGCGGCCGATCTGGCCCTTTCCGTACGGGAGTTGGGCGCCGCCTATCTCGGCGGGGTGTCCCTGGCGGGGCCGGCCGGGGCCGGGCTGGTGCGGGAGCTGCGCGAAGGGGCGCTGGCGGAGGCCTCGTCGGCGTTCGGCTCCGGCCTCGCCCCGTGGCTGCCGCACAGCTTCTGAACCGCTACGACTCCTGGCACCCCGGGCACCAGAAGAGGTTGCGGGCGGCGAGACCGGCGGTGCGGATCTCGCCGCCGCAGATGTGGCAGGCCTGTCCGGCGCGGCGGTACACGTACACCTCGCCGCCGTGGTCGTCCACGCGCGGCGGGCGGCCCATCGCCTCGGGGGTGTGCTCGGGACGTACCGTATCGATCCGGTTGTGCCGCACCCCCTCATGCATCAACTCGACCAAGTCCGACCAGATCGCATCCCATTCGGACCGGGTGAGGTCGCGCCCTACCCGATAGGGGTCGATTCCGTGCCGGAACAGGACCTCGGCGCGATAGACATTGCCGACGCCCGCGATGACCTTCTGGTCCATCAGGAGCGCGGCGACGGTGGTGCGGCTGCGGGATATACGGGCGTACGCGGGCGCCGGGTCCTCCCCCGCCCGGAGCGGGTCCGGGCCGAGCCGGTCGTGTATCGCCTTCTTCTCCCCGTCGGTGATCAGCGCGCACGTGGTAGGGCCGCGCAGATCGGCGTACGCCTGCGGGGTGGCGAGCCGCAGCCGCACGGTGTCCGTGGCGGGCGGCACGGGGGCCTCGCCGAAGGTGTACTTCCCGAAGAGGCCGAGGTGGATATGGATCCAGCCGGCGGGCCCGAAGCCCAGGAAGAGGTGCTTGCCGTGGGCCTCGGCGACCGTCAGCGGCCGGCCGTCGACCAGGGCCGCGCCGGCGGCGAACTTCCCCTGCGGGCTGGCCGCCCGCACGGGGCGGTCCGCGAACAGGTCACGGTGATCGGCGGCCAGCCGGTGGATCGTGTGCCCCTCGGGCATCGGCGTCTCAGCCCTGCTGCGGGTGGTGGGCCGGGATCGGGGGCAGCTCGCCCGTCTCCTCGTACCGGCTGAGCATCTCGATGCGGCGCGTGTGACGCTCCTCACCCGAGTACGGCGTGGCGAGGAAGATCTCGACGAACTTCGTCGCCTCCTCCTCCGTGTGCATCCGCCCGCCGATGGAGATGACGTTCGCGTCGTTGTGCTCGCGGCCGAGCGCGGCCGTCTGCTCGCTCCAGGCCAGCGCGGCGCGGACGCCCTTCACCTTGTTCGCGGCGATCTGCTCGCCGTTGCCGGAGCCGCCGATCACGATGCCGAGGCTGTCCGGGTCCGCCGCGGTGCGCTCGGCGGCGCGCAGGCAGAACGGCGGGTAGTCGTCCTGGGCGTCGTAGATGTGCGGGCCGCAGTCGACGGCCTCGTGGCCGTGTGCCGTGAGCCACTCGACGAGGTGGTTCTTGAGTTCGTAACCGGCGTGGTCGGAGCCGAGGTAGACGCGCATGCGTGCAGTGTGGCATGCCGCGAAGCCGGTCCTCGCCACCGGCCTGATCACTTCAGAGGGTGAATACAACGATACGGATTCGGGGCTTCACGAGTACGGGTTCGTAAATGTCTAATGCCTGGAACTCGTACCCCGAGTAATCCGTAAACCGTAAGGACCTGTCCATGAGCGCGATTCCGCCGACCATGACAAAGGCGTCGACGTCGGGAGATCCCGCAGACGCAGCGCCCGCGTCCGCCGGGGACGGCCTCAAGGCCGGACTCAAGAACCGTCACCTCTCGATGATCGCCATCGGTGGTGTCATCGGCGCCGGCCTCTTCGTCGGCTCCGGCTCCGGCATCGCCGCCGCGGGCCCCGGCATCCTGATCTCGTACGCCCTCGTCGGCACGATGGTCGTCCTCGTGATGCGGATGCTCGGCGAGATGGCCGCCGCCCGCCCGACCTCCGGCTCCTTCTCCGCCTACGCGGACCAGGGCCTCGGCCGCTGGGCCGGCTTCACGATCGGCTGGCTGTACTGGTTCTTCTGGGTCGTCGTGCTCGCGGTCGAGGCGACGGCGGGCGCCAAGATCCTCGAGGGCTGGATACCGGCCGTCCCGCAGTGGGCCTGGGCACTGATCGTGATGGTGGTGCTCACCGCCACCAACCTGGCCTCGGTCAGCTCCTACGGCGAGTTCGAGTTCTGGTTCGCGGGCATCAAGGTGGTCGCCATCGCGGCCTTCGTGGTGATCGGCGGACTCGCGGCCTTCGGCGTGCTGCCCGGCGCGAAGAACGACGGAGTGGGCTTCGCCCACCTCACCGACCACGGCGGATTCCTGCCCCACGGACCCGGCGCGATCCTCACCGGTGTGCTGATGGTCGTCTTCTCCTTCATGGGCAGCGAGATCGTCACCCTCGCCGCCGGCGAGTCCGAGGACCCGCAGCGCGCCGTGCGGCAGGCGACGAACAGCGTCATCTGGCGCATCGGCGTCTTCTACCTCGGCTCGATCCTCGTCGTGGTCTCGCTGCTCCCCTGGGACTCCAAGGCGATCGCCGAGAAGGGCAGCTACGTCGCGGCCCTGGACACCATCGGCATCCCGCACGCCGGCCAGTTCATGAACGTCATCGTGCTCACCGCCGTGCTCTCCTGCCTCAACTCGGGCCTCTACACGGCCTCCCGCATGGCCTTCTCCCTGGGCCAGCGCGGTGACGCGCCGCGCTCCTTCGCCAAGACCAACGCCCGAGGCGTCCCGCAGGCCGCGATCCTGGCCTCGGTCGTCTTCGGCTTCCTCGCCGTCGCCTTCAACTACTGGTGGCCGGACACCGTCTTCAAGTTCCTGCTCAACTCCTCCGGTGCCGTCGCCCTGTTCGTGTGGCTGGTCATCTGCTTCACCCAGCTGAAGATGCGCGGCATCATCCTGCGCGAGGAGCCGGAGAAGCTGGTCGTGCGGATGTGGCTGTTCCCCTACCTGACGTGGGCGACCATCGGCATGATCCTCTTCGTCCTGGGCTACATGGTCGTCGACGGCGGCGACAACCGTGAACAGGTGCTTCTCTCCAGCCTGGTAGGCGCCCTGGTCCTGGCCACCGGCCTGGTCCTGCACCGGCGCCGGCGGGCCGCTGCCGCGGTCGAGTAACAGGCATCATGCGTACGGGCCGGAGACGGACTCAGCCGCGGCGGCCCAGCAGCTTCCATGCCGCCGGGAGGGCGCCCATGGCGAGGGCGGCCTTGAGGGCGTCGCCGATGAGGAACGGGACCATGCCCGCGGCGAAGGCGTCGGTCAGGGACATGTGCGCGGCCAGCGCCAGGTACGGCACGCCCACCGCGTAGATGATCGCGGAGCCCAGGACCATCGTCCCGGCCGTGCGCGCCACCGAGCGGTCGCCGCCGCGGCGGGCCAGGGCACCGACGACCGTGGCGGCGAGCAGCATGCCGAGGACGTAGCCGAAGGACGGGAACGCCGCGCCCGCGCGGGCCTCGGCGAACCACGGCACGCCCGCCATGCCGACGACGGCGTAGAGGGCGAGGGAGAGGAAGCCGCGGCGGGCGCCGAGGGCCGTGCCGACGAGCAGGGCGGCGAAGGTCTGGCCGCTGACCGGCACCGGGGAGCCCGGGACGGGCACGGCGATCTGCGCGGTGACACCGGTGAGCACGGCACCGCCGAGGACCAGGGCCGCATCGCGCACACGGGCCCGGGTGACGGAGGAGGCGGGCAGAAGATCGGCGAGGACCGTACCGGTCCGGGGGGCTGACACTGCGGCGGTGGCCATCGGTACTCCGGAAGGGTCGTTGGGATAAGAAATCAGTAAGCCAGGGCGACGTTAGCCGAGGGTGATCCGTTCGGCACGGGTCGACCGCGACAAAGGCGGACCGCCGGGCTTTGGCGGGTTTCTCCCGAGTGATGCTGGTCACGCGGACCCCGGAGCGGCTTGGCTCTGGCCGCTTTGTCGGGAGAGTGTTAAGGACGCGCATCCTTGCGCAGCGCACATCGCACGAGCCGAGAGTACGAACCGCATGCACGACGCACCGCCCGCCGCCGAGTCCCTCGCCGGTGAGAAGGAACCGCTGGCCGGGGGGCTCAAGCAGCGTCATCTGACGATGCTGGGGCTGGGCGGAGTGATCGGTGCCGGACTGTTCGTGGGCTCCGGGGCCGGGATCGCGGTCGCCGGACCGGGGATCATCGTGTCCTACCTGATAGCGGGCACGCTCGCGATGCTGGTGATGCGGATGCTCGGCGAGCTGTCGTCGGCGATGCCCGCCTCGGGCGCGTTCTCGGTGCACGCCGAGCGGGCGCTGGGCCGGTGGGCCGGGTTCACGGTGGGCTGGCTCTACTGGTTCCTGCTGGTGATCGTGCTCGCCGTGGAGGCCACGGCCGCCGCGCAGATCGCGCACGGCTGGCTGCCGGCGGTGCCGCAGTGGGCCTGGGTCCTCCTCTTCATGCTGGTGTTCACCACGGCCAACCTCACCGCCGTGAAGAACTTCGGCGAGTTCGAGTTCTGGTTCGCGGCCCTCAAGGTCGGGGCCATCCTGCTCTTCCTCGGCCTGAGCACGCTGGCGATCTTCGGGCTGCTGCCGGACACCCACGCGGTGGGCCTGGCCAACCTCACGGGCCACGGCGGATTCCTGCCCAACGGCTGGAGCGGCGTCATCTCCGGCGTGCTCGCCGTCGCCTTCGCCTTCGGCGGCCTGGAGGTCGTGACGATCGCCGCCGCCGAGTCGGACGACCCGGAGCGGGCGGTGGGCCGGGCGGTCCGCAGCGCCGTGTGGCGCATCCTCTTCTTCTATGTCGGCTCGATGCTCGTCATCGTGACGCTGCTGCCGTGGTCGTCGATGAAGCCGGGCGAGAGCCCGTACGTGGCCGTGCTGGACCACATCGGGGTGCCGTCGGCCGGGCAGATCATGCAGATCGTGATCTTCGTGGCGCTGCTGTCGGCGCTGAACGCCAACCTCTACGGCTCGTCGCGGATGGTGTTCTCGCTGGCCGAGCGCGGCGAGGCGCCGCGCTCGCTGCTGGCCGTCTCCCGCGGCGGGGTGCCCCGGCGGGCGGTGCTGGCGTCGGTGGCGTTCGGTTTCGCCTCGGTCGTCCTCAATCTGAAGTGGCCGGATTCGATCTTCCACTATCTGCTCAACGCCGTGGGTGCGGTACTGCTCTTCGTCTGGGCCCTGATCGCCGCCTCGCAACTGCGGCTGCGCCGGCGCATCGAGCGCGAGATGCCGGAGCGGCTCACGCTCAAGATGTGGTGCTTCCCCTATCTGACCTGGGCCGCTCTGGTCGCGATGGCCACCGTGCTGGTGCTGATGCTCGCCGACGCGGACTCCCGGCCGCAGCTGCTGTGGTCGGCGGCGGCGACGGGCGCGGTGCTCGTGGTCGCGCTGCTGCGCGAGCTGCGGCTGCGCCGGGCGCGCCTGACCCCGACCCAATAGTTCCGTTTTTAACGATATGGCGGACACGGAGCGTCACGCCCACGTCTGAATATCGGACACCTGTGTGAGAAGTGTTGTCCTCAGCGAACATCGACTTCACACTGAGGCAACTTTTCTCCTCTCGGCACTCTTTTCACGGGGACAGATCACGACCATGACTCGGATGAATGCGACCTCCGCGCCCGAGCGCGAGGTCACCGACGCGGCGCCGGACGGCGCCGGAGGCAGCCCCCTGTCGCACGGACTCAAGCAGCGACATCTGTCGATGATCGCGCTGGGCGGAGTGATCGGCGCGGGGCTCTTCGTGGGTTCGGGGGCCGGCATCGCCGCCGCCGGACCGGGCATCGTGCTGGCCTATGCGGCCTCCGGGCTGCTGGTCATGCTCGTGATGCGCATGCTGGGCGAGATGGCCGCGGCCAGTCCGGCCTCGGGCACCTTCTCCGTGCACGCCGAGCGGTCCATCGGCCCCTGGGCGGGGTTCACCGCCGGGTGGATGTTCTGGATCGAGCTGTGCGTCGGCATCGCCGTCGAGGCGATCGGCGCGGCGACGATCATGGTCAAGTGGTTCCCGGCCACGGACTCCTGGATGTGGGTCCTGCTCTTCATGGCCTTCTTCTGCGGCGCCAACCTCGCGGCCGTCGGCAACTTCGGCGAGTTCGAGTTCTGGTTCGCCGCGCTGAAGGTGACCGCGATCGTGGCCTTCCTCGCCCTGGGCATCCTGGCCATCCTCGGCCTGCTGCCCGGCACCTCGGCCCCGGGCTCCGACAACCTCACCGGGCACGGCGGCTTCCTGCCCAACGGCACCGACGGCCTCGTCGCCGGCCTGCTCGCCTCGGTCTTCGCCTACGGCGGCCTGGAGACGGTGACGATCGCGGCGGCCGAGTCCGAGCAGCCCGTCAAGGGTGTCGCCAAGGCGGTCCGTACGGCGATGTGGCGCATCGCGGTGTTCTACGTGGGCTCGATGTTCGTCGTGGTGACGCTGATCCCCTGGGCCGACCCGTCGGTGACGGCGAGCGGCCCGTACGTCGCCGTCCTCAACCACCTGGACATCCCGGCGGCCGGCGAGATCATGAACGTGATCGTGCTGATCGCGCTGCTCTCGGCGATGAACGCCAACATCTACGGCGCGTCCCGGATGTCGCACTCCCTCGTCCAGCGCGGCGAGGGCCCCCGCTTCCTGGCCAAGGTCAGCGGCGGGGTGCCGCGCCGGACCGTGCTCGCCTCCTCCGCGTTCGGCTTCTTCGCGGTGCTGCTCAGCTACTGGTGGCCCGACACCGTCTTCAAGTGGCTGCTGTACATGACCGGCGCGGCTGTGCTGGTGGTGTGGGGCTTCATCGCCGCCACCCAGCTGATCATGCGGCGGCAGCTCGAGCGTGAGACGCCCGAGCGGCTCGTGGTGCGGATGTGGTGCTTCCCGGTGCTCACCTGGGTGGCTCTCGCCGGGATCGTCTGCACCCTCGGGCTGATGCTGCGCGAGAAGGACACGGCCCAGCAGCTGTACGCCACCGCCGGGCTCACGGTGGTCCTCGCGCTCGTCGGCTGGACGCGCCAGCGCTGGGCGGCCGCCAAGCGGAACTGACGTACCGCCACTGTTCCCCCATCCGAGGCGGGGTGGGTCCTGATTCCCAGGACCCACCCCGCCTCGGTCTTTGGACCGAGTCCCGTACCTCAACCCGCTTTCCGCACGCACTTGCTGATAGCGTCTACTTGCAAGTTAATTGCAATAAGCAGTCGGAGAGGGCTCGGCATGGCCATCTACACACTTCCTGAACTCCCGTACGACTACGCGGCTCTCCAGCCCGTCATCGACGCGAAAATCATCGAGCTGCACCACGACAAGCACCACGCCGCCTACGTCAAGGGCGCGAACGACACCCTCGAGCAGCTCGCCGAGGCCCGCGACAAGGACCAGTGGGGTTCGGTCAACGGCCTGGAGAAGAACCTCGCCTTCCACCTCTCCGGCCACATCCTGCACAGCATCTACTGGCAGAACATGACCGGTGACGGCGGCGGCGAGCCGCTCGACAAGGACGGCGTGGGCGAGCTCGCGGACGCCATCGCCGAGTCCTTCGGTTCCTTCGCCAAGTTCAAGGCCCAGCTGACCAAGGCCTCCGCCACGACGCAGGGTTCCGGCTGGGGCGTCCTCGCGTACGAGCCGGTCAGCGGCAGGCTGATCGTCGAGCAGGTCTACGACCACCAGGGCAATGTCGGCCAGGGATCCACGCCGATCCTGGTCTTCGACGCCTGGGAGCACGCCTTCTACCTGCAGTACAAGAACCAGAAGGTGGACTTCATCGAGGCCATGTGGCGGGTCGTCAACTGGCAGGACGTGGCGAAGCGTTACGCCGCGGCGAAGGAGCGCGGTAACGCGCTGCTGCTGGTTCCGTAGTTCCCTGGTTTTCCCTGAGCTGCCTGCTCGTGATCGTCTTCTCACCCGTGTCACGGGGCAGGCACACGAAAGCCCCCGCGCGGTCGACTCGCGCGGGGGCTTTCGCCTGTTCATGCTCTCAGGCGTGCCCGAAGGCCTCCCCCATGACCGTGAACTGACGGGCGAGTCCCGTCTCGTGCAGGCGGGCGAACGGGGCGAACGGGATGCCGCACTCCGACTTGCCCCGGTCGAAGTTCCAGCCCTTCTCCACGGCGAACCGGTAGTCCACGGCCGTGCTGCCGTCGGCCGCCACCCGGACCGTCCCCGTCAGCCGGAACTCGACGCAGCGCAGCGCGAGCCACCAGTCGGCGCTGACGCGCCGGGTGATCAGGGCGTCCCGCCAGCCGCTGTCGGCCGGGTACGCGGCGGGGGTGTGCGGCCCGGCCGACCAGCGCTCGAGGGCCTCGGCCCGCCAGCGGTCGAGCTGTGTGTCCGCGGCGGCGCGGACGGCGGGCAGGGCGAGCAGCGCCTCGGCGTCCACGCGGCACGGGGCGCCGGTGGCTCCGAGGTAGTGCCGCATCATGCGGGCTGCCTGCCGCAGGCGGAGCAGGGACCACAGGGGCGGCAGTGCCCTGCAGACCGCGAAGGTCAGCAGGTCGTACGGGCGTACGGGCAGCTCCGCGAAGGCGGCGTTGTCGCACGGCGGCTCCGCCTCCGACCAGCCGCCGTCACGGCCCAGTGGCCGGGAGAGGTCGGTCTGGCCCATGGGTCGGACTTTAGGTGATGGGGGGTGCGGTCGCCTGTTGGATTCCTCCCCCACCCCGCCCCTTCCCGTAACCGGGGCTCCGCCCCGGACCCCGCTTGTCGCGGCTCCGCCGCTCGTCCTCAATCGCCGGACGGGCTGAATTTCAGCCCGTCCGGCGATTGAGGACAACCGCGCGAAGCGCGGTTTCGGGGGCCCGGGGGCGTAG
>NZ_JBTHHU010000062.1:0-15007 GCF_059089585.1 Streptomyces sp. SX-6 | reverse complement strand
ACCGCCCTGCGGACGGGACCTGAACGATGGCAGCAACGGAGCGGCCAGTTCCCACAACCCGTCAGGAACCAGCCGCCGCGAAAGATCAACACTCACAAGCGACCATGATGCCGCACGTCACCACAGCGCCACGTGAGACATCCTCATAGGGGCCCCTGCGGAACAGTAGGCCCCCTGGAATCGAGCGTGCCTCGCCCCATCCACGCAGCTGATCGTGACCAATCGCAACTCATTCAGCGCCATGCTGCGCACGATAAAAGCCGACCACCATGGTCACTGCCGACGCTTACGAAGAATGGTGCGTCCGAGAAAGAATCCGGCTACGCCGATGACAAAGGCCGCAGCACCCGTGGCCCAAATCAAACCCGCATGGTTCGAGCTGCTCTTCTCGGCTTCGTCATAACCCTCATCGTCGGTCGACATCCCCTCATTTTCCTGACACTTGGCGTTGGGGTTGGCAACCACCGTTATGTGAGTGACTCCCTCTCCGTTGGCCAGAGCGTCAGCAGCATTCTTCCCAGTAATCCGCACGGGGTAAGTGCCGGGGGTGATGTCGCAGCGCACGTGAGCGGTGCCGCGCGCGTTGAACCGGCCAATGCGCGCCTTGACCTTCTTGGTGAAGGCAGGAGATTCGATCACGATGGTTTCGTCATCGTCCGAAGTACCAAACAAAGGAGCCGAGACGGACAAGGGGACAGTGTCACCAGGCACCGCCTTGCGTGCCAGCTCGACAACCAGACCCGGGTCGTCAGCGGCCACTGCCGGAGATGAAGCCACCATGAGCACCGCGATCGCCCCAGTGAACAGCGCAGAACTCATGGACTTCAGACGTCGATTGGACAAGGAGCACACCTCGGTATTCGTTGGATCCATAAATGCCTGAGGCCCGGTGCGGGCTGGGCCCCATTGGGGCACGCCTGCACCGGACCATATGTCAGCGGTTAGCGAACCGCGGGGGGAACGAGCTGATTCTCCGCACCCAGGCTGGTGCCCGTTTCCGCGTAGAGGCTGACCTCTCCATCGGACCAGCGCACGATCAAGTCATCCGGATGACCATTGCCTGTGAAGCTTCCTGCCGTCATGGCTGCGGCATGCTTCCAGGTTGCGTTCGGCGCCTGCATCTGGATCTCCTTGCCGAGCTTTCCGGAGGCGTTCACGTCCGCGAACAGAGTTCGCTCGCCATCACTCCAGCGAACGATGACATCCCAGTAGTCATTGCCTGTGAAATCGCCACTGGCAAGAAGGGTCGCATGCTTCCACGTGCCGTTGGGGTCCTGAATCTTCTTCTCGTTACGGAACTTCACCGACGCACTCACGTCCGTGTACAAGGTGACCTCGCCATCGGACCACCGCACCAGAACGTCATCGGTCCACTTGTTGGCACTGAATCGGCCGGCGACGACCTGATCCGCATGCTTCCAAGTGCCGTTGGCCCCCGTCAACGTGATCTCGTTGCCGAACTTGCTGGAGGCGGTCACGTCCCCGTACAGACTCACCTCACCGTCCGACCACCGCACGATCAGGTCAGAGATGCCACTCCCGGTGAAGTCTCCCCCGGTGACGGCCATCGCGTGCTTCCAGGTGTCGTTCGCCCCGATCAGCTGCTTCTCCGCGTCGAACCCACCACGGCCGTTTCCGCGATAGAGACTCACCTCTCCATCAGCCCACACGACGATCAAGTCACCCTTGCCGTCACCGGTGTAGTCCCCCGAGGCCATCAGCTTGGCATGCTTCCAGGTCAGCCCTCCTCGTCCGTGGATGCTAAAGGGAGCCTTGCCTCGGTCCTCGGGGGTGCGGTTGTTGACCGCGTCGTTGTACAGGGAGAAGACCAAGTCGTCATAGACGGGGCTGAAGGAGACGGAATCACTGTCGTTCTCGAGCCCACCACCGTTCCAGCCGCCGAGATTACCGATGACCTTGCCGGTGCCGGTTGCCTCGTTGAAGTCAAGGAGCCATGGACTACCGGACGTTCCTCCATAGAAGCCGGAGCACTCCATCCGCATCTGCTTGTAGCCTGGAAGCCGTGTCGTGGCGACGTTCGGACATTTGATGGCCATGTCCTTGGGGTTGTGACCGTGGCCCGGGTAGCCGATGACCGTGACGTTGTTCTTGTAACCAGGAGTACGCGTCAGCTTGTTGCCACCGCGGGTGGCCTGCTGCACCTGCTGCTTCTTGGTGTTCGGCTTGACGCGAGCAAACGCAGAGTCGAGATCGGAGTGCGGCCCCTTAGTGTTGTGCTCATAGCGGGAGTCGCTGAAGAACTTCTCCACCGCAAACGCCCCATAGATCTGGTCGTTCGCCGCGGGCCCTTGCTGGTAGCGCGGAATGAAGATCGTGCTGCGGCCACGGGTGCAGTGTCCCGCAGTGAGAATGATGTTCTTTCCAGGGCTGTCGACAACACTGGCCGTGCAGTAGTGCTTCTGCATCCCTTCCGTTTCCAGGAACAGAATGCCCACCGTCGCCGTCCCCGTGAAGTAGGAGCCGGTACCAGAAGCCGCAAGAGCCTTGCCCCGCTTCGGCGCCACGAACGCCTTCGGAGATGGCGAAGTTATCTGCCCCAACGGAGTGTTGCTGTCCCGGTCGGGACCGAGAGGCGTTGCCGCGGCCATGCGCTCCGGAGTCCAGTACGCGACAGCCGGGTCGACCTTGCCATCAGCGGTCGTCACGGGAGTGGGCTTACCGCGCTCGGATGGCTCACTGCCCGGTGCGGAGCCGGGCTGCGGCGCACCGTCCACGCCCCCGCCCAGCGTGGCGGTCACCGCCGGACTGGAGGCCTTGCCGCCAGGTGACGGCGTTGCGGCCCAAGATGTGGCTGCCGATACGACAAGCAGGCCGCTTGCCACTCCCACCACGATGGATCTCGATATTCGAGAGAAATGCATGAACAGTCGCATTCTGAAGGACATTTGATGAACAGCGAACGAAGCGCGCTCTGCTTGCTGACTCAAGAAGATGAACCGACATCGCTCACGAAGGTGCGCCGCCCACCTTCACGGACCGGGAATCAGGCAAAAGGATTGACAGCCGCGTCAGTGGCATGACCAGCCCCGCCTTCTACGGGTTGCGTCAATCCGTGGCTCTCCCCGCCACTCCCAAGGGGCGCCTCCTCCCAGAGCGGCGCCTCAAACGCAAGCAAATTTTAATGATCTACCCATGAAATCGTCAAGCACCTGTCGACCCGGCTTCCCCGTAAGCGAGTTGGCGGCACCTGCCACGTAACAGCCAGCCATGACACCCCCGGGCGTCGGTGCGCCCACTGCAGAACACATCCGATGCCACCTCGGGTGACGCAGGCAGGCCGAGGCCTTGCATCAATCCATCCGCTGACACTGCCTCACATCGCTGACAGGGGCATCAAATCAATCCTTGACCAGTCATGTGACCGTCAATATATAGTCAAGGAGTTCGAGTCGCCGTACGCGAGAGGGCAGCGATCCGTGTTCAGGATCGCTGCCCTCTGTGTGCGGTCAGGCCCCACGTCTCAACGGGTTTTGGCGAGCCAAGGAGACGCGGGTGACCTTTCCATGAGGAGTTAGTCTACGTGAACCGCAAAACCATGCGCATCTCCGCGGCTACCGCTATGGCCGCGGTCTCATTTGCCATAGCTGCACCCGCCGCCAACGCCGTGGAAGCGCAGCGCGCTTCTGCCGCCCAGTCCGTTGCGGGCGCACGAGCAGAGCTTGATATCCCCCAGCCCGGTCAGCTGCCCGACTCGCCCGAGTCCGACGCTCGGTGGGAAGCCATGCTCGAGGTCTTGGTTTCCGTCCCTGATGACGTTCTGGAACAGGGGGACAATGCAGTTGCCGCTTACCTGAAGAAGCAGGCCAAGACCAAGGAACTGCCCCAGGAATCCGCCCAGTTCGGCTGGCCCAGCATGGGATGCATTGGTGCCGTTACGGTGGCCCTCGGCAGCGCCGCGCTTCCCGCCTCGAAGATGGTGAAGATCGTGAGACTGGCGAAGCGCGTCGGGATCAAGCGGACCGTAAGCGCCATCAAGGCCATCCGGAAGGGCAAGAAGCACACCCTCTCCAAGGATCTCCAGTGGCTCGGCGCTGAGCTTCTGGGAATCAATGGCGTCAAGGCAGCCTGTTCCTAGGCAGCAATCGGAGGAATGGCATGTTGGCAGCCAACATCGTCTTCGCTGCTGAAAGCCTGCTGGTCATCGCAGGCATCGTCTGGATGCTTGCCGCTGTCCGGACCAAGGCCCGAGTTGCTGGAGCCGATCGGGCCCGCTATGGCCTGCTGCAACCGACAGGTGAACTCCTCTCGGCTGCGGCGATCAGCGTGGGTGCCGGTTGGGCCATCAGCCGTCACGCAGTGCCCAACCCGCTGGTTCTGGCTCTGCTCGGGATCGCCCTCCCGGCCATGGCCGGCATGGCACTCGCGCTGATGATCCGTCACGAGGAATCGCCGATGCGCGGCGGTCGCGGGTGGCTGGTGCTGGCCGTGCCCGTCATCGGAGGCGGGACCGCAGGACTTGTTCCCCATATGTTCTAGCGAGTTGGTCTTGAGTCGCTTCGGGACCAAATAGACGGGCACTTCCGACGAACCACGTCCGGGAGTGCCCGTCACTCATACAGCTTGCCCACGAACTCCCCCAGCTTCCCCCGCAGCCGCTCCACCTGTTCCTCCACCGACAGCGTCTCCTTGAACCGCCCGCCCGGCTCCGGGGTCTTCACGCCCCGTACGTACAGCGAGCACGCGAGGTCGGTGCATATGTACGCGCCCACGGAGTTGCCCTCGCGGCCCGTCGCGCCTGCCTTGCGGGCGGCCAGCAGGGAGACGCCGTTGCCGGGGTGGGTGGTGTAGCACAGGGTGCACATGCTGCGCTGCAGGAAGCCGCGCTGTTTGTTGGAGAAGCGGAGGGCGACGCCCACAAGGCCACCCTCGTGCTCGGTGACGAGGTAGCGGCGTTCGGGGGCGGAGGGGTCGCACCAGCCCAGGAAGTCGAGGTCGTCCCAGGGCTGTTCGCTCAGGTCGCGGGGGAGGGTGAGGCGCTTGGCCTCGCCTTTCGAGCAGTTGACGAAGGACGTACGGATGTCCTGCTCACTCAGTGGCTTCATGATCTGGAAGCTAACAGGGGTCCTAGCGACACAGCAAGGTAATTTAGGTGCTTAGCTAGGACCCCTAGGAAAGGTGGGCATCCATGGTTCGTGCGGGACTGACGGCCGAGCGCTTGGCGGAAGCCGCGGCGGATCTGGCGGACGAGGTCGGGTTCGAGAACCTCACGGTGTCCGCGCTGGCGCGGGGGTTCGGGGTCAAGGACGCGAGTCTGTACTCGCATGTCAGGAGCGTTCAGGATCTGCGCACCCGGGTCGCGGCGCTCGCTTCGCGCGAGCTCGCCGACCGTATTTCGGAGGCCGTCGCGGGGCGGGCCGGCAAGGACGCCCTGATCGCCTTCGCGGATGCCATCCGGCAGTTCGCGCTCGAGCACCCCGGCCGCTTCGCGGCCACGCAGATGCGGCTGGAACCGGGGATCGCCGACATGCGTAACGTCGACGTCTCCTACGCCATGCTGCGGTCGTACGGGCTGGACGAGCCGGACATCACCGACGCGGTGCGGCTGCTGCGCAGCACGATCCACGGGTGGATCAGCATCGAGGCGAAGGACGGGTTCGCTCATGTCCGTGCGGTGCAGGCCTCCTGGGAGCGGACGTTGGAGGCGCTGCACATCGCGTTGGAGAACTGGCCCGCTACAGCGTGACGTCCCGCCGCCGCAGCACCGCGTACCCCGCGCCCAGTGCCGCGGCGGCCCAGGCGCACAGCACCGCGAAGCCGGTCCACGGGCCGAGGGTTCCGGCGGCGGGGTTCACCTCGGCGATCCGGGCGCCCGCGGTGGTGGGGAGGTAAGCGGCGAAGCGGGCGGTCGTCGGGAAGGCGGACAGGATGGGCGAGATCAGGAAGAAGAACGGCATCAGCGTGCCCAGAGCGAGTACCGCACTGCGCAGGGCCATGGCGACGCCCAGGGCGAACAGGCAGAGCATCGCCATGTAGAGGCCGGCCCCGAGGACCGCGCGGAACACGCCCCGGTCGCCGAGGGAGGCCGCCACGTCGCCGCCCAGTACGGCCTGTCCGGTGAGGAAGGAGCCGAAGGAGGTCAGGCAGCCGGTCAGGAGGGCGGCCGCCCCGACCATCGCCGCCTTGCAGCCGAGCAGGAGCCCCCGGCGGGGTACCGCCTGCACGGATGAGGTGAGCATGCCGGTGCCGAACTCGCCCGAGGCCGCCAGCACTCCGAAGACGACCAGGGCCAGCTGGCCGAGGGCCAGGCCCGCGAGGCTGGTGGCGGTGGGGTCGAGGGAGGCGCGGTCGTCGGCGTTCATGTCGTGCAGCGCGTAGTGGGTGAGCAGGCACAGCAGGGCGCCGGTGCCGACCGTGACGGCCACGGTGGTGGCCAGCGTCCAGTATGTGGAGCGTACGGTGCGGAGTTTGGTGTATTCCGAGAGCAGTACGTTCATGGGTCAGACTCCCTCGGGCGCGGTGCGGTATTCCGTGGCGTCGGCGACGACTTCGAGGTACGCCTCCTCCAGGGACGCGCGCTGTGCGTACAGCTCGTGCAGCGTCAGGCCCGCGGACGCCGCCAGTTCGCCCACGGCGGCCGGTTCCGTGCCGTGGGCGAGGAGTGCGTTGTCGTCCCCCGGTACCGGGGAATGGCGGATTCCCTTGTGGTCCAGGAGGTCAACGAGCCGGTCACGGTGGGGTGTTCGTACCTGGACGCCTTGGCCTCCCACGAACTCCTTGACCGTGGTGTCGGCCAGCAGTCTGCCCCGGCCGATGACGACGAGGCGGTCCGCGGTGAGGGCCATCTCGCTCATGAGGTGGCTGGAGACCAGGACGGTACGCCCCTCGGCGGCGAGGCCGCGCATCAGGCCGCGGGCCCAGCGGATGCCTTCCGGGTCGAGGCCGTTGACGGGCTCGTCCAACAACAGCACCGCAGGGTCGCCGAGGAGGGCCGCGGCGATGCCCAGGCGCTGGCGCATGCCGAGCGAGAAGCCCTTGACCCGGCGCCCCGCGACCTCCTGGAGGCCGACCCGGGCGAGCACGTCCTCGACCCGGTCCGCCGGCAGGCCGTTGCTCTGGGCGAGGACGCGCAGGTGGTTGCGGGCAGTGCGGCCGTCGTGCATGGCACGGGCGTCGAGCAGCGCCCCGACCTCCCGCAGCGGGTGGCGGAGTTCGGCGTAGGGCTTGCCCAGGACGGTCACGGTGCCGGAGGTGGGCCGGTCGAGGCCGAGGGCCATGCGCATGGTGGTGGACTTGCCCGCGCCGTTGGGGCCGAGGAAGCCGGTCACCGTGCCGGGTTCGACGCGGAAGGTGAGGCCGTCGACCACCGTGCGGTCGCCGTACTTCTTGGTGAGTTGGCAGAAGTCGATCACTGGGTGTCCTGGGGGGCAAGGCGGGTGTGCACTCGGCCTTCGCTGAGCAGCAGCCGTCGGTCGATGAGGTCGTCAAGTCCGTGCCGGGTGTGGCTGACGGTGAGGATCGTGCGGCCTTCGTCCTTCCACTCCCGCAGGAGTGCGGTGAGTTCGTCCACTGCTGCCGTGTCCAGGGCGTTGAACGGTTCGTCGAGGAGGATCAGGCGGGGCCGGTGGAGGGTGGCGGCGGCCAGGCCGACCTTCTTGCGCGTGCCCAGGGACAGTTCGCGGACGAGGCTGTCGGTCCACTGGCGTGCGCCGAACCGTTCCAGCGTGTCGAGGGCCGTGCCCGGCGGTACGTCCCACAAGCGGGCCGTGAACGCGAGCTGTTCGCGGACGCTGAGGTAGTCGTAGAGGGGCGGTTCGTCCTGGACGAAGCCGCGCAGGGCCTTCGCCGCAACCGACTGCGCCGGGTGTCCGCCGATGAGGAGTTCGCCGGCGCGGGGTTCGTGGAGGCCGGCGAGGACGCGCAGGAGGGTGCTCTTGCCGGAGCCGTTCTCGCCGGTGAGGTGGACGAACTCGCCTGGTGTGACGTGGGCTTCGATGTCGCGCAGGACGGACGTGTCGCCGTGGTCCGCGGCGAGGCCGCGCATTCTGATCATCGCGGGGTCGTCGCCTTTCGGTCGGGGAGACGAGGAAGTGCGGCGGCTGCCGCACCGAGGAGCAGGAGGGTCGCCAGGGCGGGGAGGGAGCGCAGGAGCGTCGCATCGTCGGGCAGCAGTGGCGGCAGTCCGATGGCGGGGATCATCGCCACGCCGGTGAGGGCGCCCTGGAGGACCCCCGCGGCGGGGGAACGGGCGACGCGTGCCTGGCCGCTGTGCTCGGCGGGCGGCATGACGGTCGCCGTGGCCACGGCGGCGGCACCGACCGCGCAGGCGGCGGCGAGCGCGGTGAGGAGCAGGGGGAGGAGGTCGGGGCCGGTTCCGGCGGCGAGCAGGGCCCAGCCGATCGACCCCGGCACCACGACGGCTGTCACGGTGGCGGTGAACGATACCGCCTTGTACACCAGCAACGTTCGCCGGTTCAGGGGGGATTGGCACAGTGCGTCCCACGCGCCACGCTCGGCCTCGATACCCGCGGTCTGAACGGCCTCGTCGGCCACCAGCAGGACCCCGCCGACCAACGCACCGGCCGCGGTGACCGCGGGCACGCCGAGGGGGCTGTCGCCGCCCGTGCCCAGGGCATGACCCGCGCCCGCGCCCAGCAGGGCGATGCCGCCGAGCAGGCAGCGGCGCAGGCCGATGGTGGCGGCAAGGGATCCTCGCAACGCGGCCCGCGCGTCCTTGACGAGGAAGCCGGCGAGGACGGACCGGGGCTGTCGCCCGCGCGCCGGCCGGCGGTGGACCTGCACCTGCCGCTCCGTACGCAGCACGCGCGTGCGCGCGGCCCGGTGCAGCAGGACGGCGGCACCGGCCGCCAGCGGCAGCGCCGTTGCGGCCGCGGCGGCAGCGGTACGGGCGGCACCGCCGCCGAGCAGGGCGTCCCACCAGTGCGGGCGTACGGAGTTCAGGGTCTCGCCCACGAGGCGGGGCAGGGCCTGGGCCAACGGGCCTTCCGTGCACAGCCCTTCGGTGAGGGGTGCCGCGATGAGCCCCGCCGCGATACCGCCGCACCCGGCGAGCAGGAGGACCCGCAGCCGGGCGGCGACGCCCCGTATCAGGGCGAGCAGTCCGAAGACGGCCAGCCGCAGGGCCAGTCCGAGCGCCACCACGCCGAGGGCCAGGGCGAAGGCGGTGGGCAGAAGGCGGCTGCCCGCGGCCGAACCGGTCAGCCAGCAACTGAGGAAGGCGCATACTGCGGTGGCCAAGCCGACGGCGGCGGACAGGGCGGGGCCCACGGCGCGGACGAACAGCAGCTGCCCGGGCGTGATGGGCTGGGTCAGCAGTACTTCGCGGTCGGGCGGGTCCACGACGAGCCGGGCCTCGTTGGGGCGGGCGCCCGCGGCGAGGGAAGCGGCCACGACCAGTGCGGGAAGCCAGGAGTAGCGGGCCAGTTCCGCGGTTCCGGCCGACGTGACGGGCACGGTGTGCGCGGCCAGCAGCCCCGCACCGGCGGCGAGGGCGAGGGCGGTGGCGGCGCCGAGGACGAAGCAGGCGACCGTGGCGAGCTGCGCCCAGCGCGGAGTGGCCCGTCCCTGGAGGAGGTTGAGCTTGCGGCGGCCGTCGGCGAGGGCCAGGGCGAGCACGACGCGGCAGTGCCGGCGCACTGTGGTCATGACGGGCGTCCTGGCAGGACCGTCGCGGCCACCGAGCACACCAGCAGGACCATGAAGGCGACCGCGAGCGAGTTCAGGGCTCCGGTGGCCGGGAACATCAGCCCGGCCATGCCCAGCGCGGCACCTGCCGCCCCGCTGACACCGATGAGCAGGAACTGCCCCACGCGCAGCACCACGGCGACGGTGGTGAGCAGGAGGAAGACGACCGGGAAGCCCCACCAGGCCCACTGGAGGAGGTCCTGTGCCTGGAGGACGAAGTCGCGGTTGGTGTCGGCGAGCCGGGAGGAGTCCGTGACCGCGGCCCGCACCTCGTCGCGTTGCGCGGCGTACAGCCCTGCCCGGCACCAGGCGACGGCGGCGGTGGACAGGGCGGCGAACCAGGCGAGTTGCCGCCATCGCGAGGTGCGGGTGGCGTGGGGGGTGGGCATGGTGGTCGGCGCTGCTTTCTCTCGGGCGCGGCGGTCGGGTCGGAAGGTCGCTGTGGTCACAGCACGGCGAAGAGCAGCCCCAGGACGACGACGGGCGCGGCGGCGCAGGTCACGGTGCGCGCGAGGGTCAGCTCCGGTGCGGCGCGGCGCAGGGCGACGGCGAGGACGGCGGCGGGGAGCAGCAGGCTCGGCTCCGGGGTGGAGAGCCAGCCGAGCAGCGTACGGTCGTCCGCCCCGGCCAGGGACAGGACGGTGAACACGGCGAGGCGCAGGGCCAGATATCCGGCGAGCACCGCGCCGGCGGTGAGCCTCAGCCGGCGGAGGTCGGCCCGTGCGCCGGCCCAGCGGCAGCAGGCGGCGCCGAGAGCCCCGAGGGCGATGGCCAGCACCGCGTAGGCCACGGTGTTGAACAGCCAGCTCATGGCCCAGGCCGCCCAGGCGGCCACGTCCAGCTGTCCCGGCGTGGGGTCGGTGATCTTGCCGGACGCTTCGGAGCGGTACAGGTCGAGGAACTGCCCCATCAGCAAAGCGAGCAGGACGAAACAGGCGGCGAGGCCGGCCAGTTGGGCCCGTCGGGCTAGGACGACGGCGCGAGGCGCGACGGGGCGCGGGTCGGCGGGATGTACGTCCAGGGTTGATCGCATCAGGTACTCACCAGGGTCTCGATCGTCGCGGCTATGAGGAGCAGGAAGAGCGACATGCCCAGCAGGCCGAAGGAGTCGGCGAGCACGTCACGCACCTTCGGCCGTGGCCCTGCCTTGCTGCCGGTGAGCGCGGCGGCGACGGTGACGAGGGGGACGAGACCGGCGCCCACCGCCAGGCCGATGGCGGGGAGTTCGAGCCAGGCATGCGGGAGTACGTGGCGGGCGATGGTCCCCCATCCGGTCAGGGCCGCCGCCTGTCCGAGGCCCAGGCCGGTCATCAGCCCGGAGATCAGGCTGAAGGCAATGGTGGCCAGGCCGAAGGTGAGGACGCCGCCGAAGGCGAGCAGGCTGACGCCCGCGTTGGTGCTGAAGATCGACCACCACAGGCGGCCGTCCGGGGCGACGGAGCGCTGCTCGACGCCGAAGTCGAACCGCCCGCCCAGTACGACGCCGAGGACGATCGGCCCGAACCACAGCAGGCTGCCGACGACGACCGCGGCACGCTGACGGCGCAGCAGGAGCGCGCATGCGGTCAGCGGGTTGCGGCGCACCGTGGGTTGAGGGGGGACAAGGGCTGCCATGGTGTTTCCCGGATCTGTGCGTTTCCCGGACCTGTGCGGCCGAAGACGCCGCGAGGAACGCGCTCCCTCGCGGCGCCTTCGGCAAGGGCGTTACTTGACGATGGCCTTCTTGCCCACGGCCTTGCGCAGCAGGGCGAGGCCGATGCCGCCGGCGGCGGTGGCACCGCCGAAGAGCGACAGGGCGGTGGCGACGTCCATGCCAGCCGTGATCGCGGTGGCGGCACCCGCGGCCTGCGCCGAGGTGAAGCCGAACCACGCGGTGAGGATGGCCGGGGCCGCGACACCGAGGAAGAGCAGGGCGCTGCCGGCGACGACGGTACCGAGGCCGGCGACGGCGGCGCGGCTGAAGGACTTGGTCATGACATACCTCTTCGGGGACGTTACTTATGCTGGGAATCCCATGGCCATGGGCCCGGCCCCGCCCTGCTTTCCCCAGGACGGGGCCGGTGTGGATTCGAGGTTCGAACCCGCCAGGAATGCTGCCAAGTTGAGTTGCCGCCGCACATCCGCCGACCGTCTGCTTCTCTCCGCCGGTCGGCGGGGGTGAACAATGGGCAACATCATATAAAAGAGTTGTTATATTTCTGGTCAAGAGGCAAGCACAGGGGGGTGGGCTCGTGATCCGGGTCATGGTCGTCGACGACGAGAAACTGCTCTGCGCGGGACTGCGCAGCATTCTGGAGGCGGAACCGGACATCGAGGTGCCGGTCGCCTGCGAGGGCTCGGAGGCGACCGACCTGGCGCTCCGCCACCGGCCCGACGTCGTTCTGGTGGACATCCGCATGCCTCGCACCGACGGCATCTCCGTGCTCATCTCGCTACTGGAACTGCCGGATCCGCCCGTAGTGGCCATGCTGACAACCTTCCCCACGGAGGACGACATCGCCTCCGCGCTGCGCGCCGGGGCGTCCGGTTTCCTCGTCAAGGACACTGACCCGCACGAACTCGCCAGCGCGGTAAGGGTCCTGGCGTCCGGCGGGATCGTCCTGTCCCCCACCGTCGCCGACAGCGTCGTCGACGGCTACCTGCGCACCGGCACCCGGGCCGCCGTCACCACCCCCGGGCTCGGCTCGCTCACCGGCCGGGAGCGCGATGTGCTCTCCCTCCTCGCGCAGGGCAAGTCCAACGCCGAGATCGGCCAAAACCTGCTGCTGAGCACAGCCACTGCCAAGGATCACGTGAGCGCCATCCTCGCCAAGCTGGGCAAGGCCAACCGCGTACAGGCCGCGGTCCTCGCCCACCACCACGGGCTGGTCCGCCCCGAGACGGAGCAGGCCGTGGCCAGGGCGTCATGACCCTCCCGCCGCGGGCGCTGGACGTCGGCATCGCCCTGGCGGCGGCCGCCGAGGTCGTGGCCCTGCGCCCGTTGATCGGCCCGGTGGAGATGGCTCTCTACGGCGCCACCGTGCTCGTCCTCCCGCTGCGGCGCCGGTATCCCGTGCCGGTTCTGGTGGCCACCCTGCCCATCGCTGTCGCCGGAAACCTGATCCTCGCGCCCATGGTGGCGATGTGCCAGGTGGCGCAGCGCCTGTACCGGCACCGGTCGGTGTACGGCTGGGCGTTGGTGTACTTCGTCGCCGCGCTCTGTCCCTGGCCGCTGTCCGCGCTGCGCGGTTGGACGTTCGAGAACGGCCTCTTGGCCGTCTTGTGCACCACGCTGATCTGCGCGGGGCCCACGGCGGTCGGCCAGTTGATCCGGGCGCGGCGCCAACTGGCCGACCACATCGCGGAGTTGTCGCGGGCGCACCGGCGCGAGGCCGCGCTCATCGCCGAGCGCGCGGTCACCGGCGAGCGCGCCCGTCTGGCCCGGGAGATGCACGATGTGGTCTCGTACCAGGTCAGCCTGATCACCGTGCAGGCCGGGGCGCTCGAGCGCACGACACACGAGCCGGAGACCCGTGAGACGGCCTCGATGATCCGGGGCATGGGCGTCACCGCCCTCGAGGAACTGCGTGGCTTCGTCCGGATCCTGCGGTCGGTGCCGTCGCCCCCATCCGGGAACGGGCCGAGGCTGAGCGACCTGTCCACCCTCATCGCCACCAGCGGCCTCACCGTAACCATCCGTGCCGATCTGCCGTCGGCCCGGGCCAGGGAGTGGCCGGAGGGGGTCGAGGAGGCGGCCTATCGCACGGTCCAGGAAGCACTGACCAACGTCCGCAAGCACGCGCCGGGCGCGGCCGTCACCGTCGCCCTGGACACGGGCGAGTTCCGCGGCCGCCCCGCGCTGCTGGTCGAGATCCGCAACGGGCTCTCGCCCGGCGCCCATCGGCCGACCCTGCCCTCGGACGGCCATGGTCTGCTGGGCCTGCGCGAACGGGCCGAACAGCTCGGCGGCGAGCTCGCGGCCGGGCCGGTCGCCGACGGCTTCCGGGTACGAGCTGCCCTGCCGCTCTAACCGCGCAGGGCCGCCGCCCGCTCGGTCGCCGCGATCGTCGCGGAGCCGACCACGCGCGTGCCGTCGTACAGCACGATCGCCTGGCCCGGGGCCACGCCGCGGACCGGCTCGGCGAAGGAGACCTTCAGCTCCTCGCCCACCAGCTCCGCGGTCACCTCGGTCTCGCCGCCGTGCGCCCGCAGCTGGGCGGTGTACGTGCCGGGGCCGGCCGGGGCCACGCCGCACCAGCGGGGCTTGATGGCCGTGAGGGCCGTGACGTCGAGGGCCGCGGCGGGGCCGACGGTCACCGTGTTGTTCACCGGGGAGATGTCCAGGACGTAGCGCGGCTTGCCGTCCGGTGCCGGGTGGCCGATGCGGAGGCCCTTGCGCTGGCCGATGGTGAAGCCGTACGCGCCGTCGTGCGTACCGAGCTTGTTGCCCGTCTCGTCGACGATGTCGCCCTCGGCCTTGCCGAGGCGCTGCGCGAGGAAGCCCTGGGTGTCGCCGTCGGCGATGAAGCAGATGTCGTGGCTGTCCGGCTTCTTCGCCACCGCGAGGCCGCGGCGCTCCGCCTCCGCGCGGATCTCGTCCTTGGTGGTGAGCGTGTCGCCGAGCGGGAACATCGCGTGGGCGAGCTGCCGGTCGTCGAGAACGCCGAGGACGTACGACTGGTCTTTGGCCATGTCGCTGGCGCGGTGCAGCTCGCGCGTGCCGTCCTCGTTGAGGACGACGGTCGCGTAGTGACCGGTGCAGACGGCGTCGAAGCCGAGGGCGAGGGCCTTGTCCAGCAGTGCCGCGAACTTGATCTTCTCGTTGCAGCGGAGGCAGGGGTTGGGGGTGCGGCCCGCCTCGTACTCCGCGATGAAGTCCTCGACGACGTCCTCGCGGAAGCGGTCCGCGAGGTCCCAGCAGTAGAAGGGGATGCCGATGACGTCCGCCGCCCGGCGGGCGTCCCGGGAGTCCTCGAGCGTGCAGCAGCCGCGCGCACCCGTGCGAAACGATTGCGGGTTCGCGGACAGCGCGAGGTGCACGCCCGTCACGTCGTGGCCCGCCTCGACGGCGCGGGCTGCGGCTACGGCGGAGTCGACGCCGCCGGACATGGCGGCGAGGACGCGGAGGCGACGGCCGTCGCGGGGGGAGTCGTCATCAGTCATAGCGTTTCCAGGGTACGGGGGCGGTGCGGGGTGGGGCCCTCCGCCCCGGGGTGGGGTGCCTGTGCCCCGGTCCCACCCTCTCGCCGTCTCCCGGGGCTGCGCCCCCGGACCCCGACCCTGGGGCTGCGCCCCAGACCCCGCTTGTCGCGGCTTCGCCGCTCGTCCTCAATCGCCGGACGGGCTTGATAGTGCCGGGCCCGGC
>NZ_JBTHHU010000061.1:0-17680 GCF_059089585.1 Streptomyces sp. SX-6 | reverse complement strand
CCAAAGCCCGCCTCCACCCGATCGAGTCAGACAACGGCGAACCCACCGTCGCCACCGAACTCACCGTATAACCTCAGCAAAAGATCGCCGAGTGGCCGTCAGTACACCACTCCAGCGGACGCGACCCAGGGCGCATCCCCGCGTACGCGGGACCGACTTGTCCACGATGGCGTCAGCCATCCGAACTCGGGGACCATCCCCGCGTGCACGGGGCCGACAACTGCACCGGGGGTGATCAGACTTCGCCGGTAGTGCATGTTGCCGTCGGTTCAGTTTGGCTGTCAGTTACAACGTGCGAACGGGCGAAAGCCGGACCCGGCGAAGCTGAAGGTTGACTTCGACAAGGCACACGATGAGTTCGTCGCCCTCGCGGACCACCTGCCTGGGCGACTTCACAGGTGGATCGGCGAGCTCGGAAACGTGAACGAGACCCTCGACGCCTTCGCCGACCCGAACAAAGACCCCGAAGGGAACGATCTTGGCCACAATGCCCGACATCGTCTGACCAACTTGGCTGGTGAAGGGGACGAAGGGGTCCTCCTGGAGAGCTTTCAATGACACGGCCACCTGTCCCTGTCGCGTGTCGGTGTTGAGTGCCGCGACAGTGACCTGCTGCCCTTCCGTGACCACTTCCGATGCATGGTCGATATGTGACCAGGAGAGCTCTGGTACCCGGATGAAGCCGGCACGGCTTCCGGGTGGCTCACCGTCGAGATGAATGAATACACCGAAGTTGTGGACCTCGGCCACGGTCCCCGTCAGAACGTCTCCCGGACGAATCCCCAGGAGAAACGAGCGCAGGGATTCGTCCTCGCAGGCCTTCGCTGACAGTTGGACGACCTCTCTGTGGCGGTCCACCGAGAGCACCTCAGCCGAGATCTCCTGGCCCACCTCGACGATCTCCGAGGGGTGGCCAAACGTCTTCCTCGACAGTTCATGCCGTTCGATCACTCCCACTGGCGGCAACCCGCCTGGCTCATGGAGGCGCACGACGACGTCAGTGCCGTCGATCGCCACCACCGTTCCAGTCCTCACGTCGAGAGGATCAGCGTTAGCAAGAGACTCGCGAAGCCGCTGGAGCAGATCAGCAGGAACCACGGATGTCACCCTATGCCGACGGCCCCAGCTGGGGCAGCCCCCGAGCTTCTTCCCCGCGTGCGCGGGGCCAATGCGGCGACATCGCCGGGCGGGCGGGTCTGCCAGGGACCATCCCCGCACGCGCGGGCCGACGTCACCCGGGTCACGCTGACTGGGGGCGAGCCGGGGCCATCCCCGCACGCACGGGGCCGACTTCGGCAAAGTGGAGCGGGACGAGATCAACCGCGGACCATCCCCGCACGCGCGGGGCCGACGGTCAGGATGTCGAATTTGACCAGGCCGATGGCGGACCATCCTCGCGCGCGGGGCCGACGCTTTCTGAGCTGGGACAATACCTGGTCAAGGGCCGGTTTTCCTTCACTTCGCCCGGAGGCCCTCGCCGCTTCGTGTGCCGCTGGCAGCTGGTGGCCGGGAGAGCCGGCGGCAAGCAACTTGTCGGCGTCGGCCGCTTCCCAGGTGGGGGCGGTTGAGCGGGGCGTCGGGGGGCGGTTCAGGCTCCGCCGTCCTGTTCGGCGTAGCGTTCTTGTGTCTCGATCTCCGAAGCGAGCGCCACGTATCCGCTGGCGAGCGCGAGGTGTCGCTGGGTCCGATGAAGGATTGGCTGGCCAGGTAGCTCTTGTCCCATGGCAGAGCTGACCAGGTGTCGCGCTGAGATCGTTGCGTAGAGCGCTGCTTCGATGCGCGCTCCGCCTGGAAGATCGTCTTGCACTAACGAGGGCAGACCGATGGCCTGGCGATCGTGCGGAGCAACCTGGTTGCGGGCTTCGACCAGAGCGCGTTGCGCTTCCATCAGAAGATCGATGGCGCGCTGGTACGGGTCAGCCACGTGATGCCCCTTCTCACACTCCGGTCCGGCCCGCCGAGTCTGGCAGACAGCGGACTCCGCTTTCGGCACATGGTGATCGCCTACGGCTCCAAGCTAAAGCCCAGACCATCCCCGCGTGCGCGGGACCGACGTGGTGCCGATCGTCAGGCTCGTGAAGGTGGCGGAACCATCCCCGCGTGTGCGGGACCGACAGCATGGACACCCTCAAAGAGGTCTTCTCCAACGAACCATCCCTGCGCGTACGGGGCCGACACCGCGGAAACCGTCACAAAAAACACGATCCGCGGACTATCCCCGCGCGTGCGGGGCCGACTTCCTCGGGGACCGGTAAGAACTGTGGTTTCAGTTCAGGCGGTAGCAGAGGAGGGCGAGACCGGCAGCGGCGGCGCGGTGCTGGTAGGCGCGCAGTCCGGGTACGCCGGGGGGCGCGGGCTTGCGGGCGTTGCGGTGCCAGTGGCCGGTGAGTGCGGCGAGGAATGCCGTGGTGGTGTCGGGGTTGTCGGCGGTGGCGGGGTGGTCGAGGAGTAGGAGGGCGACGTCTTTGGGCGTGTGTCCGGCGAGGACGAGTTGGGGTGCGAGGGAGGCGGCGTCGATGCAGGCCGGGCCGGTAGTGGCGTGGGCCCAGTCGACGAAGGTGACGCCGCGGTCGTGGTCGCGGACCATGTTGTCGGCCCGCAGGTCACCGTGGACGATGCGGTTGCCGTGGGCGAGGGCGGGCCAGGCTGCTTCCAGCTCGGCGAGCTGCGGCAGGTGGGCGCGGGCGGCGGGGGCGAGGTCGGCTGGCGGGCTGGATGCCAGTTCGTCCCAGCCGTGCAGGGCCGCTGCTGCGGAGGGCGCGGTGCTCGCCGCTGCGGCGTACCGCGGCGGGGCGGGGCTGGAGGTGAGCTTGTCCAGCAGGGCCCAGATCTGCCCGGCGTCGCCGGAGTGAGGGGACAGGTCGGGATGGGGGCCGTCGAGGTGGGCGATGATGACGGCGGTCCAGTCGGCGGCGTGGTGGATGCCCAGCAGGTCCGGGGCCGGGGCGCCGGGCGGAAGCGCGTCGAGGACGGTGGCTTCGTGGACGTTGGCGGCGGTCAGTGGGTCGTCGTCGGGGGCCGCTTTGACGAAGACCCGTCGGCTGTCGGCCAGGCGGAGGGTGGTGGCGAGCTGGTGTCCGAAGCCGCCGCCGGGGGTGACGGTGTCGGTGACGGGTGAGCCGAGGGTGTCTTCGAGGCGGGCGCGCAGGGGCGTGGGGACGTCGGTCCATTGCAGACGGCCGCTGGTGGGTGGTACAGGCATCGGGGCAGCTTTCAAAGGTCCGGGAACGGTGATGGGGGTGCGCGCCGAAGCTGGGCCGCGAGTCGGGGCTGAGGAGCGGGGATGCGCTGTCTCAGTGCTCCAGCTCGGCGCCGGGCGCTTGTCGCCGCATCACGCGCATTCGCCTGTGTCCTTTGAGTGCAGAAGTGCAAAGGGGCGTCTGTAGGGGTGCCCCTTCACTGTAGTGGTGGTGCTGGGTCACGCGCTGTCGGTTAGGGGCAGGTGGTGCAGCAGGGACGACCCGGTGCTGGTGGGTTCGGGCAGGAGGTGATCGGCCCCGGCGGCGCGGAGTGCGGCGGGAGGGTGCCAGCCCCAGACCGCTCCGAGCGCGACGACTTCGGCGGCGCGGGCCGCGGTCATGCCGGTGGGGCTGTCGCCGACGAACACCGCGCGCTCTGGTGGGGCGTCCAGCCGGCGCAGGGCGAGGTGCAGTCCGTCGGGAGCCGGCTTGGGTGGTGCGTCCTGCCGGGTGATGACGACTTCCAGCAGGTTGGACAAGGCCTCCGGCAGCAGCCACTGCACGCGTTCGGGGTCCTGAACCGTGACTGCGCCGATGGCCGTGCCCTGCGCGCGCAGGGCCAGCAGACCGGAGAGCACCCCTGGGAAGGTCTCGACAGGGATCGCCGACGCCGCGCCGTCCCACCAGCGGTCGCATGCGTCGTCGGGATCGGTGACGTCCAGGAGCGCCAGGACCTCGCAGCGGGGGCGGGGCAGGGCGCCGGGCGGAAGGTCGCCCGGCGTCACACGGCGGCCGGTGGCACAGGTGGCGACCGCCGCGAGGGTGGCCCGGACCGCAGCGGCACTGTCCAACAGCACCCCGTCCAGGCTTCCTGGAAGCCTCTGCCGCGCACACCAGCCAAGAGGCGTACAACGCGGCCGCCTTCCCCCGCGGCCCGGCTTGCCGAAGCCCATCTCAGCCTCGGCGACGTCGATGCCGCCGTGGCCACCGCCCATGACGCCGTCCACCGAATGGGAGGCGTCACCTCCGCGCGCGGCACCAACACCCTGGAAGACCTCCGCAAGAAACTCGCCCGTCGCCGAGGAATACCCGCCGTCACTGAATTCCTGGACTGCACCAGCACCGAATGATCCCCCAGCACCACCGAACGCCCGAGGCGGTCGCCGAACCCCCGGCACGACACCTCCGTGCCCTCCACCGGCGGACCATCACCGAACTGCGCATCACCACTGAGCCACTCACGGAACCGGTGCTTGCCTGATGCCCACAGGGCAGCGGGTTCGTCACGTACCTGGCCGAAGGCTCCGGAACGTCCTCCCTACGGGACGGGCGGGCCTTCCCGAGAGACCCTCGTTCGGCAGGCGTCGGGCCCCGGGGACGGGGACCTGGGTCAGGACGGCGTCGCCCCGCCCGCTTCCTGGCTGACCAGCCTGCGCACCAGCCGCACCATCGAGGCGCGTTCGGCCTCCGGGTCCGTGGTGCCACCGAAGATCATGCGTACGGCCTGCGGCACGCTGAACCACCAGGCGCCGAGGGCGAGTACCGCGTAGAAGAGGTCGTCGGGTTCGAGCGAGGGGTCGAGGGCGCCCTTGGACTGGGCCTCGGCCAGGGCTGCGACCCGCGCCCCGTAGGTGGCGGTCCGTTCGGCCTCGCGCAGTGCGGGGGCGCCGTGGTCCCGGAGGCCCTCCCAGTGCAGGAGCCGGATGAACTGCGGGTGGGAACGGTGGTAGTCGTACAGCTTCCCGGCGTACTCGCCCAGGTCGGCTGCCTGGTCGGCCGTCAGCGGGATGGCCGTCGCGATCCGCTCCAGTTCCGCCTCCAGGACGTGGCCGAAGAGCTTCTCCTTGTTGCCGAAGTACTGGTAGATCCGCTCCTTGTTGACCCCGGCCCGGGTACCGACGCGCTCGATGCGCGCGCCCTCGAAGCCGTGCTCGGCGAACTCGTCGACGGCGGCGTTCAGCAGTGCTTGTCGGGTGCGTGCGGTGTCCCAGGCCATGCGGCCATGCTACGCCATCTCCAAACAGTCGTTTGGAGATCCGCCGACTCTGCGGCTAATCTCCAACCATCCGTTTGGAGTCTTCGCGACCGGCAAGGAGTCGTTTCACCATGTCCCACCCCGCGCCCGCAGGCCCGCCCCCCAAGCACCACATGGCCCTCATGATCTGGACAGCGGTCTTCCCCACGCTCACCGTGCTGGAGCTGCTCTTCCATCGCTGGCTCGAACACCTGCCGCTGGTCCTGCAGACCCTGATTCTGAGCGCGCTCGTCGTACTGACCGTCGTCTACGTCCTGATGCCCCGGCTCCAGCGCGTGTGCGGCAGGCTGCTCGCTCGCGCCGCGCGCGGCTGAACGGGCCGGGCGACGGAACGGCGCCGGTCGCCGATCCGGCCCGGCCCGTTGCCAGGAGATGAAGAAGGCATGATCCGGCCGGACTTCACGTCCGCACCCGGTTCGAGGGACTCCGGTACGGAGTCCGTGGCGGGCCGGGTGCGGACGTGTCCGGCGCCGCTGCTCAGCGGGCGGCGGTGCCGAACCAGCGGGGCAGCACACTGAGCAGGGCCGCCCGCCCGGCCGCCTTCGCCAGCATCGGAGCGACAGCCTCGCCATCGGCACCGGCCTGCTCGGCCAGGCGGTTCAGCACCCGCTCCGCGAGGACCATCCCCTCGTGCGCGGGACCGGCCGTTCAAGTGGTCCCACGCGGGCCATCCCCGCGTGCGCGGGACCAACTTCGGCGCGGCTGGTCTCGAATTCCGCGTGCGCGGGACCGACCGGTACTTGGTGGCTGTTGACATCAACATGTCGGAACCATCCCGCGTGCGCGGGACCGACTCTGCCACGGGCCAGTCCAAGGACCTCAAGGGAGAACCATCCCCGCGCGTGCGGGACCGACATCCCCGCCGAGCTGCAGCGCGCCGACGGCACCGAACCATCCCCGCGTGCGCGGGGTCGTTTTCCTGGCACGATAGCTCTTCATGCAGCCGATACCGGTTCCTTGTCCCGCAGCACTCATCCCCAACGCCACGGGCCTCGACGCGTTCAATGCCGCCTACCAGGCGGCCAAGGCCGCGCATGCCGTGTACATCGGCATCGAGCGCCACGGTCGGCAGTGGACAGTGAAAGCCGACGCACTCACCGCCTCCCCACAGCACGTTGTCGACGACACCGCGTACGACGCGGTACTGGCCGCTGTCGTCCGCCTGGTGCGTCGCGGTGAGATCCGCCCCGACGCTGGGCCAGGACCGGTGCATTACACGCTCCACGGTGTGAAGACCGAGGAGAAGGCTCGTGAACTCGCCGCTGCGCTGCACGCCGCCCTCTACGGAGATCTTCACCCCCTGGCCTGCGCCGTCCCCACGCCCTGACGCCGAAGTCCGACGCGGATCGACTCCATAGGATTTCGGAACAGTCGACGTCCGAGGAGCAGATCCCCGCGTGCGCGGGACTGGTCGGACCACCCAGCTCAGTAGTGCCCCCGGGACCGGCACATCCCCGCGCGCGGGGGGCCGACACCATCCCCGCGGCGCGGGACCGACGACAGCACGATTCCCCGCGCGTGCGGGGCTGGCTTGGCGACCGTCCACAACACCTACCGCACCTACGGATCATCCCCGCGTGCGCGGCACCAACCTGCTGTCCAAGGCGTCAATGGTCAGCTCGTACGAACCATCCCTGCGCGCGCGGGGTCGACGTGCGCGAGGCGATGCCTGCCTCGGCCGCGAGGGAGCCATCCCCGAGTGCGCGGCACCAACAAGATGCCCAACAGGGGACCGTCACCGGAGAACCGTCCCCGCGTGCGCGAGGCCGACGAGGCCCGCAAGCTTCTGACGATCCGTGACACCGGACCATCCCTGCGTGCGCGCAGGGCCGACGACTGCTCGGCCAGCCAGTACCACAACAAGCAGGACCATCCCCGCACGCGCGGGACCGACACTTCGTGAGCAGCGACGATATCGGTCGAGGGAGCTGTTTTTATTCGCTCCGTCTCCTGTCTGATGCTCCGGCAGATAGGAGAGCCCCGCGTGCGCGGGACCAACCAGTACTGGAAGGCCATGGCGCGGCCGATGTGAGAACCATCCCCGCAGCGCGGGGTCAACAAGCGGTACGACGTCTGGCTCGTCCAGGGCAAGAGCACATCCCCGCGTGCGCGGGGCCGACCCCCCTGCTTGCTCCGGGAGGGGCCCCCGCCGAGGACCACCCCCGCGTGCGCAGGGCCGACTCGTCGTCCGAGGCCCGCAAGTGCTCGATCACCGGAACATCCCCGCGTGGGCCAACGGTTGTCTGCCGATGATGTCCGCCACCGGCAGTGGACCATTCCCGCGGACGCGGGATCGACGCTCCGTGCATACCTAAGCGGGCTGAGGCGGAAGGATCATCCCGCGTGTGCGGGACCGACTACAGATAGATCTTCTTCTGCGGGACTACCTCGGGACCATCCCCGCCTGTGCGGGACCGACGCTGCTTGAGCAGCGACGATACCGGTCGAGGGTGCTGTTTTCCTTCGCTCCGTCTTCGGTCTGATGCTCCGGCAGGTTGGTGAGCCCCGCGTGTGGGGGCCAACCGTGAATCCCGTGGTGAGCAAGGGCAGATGGAAGGACCACCCCCGCACGCGCGGGGCCGACGACGTGATGATCTCCGAGCCGGGGAACAGCTGGGAACCGTCCCCCACGTGTGCGGGACCACCCCCCCTCGATATCTCCGGCGCTGGGCAGGACATCGGACCACCCCGCGTGCGCGGGACCGACTCAACGGCAGTGCGGCAGCCGTCAGTTACCCCAGGACCACCCCCGCGTGAGCGGGGCCAACGTCGCCGTCTCCGAGCTGCTGCTTAACGCCTCGGGCACATCCCCGCGTGCGCGGGGCCGACACTTCTTGAGCAGCGACGATACCGGTCGGGGAGCCGGTTTCCTTCACATCCATGCCGCCCGCGAGCAGCAGCGTCCCTACTCCGGGCTCAGCCAGGAGGAGTACGGACTCACCGTTTGATCACGGCCTGTGTCGGCCAATGAGGCCGGGCCGTCGTAGTAGCCAGGGCGGGCAAGCAGCACGGAGCTGAAGTAATAGCCCTGTTCCTCGTCCGGTTCGTCGTCGGCCTCGAACGGACGCCAGAAACTGAGCAGCAGGTTGGGCGCAATGAAGGATGCAGGGTCTTCGTCGGCGGGGACGATGGCGGTGACCTTGGCCATCCGGCTCACCACCTCGCGGGCTGGCAGGCCGAAGACGTCGATACCACGAAAGCGCACGACGTCCGAGCGGTCCGAAGGGCGCCCCAGCTCAACGGATTCCAGCCGGTCGTGTATGCATCCGATGCTGATCATCAGGCCGCTCGGCTGGAAGATGTGCCGCCCCGCTTGGTCGGCCGCGGAGAGCGCCCTCACGTCACGCAACGAGTCCAGTGCGCTATGCGCGGCCTCCCGTGACATGCCGATCTGCAGAGGGCCGATGCCTATAGGCGGGGCGAGGTCGAGGTTCATGCGCGCATGCTGTCACGGAGACCTCTCAACATCATCCTTCAGGAGGAACCACACCCACCTTCGAATGTAGGCAGAAGAGCCCCTCTTTCACAGGGAGTTGGGCGGTGCGGGCGCCCGGCGTCGGGCCGAGGTGAACAGTCCCGGGGTGTCCTCGTCCAGCCAGCCCCGCTCCACGAGCCCGCTTCAGTTTCGACCGCGTGCCCTCGATCTTCCTGGTCTCGGCCGGCAGACCGATCCGGGGCACGATCTGCTTGGCCCGCACCGGCCCCGGCGCGTCCCGCACCACCTCCACGATGTCCCGGTAGATCCCGGGCAGGGCGTCCGCTTCCATCCCGGGCTGCCACTTCGGCACCGCCAGCACCCCCACCACCTGCCGCTCGGCCCCCGCATACGCCGACACGGTCGGACTGGCGGCAGGGGACTGCGTGGAGGCATCCCCGTCGTTCACCGGCGTCGCGTCCTCCGGAGCCATCTCGGTGAGCACTGCGGCTACCGTCTCCCGCGTGATCCTCAGCCGCTCCAGGCTCACCCGCGCATCATCCAACCTCTCCGACAAATCCGCGAGTTCAGCCTCCAGTTCCTCCACCCGGACCCGGGCAGCTGCCTCCCGGGCCTCCAACTCCTCGAACAGTGAGCCCATCGGCCATCCCTCCTCCACCGCCACGGTAGGCAGGGGAAGACCCGAACACACCCCGGTCGGCGTTCAGCAGGACACCGTCACGGTGTGCGGAGCTGGGCCGGAAACCCGGTCCAGCGCAGTTCGTCGGAGAGGTGGCTCACGTCGTTGTAGACGAGGACGGTTGCGGGCCGGGCCGGGGCGTAGCGGATCACGGTCAGTGCTGCGTTGCCGTGGTTGAGGCCCATCCAGCGCCAGGGCGGGGCGTCCATCGCGGCGCGGACCAGCCAGGCGATGAGGAACGCGTGAGTGACGACAAGGTCATGCCGGGGTGCGTCCCCGTGGTCCATCGGTCCGGTGAAGTCCGCGACTGCCCGGCGGGCCAGTTCGGCACCACGTGTACGTTCCTCGGCCGGCACCGAAGCCAGGCGCGGGAGCATGGCGTTGGCGATCTCAGAGGGAAGCTCGTCCCGCTCCGGTATGTACGGGATGTAGTCCCCGGCCGTCTCGCACTCGCGCAGTGGCACCCCGCCCAGTTGCTCTGCGATCAGCTGGGCTGTCTGATGCGCACGGGGCAGCGGACCGTGGTGGACAGCTGTCAGCAGCACACCATGCAGGCGCCTGCCCAGCAGCTCGGCCTGCCGCCGCCCAGCCTTCGTGAGCCCGTCTTCGTCGGGTGTCGCCTCACCGTGACGGGCAAGGTACAGGTATCGATCTTGCATGCCGACGTGGACGCCCTACTGACGGCTACCGGTTCCCGCTACCAGCGACGTCAGGCCAACCACGACCCTCATCCGCTCAAGGCCGCACCCGGCTGACGTTCCCTTCAGAAGAGCCGCACCCTGCCAAGCTGCTGGAATGGGCAGCTGGCGTTGGGAGTCACTGCGTGCGCTGGACCGACGCGTGGGTCCCCACGCGTCCGGCGCGGCGGCCGGGACCATCCCCGCGCGTGGGACCAACCTGCGGACCATGGGCCTGTGCGAGATAGCCGACGGACCATCCCCACGTACGCGGGACCGACGCGAGGCCGTTCTTGCCGAGGTTCTAGCCGACCGGACCATCCCCGCGTGCGCGGGACCAACTGATCGGCGGAGTCCATGCTGCCGTCAGTGGCCGGTGCATCCCCGCGTGCAAGGGACCGACTTCCCTCGAGACATCCGGAGCGAGCGGCACGGGGGTGCATCCCCGCGTGCAAGGGACCGACCCTTCTTGAGCAGCGGCGATGCTGGTCGGGAAGCTGTTTTCTTTCACTGTACTGTCGGCCTGATGGCGCTTCCATGCCGTCCGTGAGCAGCAGCGTCTCTACTCCGGGCTCAGTCAGGAGGGATACGGGCTCACCGTTTGATCAAGGCCCTCCTTGCAGACAGACTGCAACCCATGGGGTTCATCAGCGGGGCCGTCGGCGCCCGGGTTAACGGCGTCTTCCGGGGGCAGCAGTAGTGAGCGTCAGTCTGCCCTTCTTCCGTTACCACCCCGACCCGCTTGCCACTGGATCCGTCCGGGCGAGTGCCGACACGTGCGCTTGCTGCAGACGCAGCACGGGGTGGATCTACACTGCGGCCTTCTACACCGCTCAGGAAGTCGACGGGAGCTTCTGCCCCTGGTGCATTGCCGACGGCAGTGCCGCTGAACGCTTCGCCGGCGAATTCATTGATGCTTACGGGCTCGACGGCGTCAGCGGGGAGACCATGCACGAGGTCACCCGCCGTACCCCGGGCTTCCGCGCCTGGCAGGATCCGCACTGGCTCGTCCACTGTCATGACGCGGCCGCCTTCATCGGCGAGGTCGGATACACCGAGCTCGCGGCGCATCCCGAGGCCCTCGACCAGCTTCGCCTCGACCTGCGGATGGACGGCTGGCACGATGCAGGTCAGTTGGAACACTTCCTGACCCACCTCGGCCAGGAGGCGAGCGCCATGCTCTTTCGCTGCACCGTCTGCGGCACCTATCTCGCCTACGCCGACGCCTCGTAACCCACGCCCGCGCGTGCGGACCGACGGCACCACCAATAGCCCGCCCACCGACGTCTGGGGACCATCCCCGCGTGTGCGGGACCGACCCGCGGGTATCGCTTATGCCTGAGCTGCCCTGCGGACCATCCCCGCGTGCTCGGGACCAACACTTCCTGACCAGCGACGATACCGGTCGGGGGTGCTGTTTTCATTTGGTCCGTTTCCGGTCTGACGCTCCGGCTGATGAGCTCCGCGTGCGCGGGACCGACCTGATGCCGCCGTTCGCATACGCCTGCGCGAGCGAACCACCCCCGCGTGCGCGGGACCGACAACGACGTCCGACTCTCCCATATACAAGGAGAGGGACCATCCCCGCGGCGCAGGGCCGACGAAAGCTCGTCTCAGCCAAATTCACATTCCTCGCGTGCGCGGGGCCGACCCCGTGATGGGTCTCGTGGGTGGAAAAGTCGTGGGGGACATCCCCGCGCGTGCGGGGCCGTCACTTCGTGAGCTGCGACGATACCGGCTGAGGGCGCTGTTTCATTCGCTTCGTCTCCGGTCTGATGCTCAGGCAGATTGGTGAGCCCCGCATGCGCGGGACCGATGGTGCTATGCGGGACGTGTCCAATCTCCAGTCAGAACCATCCCCGCGCATGCGGGGCTGACCTCCAGCGCATTGTCTGGCTCATGCCGACGGCCGGACCATTCCCTCGTGCGCAGGGCCAACGGAAGCAGCGCGAGGACTTCGGCAAGGTCGGTGGGGCCATCCCTGCGTGCGCAGGGCCGGGCCGGAGAACGCGGCCAGAACGCGGAGTTCCATGGGACCATCCCCGCGTGCGCGGGACCAACTGGCCCGAGAGTTCGTCGACGACCAGCAGCATCGGACCATCCCCACGCGCGGGGCCGACGTCAGCATCCTGGACGGCGCCGAGTTGGGCCTGGGCGCATCCCCGCGTGCGCGGGACCAACCACTCGCGCCATAGCGAGGTCGGGGTGTAGCGAGAACCATCCCTACGCGGGGCCAACGATGGAGCGGGTGTTCAAATCGAGCACCAATAGGGGCCCAGCCTCGCATGCGCGGGACCGACACGCACAGCTCGGTGTCCGTGCCTGTCTGCGCGGGAACATACCCGCGTGCGCGGGGCCGACTTCACCGGGGCCCTGACCTGGCTGCTCGGCCTGGGACCACCCCTGCGTGCGCGGGACCGACACGAAGCGTTGCATTCCCGACGGCATCACGTCCGATCCATCCCCGCGTGCGCGGGGTCGGCTGAGTGGCGGGGGCGGTCAGTGGCGGCTATTCGTTGCTGCTGGTTCCGGTGGCATCGCCAGCAGGATCGCTGTCGCTGTCCGTACCGCTGT
The DNA here is from genome assembly GCF_059089585.1 of Streptomyces sp. SX-6. Taxonomy (NCBI): domain Bacteria; kingdom Bacillati; phylum Actinomycetota; class Actinomycetes; order Kitasatosporales; family Streptomycetaceae; genus Streptomyces; species Streptomyces sp. SX-6. Next base: position 5,100 of record NZ_JBTHHU010000061.1, on the reverse strand, counting down.
TGTCGGTCGGGTTGGTGATGGGAGTGTCGGCACTGTCACTGTTGTCGGTTGTGCCTTGGTCGTCAGTGCTCTCGGAGCTGTCACTGGCGATGGAGTGTCCGTCGGGGGCGACGAGTTGGTGTTCGGTGCCGAACTTGGTATTGGTGTCGGTGTAGTCGGTGACTTCGCCGTCGGACCAGCGGACGATCAGGTCGTCGGGGTGTCCGTTGTGGTTGAAGCTGCCCGCGGTCATGGCCATGTCGTGTTCCCAGATGGTGTGGGGTGCGGCCATCTGGATTTCCTTGCCCAGGCCTGCGGCGTTGGTGTCCTGGTACTGAGAGACCTCGCCGTCGGACCAGCGGACCAGTAGGTCCCAGTAGTTGTTTCCGGAGAAGTCGCCTGCGGTGGTCAAGGTGGCTTTCTTCCACAGGTCGTTGGGCTTCAGTAACTGGTGTTCGGTGCCGAAGCCCTGGCTGCCGACCTTGGTGTAGTCGGTGAGTTCCCCGTCGGCCCAGCGCACGATCAGATCCGTGGTGTAACCGTTGGTGCCGAAGTTCCCGCCGGCGATCTGCTCGGCCTTCTTCCAGATCGACTCGGGTTTGGCCAGCTGGATCTCTTGGTGGAAGCCTCTGAGGTCCACGTCCGGATACAGCGATACTTCTCCGTCTGACCAGGTCACCAGCAGGTCGGAGAGGTTGCTGCCAGCGTAGTCGCCGCCGGTGATCGCCTTGGCGTGCTTCCAGGTGCTGTTGGGGCTGAGCAACTGCCGTTCTGCCTTGAAGCTGGCATTGCCGTCGCCGGTGTAGAGGGTGACCTCGCCGTCGGTCCACACCACGATCATGTCCATGGTGCCGTCACCGTGGCCGGTGTAGTTCCCCGAGGCCAGGAGCCGGGCGTGCCGCCACGTCGCTGCGGTTCCCAGGACGCTGGTTTCGGGGCGGTGGTCGGCGACCGCCTGGTCGTAGAGGTTCTTGATGTCGGCGCCGAAGTAGGAGCTGTAGGAGATGTCGTTGGTGGAGCCGCCGGTCTTGTAGCCGCCGATATCGCCGATGACGTCGCCTGTCTTGGTCTTCTCGTTGAAGTTTGCCAGGAACGGGCCGCCGCTGACTCCGGGTGAGTATCCGTCGCAGGCGATGCGCAGGTAGGAGCCGGGGATGTTCGGGTCGGTGCTGGTGTACTTGGTGGTGGGCGCGGTGCAGGTCTTGGGGCGAGGGTGACCGCCTGGGTAGCCGATCAGGTGGACGTTGTTGTGCTCGTAGCCGGCGTCGGTCTTCAGCCGGTTCCCGCCGACGGCGTCTTCCACCTGCTTCCCGTTGGTGTTGGCGCCGACCTTGAGGAACGCCGCGTCGTAGGGCGCGCCGTGCTGGTGGCCGCGTGAGTAGTAGCGGGCGTCGATCCAGATCTTGTTGTGTCTCGGTGACCAGCTCAGCAGGGGGAAGATGCCGTACGGCTGCGGCTTGTTCTTGGTGTACTGCGGTACGAAGGCGAGTGGCTTGCCGGCATCCTCGTCGTCCAGGCAGTGCCCTGCGGTCAGCACGATGTTGTGGCCAGGCGAGGAGACGACGGAGGCGGTGCAGAAATAGTCCTGCGCTGCCGGGATGAAGATCTGGCCGACGGTTGGCAGGCCGTCGAAGTCGTTGCCGGGCGCTCTCGGCGTTCTCGGAGAGGCGGTGGGCTGCTCGGCGCGGTCCACGGGGAAGGGCTTGGCGGCTGCCATGCGTTCCGGGGTCCAGTACGCCTCGGCCGCGGCTGCTGCGGAAGGTGGGGTCGGCGACGCGGTGCTGCTCGTCGGGTCGGAGGATGCCGAGGGCTGCCGGGATGCCGTACTCGGGGCGGAAGGGGACGGCGCAGGCTGGGGCGTTGCTGCCGCGGCGGCTGTGCTGGTCCCGCCGGCCAGCATGCCTGCCAGGAGGAGAGCGCCGACCAAGCGGCGCACCCGTATGTGCGCAAGGGATAACAAGGGAGAATTCACCTCAAATAGAATCGATGGGAACCCTGGGCTGTCCGATTACTCGGCGGACTGGCGGGCGCGGCGGTTCCGCCGCAGAAACCACCAGGCCGAACCGCCGAGGACAACGGCCGCCAAGCCAATCGTGGAGACGTACACCCACAGCGGCGTATCCGTATGACGGGCAGCAGCGGCGCCCCGTCCGGAGTCGCTGACCGTGATCGATGCCCGAAGGGGACGATGATTGTCATCGTGCAGCCCCGGGACGGTGATGGGGTAGGAGCCAGGCTCGGCATCGCGGCGGATGTGCGCCGTTGCCATGATCTTCCACTTCAGGCTCTTGCCAATGGTGGTGGCATCCGTGCTGCTCACGGGGACGTCGGAAACGAAGGCCGGCGACTGCAATGTCCAGGATTCGCCTTTGGGGAGCATCCCCCCACTGGTTCTGAGCATGAGCGACACGGCGGCGCCAGGTGCGATTTCCGGAGTGCTCTCAGGTTCGTTCCCGTCGGGGTCTGGAGACACCGCAAGCCACCAGGATCTGTCACTGGCCCGCTTCTGGTCTTCCGCGTGAACAGGTTGCCCCCCGCACAAGACCAGAAAGGCGAGTGCCATCAGGAGGAGCGAGGCAAGCCGTGCCCGGGCAAGTGCAGTCACTTTGGGGTCCATTCGTAGCCGTCATCGTCCAGGACATCGCCGAACCGGTCCTGGAGCAGGTCAGCCAGGTCGTCGGCTCGCCGCTGCGGTCTCCCCGCCGGGCCCCTGCCCGGGATGCCGCAGCAGCAACAGTGACGCTACGACACCACACTTACCCCGTAGTGGCGCGTTCCCGCCAATGACGAAAACTTACCGCTGTGGCCAAATCTCGGGCGTGGAAGGAGAGTTCACTGATTGGCATCGCCGAGGCCACCCGACCCGAGCCACCGAATCCGGCGCCCGACTCACTCACCAGACAGATCCTCACCCTTCTTGGGCGGGCGCTTAACACCGCGGAGGCTGGCGCCGATCTGCTGAGCGTGAGCGGCACTGGTCCCGCCGAGTAGTGTCACCGAGGATCACCCCCGCGTGCGCGGGACCGACGCTGGTTTGACTTCACGGCACCGTGTGCACTGCGAACCACCCCCGCGTGCGCGGGACCGACCTGGTGACGAAGGTGTCCGAGGAGTCCAACGAGGAACCACCCCCGCGTGCGCGGGACCGACAACCCGAGCATGCACCCTGGGTTCGGCGTGAACGAACTACCCCCGCGTGCGCGGGACCGACTACGACACCAAGCACGAACGCAGAGCTGAGGCAGAACCACCCCCGCGTGCGCGGGACCGACAAGCGCGGGGACGTGAAGGGCTCCTCCTTCACCGGACCATCCCCGCGTGCGCGGGGCCGGCCTGCGGGCGGCTCGGGCGGGCAGCACCAACCCGGGACCATCCCCGCGTGCGCGGGGCCGACACTTCTTGACCAGCGACGATACTGGGCATGGGTGCCGTTCTGCTTCGCTTCGCCGTCTGGGAGTGCGGTGAGTGTGCGGCTGGTTAGTGGAGTTTGGAGCGGGTGTTGCTGGGGCGGTTTCGGGTTGTCCGGCGCCGTGCGCGTTCCGGCAGTGCGGACAGCTCCCGGGCCATCCACTTTTCGGCCTGTGCCCATGCCATCCGTGCCATTACCGTGCGGATGGGGGCGGGAATGGCTTCGCATGCGCGTCGGCAGGGTTCGCTGCCGCAGTGGAGCGGGGATGCGTTGATGCCGAGGTGCGGGTAGCGCATGGTTTTGGGTGGCAGGTAGAGGCATCCGCAGATAGTGCAGGTGAACACGGGCCGCATCTGGCTGTCGGTGGCGTTGTTCGTGTTGTGTGTGTTCATCCTGAGACTTTCCCTGTGCCGCCGCAGTGTGAGCAGGAGGAGACGAAGGAGCGGGTGGCGGGCACCTGGTTGCCGTCCTGGTCGAGTTCTACCGTGTGGTGCTGTTTGTCGGTGAGCCCTGTTCCGCCGCAGGCGTTGCAGTCCTGTTCCTGTGCTGCGGGCATCTCCATCGCCTCGTCTCGAGGGCTGTTTTCACTTTGACGGTATCGGTAAAACCCTGGTGCGGACAGGCGGTTGACGAAGGCCGACGGGCGTGCGGCGAGGCGTGCTCTACATCTGCTTCGGGCTCGCTGCTGGCCGTCGCCCGCTGCCGACCGGATCACACCCCCGCATGCGGGGCCGATGTCGGCACCGAACAGCCACTGAGCCCGGTGTATGGACCATCCCCGCAAGCGCGGGACCAACAGCACACCGATAGTGCTCGCGATCGATCCGGCGGGACCATCCCCGCGAGCACGGGGCCGGCTCGGATGCGTCCACGCCGTAGACGCCAAGGAGCGGACACCCCGGCGCGTGCGGGGCCGATAACTGGCGGGTGGGGCGCCGTGATGTTGTGCGGGGAACATCCCCGCACGCGCGGGGCCGACAACTACGGCACTGACAGCGAGGCCGCCAAAGGATCATCCCCGCGCGCGGGACCAACTCCGGGAGCGTACGGGCTCGGAGACGGGCGAATGGCGCATCCCCGCGTGCGCGGGACCGATGAGACACCGAGACGCTCGGCGACCCGGGCCGTGGGAGCATCCCTGCGCGTGCGGGACCAACGCTTCCTGAGCTGCGACGATACCGGCCAAGGGGGCTGTTCTCCTTTACTTCGCCATCTGGGCTTGCTGGCGAGGAGACCTCCATGGCGGCCGCATCACCGGCAGCAGCGCCCGGTCGGGAAGCTCCCCCAGAGTGATGCCCAGACGGTTCGACTCGAGTCTGGCCGGGGGTCCGTGCGGCCCGCCGCACGGCAGGGGTAAAAGGCTACGCAGCGTAAGGGTTTTGGGGCGGGGCAGTCTGGCTCCGCCCCGACAACGCACAGTCGGCTCACAGTCAGCTCAGTCGGTCCACCCTGAGCCAACTGACCCGACTGTGATCCGACTGGTCCGACTAGGACGTCGGAGGTCACTTTCTGTAGCCGTGGTTGTGGGTCGTTCCGGCTGGTGCTCTTCACTTTGTGAGAAGGACATAGCCGTCGCGGGACGCTTAGAGGATGTCTCACGTGGTGATCTTGGCGAGTTTCTTGTAGCAGGTGAGGGCGGCCGCGAGGCCGAGGAAGGCGAGGAAGTGGGAGCCCTTGCGTTCGTACCGGACGGTGAGGCGGCGGTAGCCGAA
>NZ_JBTHHU010000060.1:0-18169 GCF_059089585.1 Streptomyces sp. SX-6 | reverse complement strand
CCTGCCCCGCCCTTTCACTGTTTCCTCTGGGGGCAAGCCCCCGGGCCCCTGAAACCGCGCTCCGCGCGGTTGTCCTCAATCGCCGGACGGGCTACAAGTCAGCCCGTCCGGCGATTGAGGACGAGCGGCGAAGCCGCGTTGCGGGGGTCAGGGGGGCGAAGCCCCCGGATACCGCGCGGAGCGCGGTTCGGGGCCCGGGGCTTGCCCCGGAGGAAACGGTGAAAGGGCGGGGCAGGGGCAACATCCCCCACCCCACACCCCCACACGTGTCCACCCGACCCCCGAAACAGCCGACACACTGCCGGGCGCGCCCGCGCCACCGGCATGGTGGGATGTGCCCGTCGCCACCACCCCAGAGAGGCCGCAGACGATGAAGACCGTCAACCACTGGATCGGCGGCAAGGCCGTCGACGGCACCTCCGGCACCTACGGGCCGGTCACCGATCCCGCGACCGGCGAGGTCACGACGCAGGTCGCGTTCGCCTCGACCGCCGAGGTGGATGCCGCCGTGGCCGCGGCGAAGGCCGCGTTCGCGAGCTGGGGCACCTCCTCGCTCGCGACCCGCACCAAAGTCCTCTTCGCGTACCGCGCGCTGCTCGACGCGCACCGCGAGGAGATCGCCCGCCTGATCACCGCCGAGCACGGCAAGGTGCACGCCGACGCCCTCGGCGAGGTCGCCCGTGGCCTGGAGATCGTCGAACTCGCCTGCGGCATCACCACCCAGCTCAAGGGCGAGCTGTCCACGCAGGTCTCCCACCGGGTGGACGTCGCCGCGATCCGGCAGCCGCTCGGCGTGGTCGCGGGCATCACGCCCTTCAACTTCCCGGCCATGGTGCCGATGTGGATGTTCCCGCTCGCCATCGCCTGCGGCAACACATTTGTGCTCAAGCCGAGCGAGAAGGACCCCTCGCCCGCGATCCGCCTCGCCGAGCTGGCCGCCGAGGCCGGTCTGCCGGACGGCGTCCTCAACGTCGTCAACGGCGACCGCGTCGCCGTCGACCGCCTCCTCGTGCACCCGGACGTCGCGGCCGTCTCCTTCGTCGGCTCGACCCCGATCGCCCGTCACATCCACAGCACCGCCTCCGCCCACGGCAAGCGCGTCCAGGCGCTCGGCGGCGCGAAGAACCACATGCTCGTGCTGCCCGACGCCGATCTCGACGCCGCCGCGGACGCCGCCGTCTCGGCGGCCTACGGCTCGGCGGGCGAGCGCTGCATGGCGATCTCCGCGGTCGTCGCCGTCGGCGACACCGGCGACGCGCTGGTGGCGAAGATCCGCGACCGGGCCGAGAAGATCAAGATCGGCCCGGGTGACGACCCCGCGTCCGAGATGGGCCCGCTGATCACGCGGGAGCATCGCGACAAGGTCGCCTCCTATGTGCACGGCGCCGCGGCCCAGGGCGCGGACGTCGTGCTCGACGGCACCGACTTCACGGTCGAGGGGTACGAGGACGGCCATTGGATGGGGCTCTCGTTGCTCGACAAGGTCACCCCGGGGATGGACGCGTACCGGGACGAGATCTTCGGGCCGGTGCTGTGCGTGGTCCGCGCGGAGACGTACGAGGAGGGCGTGGCCCTGATCAACGCCTCGCCCTGGGGCAACGGCACCGCCGTCTTCACCCGCGACGGGGGCGCGGCCCGGCGCTTCCAACTCGAGGTGCAGGCGGGCATGGTGGGCGTCAACGTCCCGATCCCGGTGCCCGTCGGCTACCACTCCTTCGGTGGCTGGAAGGACTCCCTCTTCGGCGACCACCACATCTACGGCAACGACGGCGTCCACTTCTACACCCGCGGCAAGGTCGTCACCACCCGCTGGCCCGACCCGTCCGACGGAGGCGTGGACCTGGGCTTCCCCAGCCACAGCTAGCGAACGCCGACGATCGGAGCCCCGCACTCCGGGAACGTAAGCTCAGGCCATGACCTGGTCAAGCGCCTTGAAGGACACGGTGCGCGCCGGGCTGACCATCGAACGCGGCACATTCGAGCCACTGGTCGCCCTGCGCAGCACCTGCGGTGTCGCTCTCGTCATCGGCCTCCTCACGGCGTTCGAGAGCCCGGGGCTCGCGGTCTCGTCCGCGTTCGGCGCGTTCGCCGCCGGGCTCGCCGCCCTCCAGCGCAGCTGGCGCCCGCGCCCCGTACTGGCACTGGGGGTGGCCGCCGGACTGGGTGTCAGCACCTTCCTCGGCTACCTCGCGGCCTTCAGCCATGTGCTGTTCGTACTGCTGCTGGCGGTGTGGACGCTGCTGGCCGGCATGGCGTGGGCGATCGGCCCGGTCTCGGGCCTGGTCGCCACGCAGACCATCGCGGTCATGCTCGTCACCGTCACCCTGCCGACCTCCGTCGCGGGCGCGGCCCAGCACGCCGCGCTGATCATCGTCGGCGGTGTGGTCCAGGCGCTGCTCGTCGTCCTCTTCCCCGTCAGACCGTGGGGCCTGCAACGCGACGCGCTCGCGGACGCGTTGGCCGCCGAGGCCGACTACGCGCGTCGGCTGCGCCACGACCCGACGGCCTCCTTCGACCCGCACCCGCTGATGGAGGCCCGCGCCGCCGCCGAGCTCACCCCGCGTCAGGCCCGCAGCCGCCCGCGGCAGCTGGCCGGCCCGCGCGGCGTCGCCGAGCGGCTGCGCCCCGTCCTGGCCGCGCTCGCCGACCCGGTCGTCGGCGCGCCCGCCGAGGGCCCCGAGCGGGACCGGGTACGGGACCTGCTCGGCGCCACCGCCGTCGTACTGGACGCCGTCGCCCGCGCGATCCGCTGGGGCAAGCCGGTACGGCTGCCGGCCGAGGCGCTGGCCGTGCTCCAGGTCCCCGAGTCCGGGCCGATGCTCCACGGCGCGGCCCGCCGCTCCGCGTACCGGCTGATCGCGCTCCTCGGCGACGTGGTGGAGCAGAGCGACAATCCGTCGCGCCCCGTCCGCCGCGACGTCGGGTACCGGCATCTGCTGCGGCCCACCGTGCCCCGCCTCGTCCCCGTCGCCCTGCGGGCGCTGCGCCGCGAGGCACGCTGGTCGTCGCCGATCGGCCGGCACGCGGTACGGGTCTCGGCGGTCACCTCGATCGGCTACGTCCTCGGCACCGTGCTGCCGCTCGGCCACGGCTACTGGGTGCCGATGGCCTCCGTGATGGTGCTGCGGCCCGACTTCGGCCAGACGTACTCGCGCGGCGTCGCCCGCTTCACCGGCACGGTGGTCGGCGTGCTCATCGGCGCCGTGCTGTCGGCGCTGGTCCACCCCGACGTGTATGTGTGCGCGGCCCTCGCCGTGGCCTGCGTCGGACTGATGTACCTGCTGCTGGGCGCCGGTTACATGGTGGTGTCGGCGTGTATCGGCGCGTACGTCGTCTTCCTGCTCGGCATGGTGGGCGAGGGCTGGTCGCAGACCGTGCAGGCCCGCGTGGCGCTGACCCTGCTGGGCGGGCTGCTCGCCATGGCCGCGTACGTGCTCTTCCCGCTCTGGGAAACGGCCAAGCTGCGCGACCGGCTGGCCGACTGGCTGGCCGCCAACGGCCAGTACACGCTCGCCATCCTCGACGTCTACGCCCGGCCCGGCGACCGCAGGACGCGCCGCGTGCGCGATGCGCTGCTCGACGCGCGGGCGACGCGGTTCGAGTGGGAGGAGGCCGCCGAGCGTGCCCTCAAGGAACCCGTACGCCACCGGGGCATCTCCCGCACCGCGGAGCGCTCGGCGGAGGCCGCGCTCACCACGATGGGCCGGGTGGCCCTGCTCATGGAGGGCCACCTCCCGGACCAGCAGGCCGAACCGTCGCGGGGGGCCGAGCAGTTCGCGGAGGCCCTGCGTGCCGCGCTGCCGGGCGCGGTGACCGCGGTACGGGAACGCGGGGCCCTGGACTGGTCCGGCCCCCGCGAGGCGGTCGCGGTCTGGTCCGCGAAGGAGGGGGACACGGGGGTGGGGGTGCGTGGTGCGGAACTCCTGGTCGAGGCCCTGGACGAACTGGCCGCGGCCCTCTCCCCGGGCCCGGGCGGCCGCAACCGCGCGGCACGGAGGCCGTAGTCCGGGCCCGGGGGCAACCCCCGGGCCCCGAAACCGCGCTTCGCGCGGTTGTCCTCAATCTCCCCCAGAGGGGGTACCCCCGGACGGGCTGGGTGGCGCGAACAGCCGGTCAAGGTGCGTCTCCACCAACTTCATCGCCTCCTCACCCCCCAGCGTGTCCAGCAGCACCGCACTCGCCAGCCCATCCGCCAGCGCGATCAACACGATCGCCTCCACATCGGGGTCGACCCCGCCCCTGATCTCCCCCCGCTCCACTCCAGCCCGCACCTGCCCCGCCACAACCTCCCGCAACGCCCGCGCCCCGCGCTCCGCATGCGGGCGCACCCGCTCGTCGTGCAGCGCCCGCACGAAGTAGCCGAGCTGCACCCGCATCCCGACCCGCTGCTCCGGTTCCAGCGGAATCAGCTCCGCGGCGATCTCGTACAGCACCGCCCGCGGGGTCGGCTCCGCGTGCCGCTCCATGACCCGCCCCCGGATCCGTTCCCCCGACATCTCGCTGAAGTACTCGAGCGCGAAGGCCAGCATCTCCTCCTTGCTGGAGAAGTAGTGCTGCAACTGCCCCAGCGAGATGCCCGCTTCGGCCGCGACGTCGCGCAGGGTCGCGCTCTCCAGCCCACGCGTGCTGGCGAGCCGCCACAACGCTCCGGCGATCCGGCGGCGGCGTTCTTCATGGTTGACGCGCTTCGGCACGGTGGCGCAGCCTCTCCCTTTTCCAAGTCAACGGTATTGCTATACCTTACCCACAGCAATACATCTGACTTGGAAAACTCCCGGGGGGCACACCATGACGCTCCAGCTCCGTCCACCACGCAACCGGGTCGACCCCCGCGCGCGCCGCTGGTGGACCGTACAGGCACTCCTCGCACTCAGCGGCCCGCTCCTCCTCCTGGCAGCCGCACTGCTCATCCTCTCCGCCCTCTTCTTCCCCGGCGCCCTGCCCTGGCTCGCCCCGCTGACGATCGTCGTCCTGGTGCTGCCCGCACTGCTCTACCTGCTGGTCATGCCCTCCCTGCGGTGCCGCGTCCACGCCTGGGAGGTGGGGGAGTCCGCCGTCTACACCGCGAGCGGCTGGCTCTGGCAGCAGCGCCGCATCGCCCCGCTCTCCCGCGTCCAGACCGTCGACACGGTGCGCGGCCCGCTCCAGCGGCGGTACGGACTCTCCACGGTCACCGTCACCACGGCCTCCACCGCCGGTGCCGTGAAGATCGCGGGCCTGGCGGACGCCGACGCCCGCCGCATGGCGGAGCGCATCGGCGAGGCGGCCCGGCTCGTCCGCGAGGACGCGGCATGAGCGCGCACCGCGCCGAGTGGCGCACCCTCAACCCCCGTACGCTGCTGGTCCATTGCTCCTGGATGGCCGCACCCCTCGGCTCGCTCGCCCTCACCGTGCTGGCCACCGGCGGCCGCCTGGACTCGCGCGCCTGGATCACCCTGGCCTTGATCACCGCCGCCTTCACGGTCATCACCCTGACCGGCGCGGCCACTTGGCGCCGCACCCGCTTCCGCGTCACCGCGGACGCGCTGGAGGTGCGTACGGGCCTGCTCACCCGGCACGTCCGCGCCATACCCCTGCACCGCATCCGCACCGTCGACCTGACCGCCAACCCCGTGCAGCGCGTACTGGGCCTCGTTGTCCTGCGCGCCGGCACGGCAGGTCACGGCAAGGGGCTCACCCTCGAGACCCTCTCCCGCGCCGACGCCGAACGCCTCCAGGGCGAACTCCTCGCCCGCGCAGGGGGAGTGGACATCCAGGACGACCCCGTCCTCTCCACCGGCCATCCGAGCTGGCTGCGTTACGCACCGCTCACCTTCTGGATCTTCGGCGGCGTCCTCGCCGTCGCCGGCTCGGCGTGGAAGGTGATCGACCGCATCGGCATCGAGCCCTGGCGCATCGGCTTCGTCCGCCGCTCCTTCGACGAGTTCGGCAACAGCGCGCTGTGGCTGACCATCCCGCTGTCCGTCCTCGCCGTCGCCGTCATCGGCTCGGTCGGCGCCGTCGTCCTCTACGCCGAGAACTGGTGGCGCTACCGCCTGGAATGGAGCGACGCCACCACCCTGCGCGTCCGCCGCGGCATGTTCACCACCCGCTCCGTCTCGATCGAGCGCGCCCGCCTGCGCGGCGTCAAGGTCTGCGAACCGATCCTGCTGCGCACCGGCGGCGGTGCGACCGTCCACGCCATCGCCGGCGGTCTCGGCAACCGCGAGGAGAACCAGAAGCGCAGCATCCTCCTCCCGCCCGCCCCGCGCGCGGAGGCACTGCGCGTACGGGCCGGGGTGCTCGGCGAGCAGGTCGACACCGAGCACTTGCGCCCGCACCCCCGCGTCGCCCTGCGCCGGCGCGTCGTCCGCGTCCTGACCTGGGTCGTCCTGCCGGTGACGGTCACCCTGACCATCCTCGGCGCCCTGCTCACCCCCGTACTGCTCTACTGCGCGCTCGGCTGGCTGCTGTTGGCCGTGCCCGCCGCGTACGTCCTCGCGGGCAGCGCCTACCGTGCCCTCGGGCACGCGGTGCGGGGCCGGTGGCTCGTGATCCGCTCCGGCAGCCTGTGGCGGCAGACGGTGACCCTGGACCGGTCCGCCGTGGTGGCCTGGACGTTCACCGAATCGCCGTTCTCGCGCCGGGCCGGTGTGGTCACCGCGACGGCGGCCGTCGCCGTCGCCCGCGGCGCGGACGGCCACCACATCCGCGACATGGCGGCGGACGAGGCGGCGCGGTTCGCGGACACGGCGACGCCGGGCTGGGTACGGGAGTTCATGGAACCGGTGGAACCGGTGGTCACCGGTGGGACCGGTGCTGCGGGCGCTTAGGCGAGGGCTTCTTGACCACATGGTGGGTCACCGTCCTGTGCGGCGGCCTCCGCTTGTGCCCCAGCGCCACGCACCACGTCTTCCCTTCGCGGACGAGCGCCACGAATTCGCGCTGGGCGCTCCCTCTGAGGTCCGTGGCCACGACCGTCACGGTGGCGGTGCCGGTACCGGAGGCGGACGGGACATCCACCTCCCTGACCTTCAGCCCCCGGCCGCCCTTGCCGGCGATGAGCTTCCGCGCATCCTCCGCCACCCCTGAGCGCTTGGGCGGCGCCAGCTTCTCCAGGCCCCTCACATCGCGGGCATTGAGCGCCGCCACATAGGCGGTCGCCGTCTCCCGCTCCGACCGCGGCTTGCGGCCGTGGCCACCGCATCCGGCCAGCGTCACCGCCAGCAGTCCCGAAACGGTGACGGCCATGGCGGCCCTTCGCATGCGCTTTCCCCCGATGTATCGTCCTCGGATCCCTGAACACAGGGCCGTCGAAATTATCTTCCAGTTTTTGTTATCCGAGGGTCCGCCCCGCATCTCCATAGGTGTCGGACACGCATGCAGAAAGGCGGACGGGACGTGGAGAGCACGAACGCGGCCATGGTCGAGGCGGCACGGGCCGGGGACACGGCGGCACAGGACGAGCTCGTCGCCGCCTGCCTGCCGCTCGTCTACAACATCGTCGGACGGGCCCTCGGCGGTCACGCGGACGTCGACGACGTCGTCCAGGAGACGATGCTCCGCGTCGTCAACGGGCTCGACGAGCTGCGCGACCCGGAGCGCTTCCGCTCCTGGCTCGTCGCCATCACCATGAACCAGATACGCGACCACTGGCGGACGCAGAACCCGGGCACCAGCGGCCTGCAGGAAGTGGGTGAAGTCGCCGACCCGTCCGCCGACTTCGTCTCCCTCACCATCGTCCGCCTCGGCCTCGAGGGCCAGCGCAAGGAGGTCGTGGAGGCCACCCGCTGGCTCGACGCCGGCGAGCGCGAGGTCCTCTCCCTGTGGTGGCTCGAGGCCGCCGGCGAACTGACCCGCACCGAGGTGGCCGCCGCGCTGGAACTGTCCCCGCAGCACGCGGCGGTACGCGTCCAGCGCACCAAGGCCCTCCTCGACACCGCCCGCGGGGTCGTCCGCGCCCTCGCCGCGCACCCGCGCTGCGGCGAGCTCACCGTTCTGCTCGCCCCCTGGGACGGCATCCCCTCCGCCCTGTGGCGCAAGCGCATCGCGCGCCACGCGCGCGGCTGCGCGCAGTGCGGGGGCGCGTGGTCGGCGCTGGTCCCGGCCGAGGGGCTGCTCGTCGGCTTCGGCCTGGTGCCGGTGACGGGCGCGCTGCTGGACTGGTGGCGCGGCTCGACGGTCCTGAACACGGAGCCGGTGGCGGCCTCGACCCCGGCTGCCTCCGCCCCGGCTCCGGCGCGTACGCACCGCGCGGGCCACCGCCGCCGCCCCCGCACCGCGGGCCGGACGGTCGCCGTCGGCGCGGCGGCGCTCGCCCTCACGGCGGGCGGCATAGTGGGCGGTACGTACCTCTTCACCGACACCCCGGACGACGCCGCCCACATCCAGGCCGACTCCGCACCGAGCCAGGTGCGCGCCCTCGGCGCCGACGCCCCGTCGCCGCTGTCCCCGAGCCCGTCCGCCTCCGCCTCCGCCACACACCGCGGCACGCCCACGCCGACCCCGACCCGTTCCACGTCCTCGCCGACCCCCGAGCCCAGCGCGACGACCGCCGCCCCGCCGAAGTCCAAGCCCACCCCCACGGCGGACCGTCCCGTCCCGAAGCCCCCGGCCCCGACCGTCGAGGACGCGAGCGGCTCGGTCGCCTCGCAGGTCATCGCCCTGGTCAACGCCGAGCGCGCGAAGGCCGGTTGCTCGCCGGTCCGTTCCAACCCCCAGCTGGCCTCCGCCGCCCAGCGCCACTCCGACGACATGGCCGCCCGCAACTTCTTCGACCACACCAACCCCGACGGCCAGGGCCCGGGCGAGCGCATCACCGCCGCCGGGTACCAGTGGAGCACCTACGGCGAGAACATCGCCTACGGCCAGCAGGACGCCGCCGCGGTCATGGACGCGTGGATGCACAGCTCCGGCCACCGGGCGAACATCCTCAACTGCGGCTTCAAGGAGCTCGGCGTCGGCATCAACCACGCGCCGGGCGGCCCGCGTTGGACGCAGGACTTCGGGGCGCGCTGAGAGCCCAAAGATCTACTTGCAAGGCCCACCTACTTCAGGCGAAGATGACGCGTCCTTGACCTTCTCTTGAAAGAAGCCTGTGCATGCGCACGCGACGCGCCGGTGTCATAGCCGTGGCCACGGCCGCAGCCGCCCTCGTTCTCGGCGGCTGCGGGGGCGGATCGGACGACTCGGCACCGGCGACGTCGTCCGCGAAGAGCCCGTCCGCTTCCGCCTCCGCCGACTCCTTCGACGTCGCGGCGGCAGTCAAGAAGGCCGACCCCGCGCCGTACTCCGCGCAGATGGAGGCCCAGACCTTCGCCGGCTCGCGGTTGCTGCTGACCATGTCGGGCCGCGTCAACCTCAACGCCCCGACGGGCGGCACGATGCGCATGCGCACCTCGCCACTCGTACCGGCCGCCCAGGCCATGGACATGGAGATGGTGCTCACGCCCGAGGCCGGCTACGGCCGGAAGAAGGGCGGCGAGTGGATGAAACTCCCGACCGGCAGTGAGCGGTCCGGTGCTCAGGACTTCACCAAGTACATCCAGATGATGCTGGCCCTGGGCCCCAAGGCCCACAAGGGAGTCGAGCCCCAGAACGGTGAAGCCGCCTACCGCCTCTCCGGCACCCTCACCCAGGACCAGATCCGCAAGGCAGACCCGTCCATGTACGACAAGTTGCGGGCCCGGGGCATGACCCAGCTCGACTGCGACCTGTGGATCAACAAGGCCGGCCGTGTGGTCCGCCTCGAGCAGTGGATGGTCATGCGGGGCTCGGGAGGCCACAACATCGTCACGATGAAGGACTTCGGCGCACCGGTGAAGGTGACGCCCCCTGCCGGGGTCGAAGACTAGTAGTGGCTGCCCGTGCAGAGCTGCGCGGGGTCGTTGAGCAGTTGGCAAGCACGGGTGCGCTGAACTTGTTCAACTTGGCGTCCTGTGCGGTGATTTGATCACCGTTCTGGCCTCCGGAGATCTGGCCCCAGAAGGCCTGACAGGCGTCGCTCTTCATCAGTGACACCGTCCGCCCCGCCCGCACGACGGATTCCACCGTCTGCGCGTCGGCGGTTCATCCCGCCTGCGCGGGGTCCTGTCCGGCACACGACCCCGGCTGGCAGGACGCGGCCGGGCGCGCTGGTGCGGCATGGGCAAGGGTTGTGGCTGCGGCCTGCGCCGTTTCGAGAGTTACGGAGCACTGTGGCGGGAGGCATCCGCTCGGCGCGGCCCGGCTTCCACCGTCACCGCCACCGGCGTGGTCACCTTCGTCCGCCTCACGGGTCCCGTGCGCCACAGCCCGGATGGTGAACGGCGAACCGGGTACCGCTTTCCCCACGACTGAGGGCGGTTTTCGTGAGGAAACCGGTACCCGACTCGCCAGCCACCCTCCGCGGCGGGAGCGGGAGTGATACCTGGGGCTGCTGATGCGCGGCCGGGCGGATCGCCCACGGCCCCCGCCCAGCTCGCGCCCTTCGCTTGTGCACAACGACGAAACGGGGGTGAGCGGCAAAGCCCCCGCCATGTAAACCGCTCACCGTGGCCGTATGAGCCGTGCAGCGGCGAAGCGGGGACCAGACCATCGGAGACGGGACACCGGAGGCCCGGTGCTGCCTGGGCTCGGGCATCCCGTCTCACTGATGGTTGCGCGGCCGCATCGAATTTTGATCGGTGGCAGGTCAGCTCACGAGGTCATAGCTTGTGCAGTCCCGTGTACGGGCTGACGATTCGGACTTCGTGCGAGCCGAAGTTGACGAGCATCGCAGTCTCGCCCTCGACACCGATGACCTTGCCCAGGCCGTACCGGTCGTGTGAGACCCGGTCTCCTAGAGCGAAGTGTTTGGCCAGCGGAGCAGCCGGGGCCTTGAAGGGACTCGTGGACAGGTGGCGCTGGGGCGCGGGTCGTTTCGTCATATGGGGCCAGTATGCGCCGTCGAGGTTGCTGAACGGTCAGGGGCGAGGTTTCTGAACGGTCACGCCGGGATCCGCCAACGTCGACTCGCCCCCGGCTCGTGCCCCGCCGGCGCCGAACCTCGTGGACCACCCTCTCAGTACTGCTCGGTCTCGACGAACCCGGCGTCCGCGGCGTCCGCGGCGTCCGCGGCGTCGCCGGCGCCATAGGCGTCGGCGGCAGCAATGGGGTCGAATCCAGGCGGGCTGTCCTTGAAAGTCAGGCCCATGCCGGCCAGCTTCGCCTTGACCTCGTCGATCGACTTCGTACCGAAGTTGCGGATGTCGAGCAGATCCGCCTCCGAACGGGCCACGAGCTCACCCACCGAGTGGACGCCCTCACGCTTCAGGCAGTTGTACGAGCGGACGGTGAGCTCGAGATCCTCGATCGGTAGCGCGAGGTCGGAGGCGAGGGCGGCATCCGTGGGGGACGAGCCGATGTCGATGCCTTCGGCGTCGATGTTGAGTTCGCGGGCGAGCCCGAAGAGCTCGACCAGGGTCTTGCCGGCCGAGGCGATGGCGTCGCGCGGGTGCATGGCCTGCTTGGTCTCGACGTCGACGATCAGCTTGTCGAAGTCGGTGCGCTGCTCGACACGGGTCGCCTCGACCTTGTAGGTGACCTTGAGAACCGGCGAGTAGATGGAGTCGATGGGGACGCGGCCGATCTCCTGGCCCTGCTGTGTGTTCTGGACGGCGGAGACGTAGCCGCGACCGCGTTCGACGGTCAGCTCGATCTCCAGCTTGCCCTTGGTGTTGACGGTGGCCAGGGCCAGGTCGGGGTTGTGGACCTCGACGCCGGCGGGCGGGGCGATGTCGGCGGCGGTGACCAGGCCGGGGCCCTGCTTGCGCAGGTACATCACGACCGGCTCGTCGTGCTCGGAGGAGACGATCAGCTGCTTGATGTTGAGGATGAGGTCGGTGATGTCCTCCTTGACGCCGGGCACGGTGGTGAACTCGTGCAGGACACCGTCGATGCGGATCGACGTGACCGCCGCACCCGGGATCGAGGACAGGAGGGTGCGGCGCAGGGAGTTGCCGAGGGTGTAGCCGAAGCCCGGTTCCAGCGGCTCGATGACGAACCGGGAGCGGTATGCGTCGACGACCTCTTCGGTGAGAGACGGGCGCTGAGCGATCAGCATGAGGTGGTGCCTCCAGTGTTCGACGCCCGCTCTTTTGATGCGGCACCGCAAGGGTATGGGTGGTGCGGCCTCAAAAGAGGCCGCACCACCCGGTTCGGGGTAAGGCATAGATTTCGGCAGGATCGAACGGAGAGCAGGAGTTCCTGGCCGGCGAGCTGCCGGGCGGGCTACCTGCGGTGCAACAAGGCCGTGGTAGTCGGCTTTGTGTTGGGTCGGTAGAGGGCAAGTCGCCCTCCGCGCCCACTGCGCCGGCTCCTCAGACCGCCGCGTCGGCCACGAGCTTGAGGGCCAGTGCCTTCGTGGCCTCGTCGGCCTTCTCGGGGCTGCCGGTGTCGTACGGCGGCTTCGGGTCGTACTCGAGCGCGAGTTGCATGGCCTCGCCGACCTTGTCGTCCGACAGGCGGGCGGCCAGGTGCAGGCCCATGTCGATACCGGCCGAAACCCCGCCCGCCGTAATGACCTTGCCCGATTCGACGAACCGGCCCGGCGTGATGACCGCGCCGAAGTGCTCCGCGAGGTAGGGCCGTGAGGCCCAGTACGTGGTGGCCGGGACGCCGCGCAGGAGGCCGGCGGAGCCGAGGACGAGCGCGCCGGTGCAGACGGACGTGGTCCATGTCGAGTGCTGGTGAATGCGGCGCACCCAGGCCAGTACGGCGGAGTCGTTCATCGTCGCGATCACGCCGCGGTTGCCGCCGCCGGGTATCAGGAGGACGTCCGCGTGCGGCACGTCCGCCATGGCCCGCTCGGCGGTGAGGGCCAACTGCCCGGTGTCCGTACGTACGGGACCGGCCTTGCGGCCGACCGTGACCACGCGCACGCCCGGCACCCGGCACAGCGCCTCGTACGGGCCGACGGCGTCCAGTGCGGTGAAGCCGTCGTAGAGCAGGATGGCCACCCGTACCCGCTCGCGCTGCTGGGCGGAGGCAGAGGCAGCGGCCGGGATGCCGGCCAGCCCCACGCCGAGGGCGCCTGTTGCTGCCGTGCCGAGGACCTTGCGGCGGGTGGGGCCTGAGCTCGAAGTCATCGTCGAAACAACTCCCTTGATGAAAGATCACCTAGGCAGTCGGACCAACGGCCGGACCGGTTCCCGGAGGGGATGCCTCCGGTTGGCCCGGTAACGTACCGGTCGTGAACAGCAGAATCCTTGTGATGGGCATATTGGGAGCTGTCGCCGGACTCGCCGGCGCCACCGTGGCCATCTCCGACGGAGCGGGAATCCTGAGCATCCTGTCGTTTGCCGGTATCGGTATCGCGGGGTTGGTCATGGTGGTGTGCGGCGTTGTCACTTACGGGCAACAGTACCCGGGGAGGTAGCCGTGTTACCTCCTTCATTACTTCCCTTCATCACTCCCCTTCGTACAGCCGCCGTAGGTCCACGAGGATCACCTCTCCCCGTTCCTCCGTCGCCGAACATGTAGGCCGGCTTGGGCAGATGTGAGGGTTTCCGGGGCACGGCGCCACCTTGCGCTTAGGGAAGTACGTTTCCGGGAAGTACGTTTCCCTTAACGCTCGCCCGGCCGGCCCGGTCACGGCTACCGCTTGCGCCCGCCCTTCACCGTCGCCCGCAGGTACTCCCGGTTCATCGTCGTGATCGACGTCAGCGGGATGCCCTTCGGGCAGGCCACCGCGCACTCGCCCGTGTTGGTGCAGCCGCCGAAGCCCTGGTCGTCCATGGCGTCGACCATGCCGAGGACGCGGGACTCGCGCTCAGGGGCGCCCTGCGGCAGGACGTTGAGGTGGACGACCTTCGCCGAAGTGAACAGCATCGCCGAGCCGTTGGGGCAGGCGGCCACGCACGCACCGCAGCCGATGCACTCGGCGTGCTCGAAGGCGAGGTCGGCGGCGGGCTTCGGGACGGGGGTGGCGTGGGCCTCGGGGGCGGAGCCGGTGGGGGCGGTGACGTAGCCGCCGGAGCCGATGATGCGGTCGAAGGCGGAGCGGTCGACGACCAGGTCCTTGACGACGGGGAAGGCCGCGGCGCGCCACGGTTCGACGTCGATCGTGTCGCCGTCGCGGAAGTGGCGCATGTGGAGCTGGCAGGTGGTGGTCCGTTCGGGGCCGTGGGCGCGGCCGTTGATGACCATGCCGCAGGCGCCGCAGATGCCCTCACGGCAGTCGTGGTCGAAGGCGACGGGCTCCTCGCCGGAGAGGATGAGCTCCTCGTTGAGGTGGTCGAGCATCTCGAGGAAGGACATGTCCTCGGAGATCCCGGTGACGTGGTACGTGGTCATGGCGCCCGCTTCGTCGGCGTTGCGCTGGCGCCAGATGCGCAGGGTGAGGTTCACGCGTAGCTCCGCGTCGTGGGGTGGACGTATTCGAAGGTCAGGGATTCCTTGTGGAGGGCGGGGGCGGCGCCCGTGCCCGTGAACTCCCAGGCGGCCGCGTACGTGAACTCCTCGTCCTTGCGCGCGGCTTCGCCCTCCGGTGTCTGGCTCTCCTCGCGGAAGTGGCCGCCGCAGGACTCGGTGCGGTGGAGGGCGTCCAGGCACATGAGTTCGGCGAGCTCGAGGTAGTCGACGATGCGGTTGGCCTTCTCCAGGGACTGGTTGAGCTCCTCGCCCGTACCCGGCACCTTGATGCGGCGCCAGAACTCCTCGCGGAGGGCGGGGATCCGGTCCAGGGCCTTGCGCAGGCCCGCGTCCGTACGGGCCATGCCGCATTCGTCCCAGAGGAGTTCGCCGAGTTCGCGGTGGAAGGAGTCGGGGGTGCGGTCGCCGTCCACGGCCAGGAGGCGGGTGAGGCGGGAGGTGACCTCGTCGACGGTCGAGGTGACCGCCGGGTGGTCGGGCGGGACCTCGTCGTGGGGGTGGCGGGCGAGGTAGTCGTTGATGGTGGAGGGGAGGACGAAGTAGCCGTCGGCCAGGCCCTGCATCAGGGCCGAGGCGCCGAGCCGGTTGGCGCCGTGGTCGGAGAAGTTGGCCTCGCCGATGGCGAAGAGGCCGGGGACGGTGGTCTGGAGGTCGTAGTCCACCCACAGGCCGCCCATCGTGTAGTGGATGGCGGGGTAGATGCGCATGGGTACTTGGTACGGATCCTCCGCCGTGATCCGCTCGTACATCTCGAAGAGGTTGCCGTACTTCTCCTCGACGGCCTTGCGGCCCATCCGCCGGATGGCGTCGGCGAAGTCGAGGTAGACGCCCTGGCCGCCGGGGCCCACGCCGCGTCCCTCGTCGCAGACGTTCTTCGCGGCGCGGGAGGCGATGTCGCGGGGGACGAGGTTGCCGAAGGCGGGGTAGATGCGCTCGAGGTAGTAGTCGCGTTCGGCTTCGGGGATCTGGGACGGCGGGCGGGTGTCCCCCTGGGCCTTCGGCACCCAGATGCGGCCGTCGTTGCGCAGCGACTCGCTCATCAGCGTCAGCTTGGACTGGTGGTCGCCGGAGCGCGGGATGCAGGTGGGGTGGATCTGGGTGAAGCAGGGGTTGGCGAAGTACGCGCCCCGGCGGTGGGCCCGCCAGATCGCCGTCGCGTTGGAGTTCTTGGCGTTGGTGGAGAGGTAGAAGACGTTGCCGTAGCCGCCGCTGGCCAGGACGACGGCGTCCGCGAAGTGGGTGGAGACGTCGCCCGTGATCAGGTCGCGGGCCACGATGCCGCGGGCCCGGCCGTCGACGACGATCAGGTCGAGCATCTCGGTGCGGGGGTGCATCTCCACGTTCCCGGCGGCTGTTTGGCGGGAGAGTGCCTGGTAGGCGCCGAGGAGGAGCTGCTGACCCGTCTGGCCGCGGGCGTAGAACGTACGCGAGACCTGGACGCCGCCGAAGGAGCGGGTGTCGAGCAGGCCGCCGTACTCGCGGGCGAACGGTACGCCCTGGGCCACGCACTGGTCGATGATCTCGACGGACACCTGGGCGAGGCGGTGGACGTTGGACTCGCGGGCGCGGAAGTCGCCGCCCTTGACGGTGTCGTAGAAGAGGCGGTGGATGGAGTCGCCGTCGTTGCGGTAGTTCTTGGCGGCGTTGATGCCGCCCTGCGCGGCGATGGAGTGCGCGCGGCGCGGCGAGTCCTGGTAGCAGAACTGGACGACGTGGTAGCCCTGTTCGGCGAGCGTCGCCCCGGCGGCGCCGCCCGCCAGGCCGGTGCCGACGACGATGACGGTGTGCTTGCGGCGGTTGGCCGGGTTGACGAGCTTCGCCTCGAAGCGGCGCCGGTCCCAGCGTTCGGCGACGGGCCCGTCGGGGGCCTTGGTGTCGGTGACCGGCTCGCCGGTGGTGTAGTGGGTGTAGTCGGTCATGGTGTCAGCTCACGATTCCCGTCATGACGCCGATGGGGATGGAGATGAAGCCGAGGGTCAGTACGGCTGCGAGGGTGTTGGCGATGACCTTGAACAGCCGGTCGCGGCGGGGGGAGTTGGCGCCCAGGGTCTGGGCGGCGCTCCAGAAGCCGTGGCGGATGTGGAGGCCGAGGGCGAGCATCGCGGCGATGTAGAAGACGTCGACGTACCAGCGGTCGAAGGAGGCGACGAGGTTCTCGTACGGGTGGCCCTCCTGGGCGCGGGGGTTCACGGTGAGCGTCGTCAGGTCGAGGATGTGCCAGACGATGAACAGCGCGAGGATCACCCCTCCCCAGCGCATGGTGCGGGTGGCGTAGCTGGCGCGCTGCTTCTTGTGCACGTACTTCGCGGGGCGCGCGGCGATGTCGCGGCGGCTGAGCTGGTACGCGGAGACGCCGTGCAGGACGACAGATGCGGTGAGCCCGGCGCGGGCGGTCCACAGGAACCACTCGCGGTGCAGGAACGGCTCGCCGATGGTGCGGATCCAGTGCGCGTAGTGGTTGAACTCCCCGGCCCCGAAGAACACCTTCAGGTTGCCCAGCAAGTGGGCGACCAGGTACGCCAGCATGATCACGCCGGTGACCGCCATGACCGCCTTCTTGCCGACGGTCGATCGCCACACGGAGCCGAGGAGGGACGGGGGGCGGTCTCGGTCCGTCCGGGTCTTCGTCGTCGCCAGTGCCATGACGCCGACGCTAGGTCGGGAACCTGTGATGCGTCCAAGACATGGTGCGGCTGGTTTCCATAGGCAATGCCTATCTATGGTGGTGGTGTGCAACTTTTGCAGCTTCAGCAGCTGAGGTATTTCGCCGCTCTCGCGGATGTGCGTCACTTCACGCGTGCGGCGGAGGAACTGCATGTCTCCCAGCCGTCGCTCTCGCAGCAGATCCGGGCGCTGGAGCGGGAGTTGGGGGCCGAGCTGTTCCACCGGGCGCGGGGCAACATCACGCTGACCGATGCGGGGGAGGCGCTGCTGCCGCTGGCCCGCCGCATCCTCGCCGACGCGGAGACCGCACGGCGGGAGGTGCAGGAGGTGGCCCAGCTGCGGCGGGGGCGTGTGCGGCTGGGGGCGCCGCCGAGTCTTTGCGCGAGTCTCGTGCCGGATGTGCTGCGTGCGTATCACGCGCGGTATCCGGGGATCGAGTTGTTCGTCGACGAGGGCGGTTCGCAGGATCTTGTGCGGTCGCTTGCCGGGGGCGGGCTCGATCTTGCGCTGATCATCACGCCGTTGGGGGTGGGGGCGCCGGCGCTGACCGCCACGGAGTTGCTGAAGGAGGACCTGGTCGTGGTGACCTCGCCGTCGGTGGCGGCGCCGACGCGGCGGGGGCGGATGCGGGTCGAGGAGTTGCGGGGGGTGCCGATGGTGATGTTCCGGCGGGGGTACGACCTGCGGGAGATGACGATCGCCGCGTGCCGGGCGGAGGGTTTCGAGCCGTCCTACACGGTCGAGGGCGGGGAGATGGACGCGGTTCTCGGGTTTGTGCGGGCGGGGCTGGGGGCGGCTGTGGTGCCGGGGATGGTGGCTGCCCGGTCGGGGCTGCGGGTCACGCCGTTCGAGGGGGTGCGGATGCGGCGGACTATTGCGGTGGCGCATCGGACGGCCCCCCCCCCGCCGCGGGCTGCGCGGGAGTTGAGGGCGGTGCTGGTGGAGCATCTGGCGGCTTCGGGGTAGGGGGTGTGCCCCGGTCCCGCCCTCTCGCCGTCTCCCGGGGCTGCGCCCCCGGACCCCGCTTCGGGGGCTCCGCCCCCGGACCCCCTTGTCGCGGCTTCGCCGCTCGGCCTCAAGCGCCGGCCGGGCTACAAGTCAGCCCGTCCGGCGTTTGAGGACCAACGCGGCGGAG
>NZ_JBTHHU010000059.1:0-23239 GCF_059089585.1 Streptomyces sp. SX-6 | reverse complement strand
GTTGTCCTCAAGCGCCGGACAGGCTGACTTTCAGCCCGTCCGGCGATTGAGGACGAGCGGCGAAGCCGCGACAAGCGGGGTCTGGGGCGCAGCCCCAGGTTCGGGGTCCGGGGCGGAGCCCCGGGAGACGGCGAGAGGGCGGGACCGGGGCACAACCCCCACACCCCCTACCCCCGCACCGCCGCCGGCAGGGTCAGCGTCACCGCGAACCCCCCACCCTCCTCCCCCGGGCGACCGCGACCGCGACCCCACTCCACCACCCCGCCCATCGCCTCCGTCAGGGCCCGGGACACCCGGAGCGCCAGGCTGTCCCCCCGGAACTCGTCGTGCGACAGCGCGCCGTCCGCCACGCGGACGGCCAGGTGGCCGGGGCGCCGTACCTCCGCCGTGAGGGACGGGGACGCCCCGGGCGGACTGTGGCGCAGCGCATCCGCCGCCAGCGCGGTGAGCGCTCGCGTGAGGAGCGCGGCATCGGCGATGACGTCGGGGAGTTCCTCCGGCAGCGTGACGAGGATCGTGTGGCCGCCCGGGCCGAGGTCGTCCAGGGCGCTCGCCAGCACCTCGCCGAGGTCGACCGGCCGGATGGCGAGGTCGAGCGCCCCGGCCCGCAGCCGGCCCAGGTCCTCGAGGCCGGTGACGAGCCGCTCGGCCCGGCGTACGGACGACCGGGCGGCGGCCAGGAGCCGCCCCTCGGAGGGCCCGCCGCGCAGCCGGGCGAGGGCGTCGGCCGCGGTGTCGAGGCAGGCCCGCAACTCCCGCCCGGCCGTGGCGAGCAGCGAGGTGCGCGTGCGCTCGGCGGCGGCGAGCGTGTCGGTCTCGGCGGCCTGCCGGGCGAGCCTGCCCCGGGCGCGGGCGACCGCCAACTGCACGGCGCACGCGGCGAAGACGCGCTGGTCGTCCGGGCTCGGCACGCGCCCGCGGGCGGCCAGGACGAGGCGGTCGTCGGCGGGGCTCTCCAGGTCCGCGTCCCCGGGCCGCTCGGGGGGCCGTACGCCGGCACTGGCGAGGACGTACCAGCGCGGTGCGGGCCCGCCCGCCGGGTCCCGTTCGAGGAGGCTGACGGAGAGGAGCCCGAAGTTCTCCCGGATCTGCTCGACGAGCTCCGGCAGCTCCTGACCGTGCATCATCGCCGTCGCGAGCCGGGTCAGCGCCTGGGCCTCGGACGTCGCCCGGGCGGCCCGGTACATCCAGCGCGTCGCCGTGCCGGAGGCCGTGCCGACGAGGACGGCGACGGCGGCGAAGACCACGAGGGTGACGATGTCGGTGCCGTGCGCGATGCCGAGGGAGTGGAGCGGCG
This sequence comes from Streptomyces sp. SX-6, assembly GCF_059089585.1. Lineage (NCBI taxonomy): Bacteria > Bacillati > Actinomycetota > Actinomycetes > Kitasatosporales > Streptomycetaceae > Streptomyces > Streptomyces sp. SX-6. The sequence goes on along the minus strand of NZ_JBTHHU010000059.1, from coordinate 21,942 downwards.
GGGTGAAGTAGTAGTCCGCGAGCAGCCCCGCGGCCAGCGCGCACGCCAGGGCGGGCCAGGTCCCGCCGACGAGGGCGACGGCCACCACCACGAGCAGGTAGAGGGCCAGACCGGCGGCAAGGTCGATCCGGCCGCGAAGGGCCGTCAGGACGACGGTCAGTACGGGCAGCAGCACCGCCGCGGCGGCCAGCGCGAGCCACTGCCGCCCGCGGCTCATGCCCCGGCCCGGGCGGCGCGACGGTCGCGTCGGCCCGACAGCACCGGCGGCCTGTTCGTGCGTGACGATGTGCACGTCGATGGGCCCGGACTCGCGGATCGTCCGGCGGCCCACGGTTTCCAGGAACAGGGAGGAGAGCCTGCCCCGGCGGGTCGCGCCCAGGACGATCTGGGTGACGTTCTCTTCACGGGCGAACTCCAGCAGCGTCCGCACCACATCGTCGCCCGACGTCTGGTGGTAGGTGCCGCCGAGGGACTCCACGAGGGAGCGCTGTGCGGCGAGGACGGCCGGATCGCCACCGGCGAGCGCGTCGCCGCGCACGACGTGCAGGGCGAGCAGTTCGCTGCCCGGTGTCCGTGCGGTGATCCGGGCGGCCCGGCGGATGAGCGTCTCGCCCTCGCTGCCTCCGGTCAGGCCGACGAGGATGCGTTCGCGGGTCTCCCAGGGTGCGACGATCCCGTGCTCGGTGCGGTAGCGCTGCAGGCCCTCCTCCACCCGGTCGGCGAGCCACAGGAGCGCCAGTTCCCTCAGCGCGGTGAGGTTGCCGACCCGGAAGTAGTGCGTGAGGGCGGCCTCGATCCGGTCCGCGGGGTAGATGTCGCCGTGCACCATGCGGCGGCGCACGGCCTCGGGCGGCAGGTCGACCAGTTCGATCTGGTCGGCGCGGCGGGCCACTTCGTCCGGCAGTCGCTCGTGCTGCCGGATCCCGGTGATCTGCTCGACGACGTCGTTGAGGGACTCCAGGTGCTGGACGTTGAGCGTGGTGACGACGTCGATGCCCGCGTCCAGCAGTTCCTCCACGTCCTGCCAGCGCTTGGCGTTGCGGCAGCCGGGGACGTTGGTATGGGCCAGCTCGTCCACCAGGGCGACCTGGGGCCGGCGGGCCAGCACCGCGTCCAGGTCCATCTCGGTGAACTCCGCGCCCCGGTGGACGAGGACGCGCCGCGGGACGGTCTCCAGCCCCTCGGCCATGGCCGCGGTCGGCCGCCGCCCGTGCGGCTCGACGAAGCCGATGACCACGTCGGCGCCCTGGTCGCGCAGCCGCCGGCCCTCCGCGAGCATGGCGTAGGTCTTCCCCACCCCCGGTGCGGCCCCCAGACGGACCCGCAGTCTTCCGCGCTCGGTCATGAGCGGACTCCGAATGAAAAATACCCCGGCCACATTTGACGGCCGGGGTATTTCTGAGCGTATATTGGGGGGTTCCGTGTCCGGCCGAATCAAAGTCGAATCAAATGGCACGGACACGTTTACGAAGACATGATATCGGGGCGGGAGTCGAATTGTCAAACGAAGAAATGCGGTGCGAGCAGGAATTCATCGATCTGCTCCACGGGCGGCTGGCCGAACTGCGGGCCGGGGCCGAGGAGGCCGTGCGCGAGACCCTGTCCCTGGCGGGGACCGGCCTCCAGGCGAGGCTGGAGCGCGATGTGCTGGTGGCCGAGCAGTCCGGGCTGCTGGCCGCATTCGACGCCGGGGAGCACGGGCTCTGCTTCGGCCGGCTGGCATTCCGGGACGGGCGCGATCACCATATCGGCCGTATCGGTATCCGCAACGACGACGCGGACCGCACACCACTGGTCGTCGACTGGCGCGCCGATGTCGCACGCCCCTTTTATCTCGCCACCGGGCACACTCCCATGGGGCTGCGTCGCAGGCGGCATATCACCACCGAGAACCTCAGGGTCACCACCCTGCACGATGAAATCCTGGACCTCACGGACACCGCCCGCACCGGACACGAGGGTTCCGACGCGGACGCCGTGCTGCTGTCCGCGCTGGACGCGGCGCGCACCGGACGGATGCACGACATCGTGCAGACCATCCAGGCCGAGCAGGACCGGATCATCCGCGCCCCGCACCAGGGCGTGCTCGTCGTCGAGGGCGGCCCCGGCACCGGGAAGACCGCCGTCGCGCTGCACCGCGCCGCGTATCTGCTGTACGCGCACCGCGAGCGGCTGGCCCGCCGCGCCGTGCTGATCGTCGGGCCGAACCCGGCGTTCCTCGGCTACATCGAGGAGGTGCTGCCCGCGCTCGGCGAGACCGGCGTGCTGCTCGCCACGCCGGGCGAGCTCTTCCCGGGGGTGGCCGCGACCGGCACGGACACGCCCGAGGCCGCCGAGGTCAAGGGCCGTGCCGCCATGGCCGGGGTGCTCGCGCGCTTCGTACAGGACCGGCAGACGCTGCCCGGTCCCGCCATCGTGATCGCGCACGAGGACGGCGAGCTGCTGCTGGACGCGGACATGGCGCGCGCCGCACGGCGGCATGCGCGCGAGACCGGGCTGCCGCACAACCTCGCGCGCCCGTACTTCGCGTTCCACGTCATCGACGCGCTGACCGCCCAACTGGCCGAGCGGCTCGGCGCGGACCCGTACGGCGGGCCGAACCTCCTCGGCCCGGACGACATCGCCCAGCTCGGCAAGGCGATCGCGGCCGGCCCCGAAGTGCACGCCGCCATCGAGGAGTTGTGGCCCGCACTGACCCCGCAGCAACTGGTCGCGGACTTCCTCGCCGACCCCGTCCGCCTCCCGGACGCCGACGCGGAGGTGATCCGGCGCACGGGCGGCGAGTGGACCCCCGCGGACGTGCCGCTGCTCGACGAGGCCGCCGAGCTGCTCGGCGAGGACGACTCCGCGGCCCGCGCCGCCGCCGAGGCCGAACGCCAGCGGCGGATCGCGTACGCGCAGGGCGTGCTCGACCTCTCCTACGGCTCGCGCACCCAGGAGTTCGACGACCGTGACGACGAGGACGCGGAGGTGCTGGGCGCCCATGACCTGATCGACGCCGAACGGCTCGCGGAACGCCACGAGGAGGCCGACCGCCGCAGCGCCGCCGAACGCGCGGCGGCCGACCGCACCTGGGCGTTCGGCCACATCATCGTGGACGAGGCGCAGGAACTGTCCGCGATGGCCTGGCGTTTGCTGATGCGCCGCTGCCCCACCCGGTCGATGACGCTCGTCGGCGACCCGGCGCAGACCGCCGAACCGGGCGGCTGCGGGGCGTGGGAGACGATCCTCGCGCCGCACGTGGGCGACCGCTGGGAGCACGTCAGGCTCGGCCTCAACTACCGTACTCCGGCCGAGATCATGGAGGTCGCGGCGCAGGTGCTGCGCTCCGCGGACGTCTCCTTCGAGCCGCCGAGCTCGGTGCGGTCCACGGGCGTGCGCCCCTGGGTGCGGCACGCGGACGACCTGCCGCGCGCGGTCGCCGGAGCCGTCCGGCGGGAGACCCGCGCGGAGGGCAGGCTCGCGGTGATCGCCCAGCGGGAGCACCACGAGGCCCTGGCCGCCGCCCTGCCGGACGCCTCCTCCGGACCCGCCCCGGACCTGACCCGGCCGGTGGTGCTGCTCGCCCCGCGGCAGGCCAAGGGCCTGGAGTTCGACACGGTGATCGTGGCGGAACCGGCGGAGTTCGGGACGAGCGACCTGTACGTCGCGCTCACCCGGGCGACCCAGCGCCTGGGCGTCGTGCACACGGGGGTGCTGCCCGCGGGCCTGGAGGCGAGCCCGGAGACGGTCTAGCCGCGCCGCATCCCGCGACAGGATCCCCGGTCTGTGCTCGACTGGTCTGTGTTCGACCAGGAAGTGTTCAACCAGGAAGTGTTCGGCCGGGCTGTGCTCGACTGAGAAGCGTTGTTCGACCGGGAGGCGGGCGACTGTGTGGAAGGGAGGCGGCCGTGTCCTTCCCGCCACGGTCCACCGCCTCGCGGATGCCGCTGCCCGCCCGGGTGACCGGGCGGCTGTCCCGCCTGTCGTGGGTGGACCTGGTCGTGTCGGCCGCGGTGCTGGTGGGCCTGTATCTGCTGCTGCGGGTGGGGAAGGGCGCCACGGTCTCGTTCGACCCGGCGCAGGTCGTCAAGGTGGACACCGATCCGGCGAAGCTGCCGTACTACGCGGCGCGCAGCCTGCTGCGGATGTTCGCGGCGCTCGCCGCCTCGGTGGTCTTCGCCCTCGCCTACGCCTGTGCCGCCGCCCGCAGCAGGCGGCTGGAGCGGGTGCTGGTGCCCGCTCTGGACATCCTGCAGTCCGTTCCCGTGCTGGGCTTCCTGAGCGTCGCGGTGACGGGCTTCATCTCGCTGTTCCCGGGATCCCTCCTGGGACTCGAGTGCGCGTCCGTCTTCGCGATCTTCACCTCGCAGGCGTGGAACATGACCTTCGGCTTCTACCACTCCCTCATCACCCTGCCCCGGGAGCTGGACGAGGTCTCGCGTTCCTTCCGCTTCACCCGCTGGATGCGCTTCTGGAAGGTCGAGCTGCCCGCCGGGGCCATCGGGTTCGTGTGGAACGGGATGATGAGCTTCGGCGGCGGCTGGTTCTTCCTCGTGGCCTCCGAGGCGATCAGCGTCTCGAACCACAAGTACGCGCTGCCCGGCGTGGGTTCGTTCGCGGGCACGGCCATCGCCGACGGGGACCTGGGCAAGGTGGGCTGGGCGGTGGCGGCGATGACGGTCATGGTCGTCGGCGTGAACTTCGTGTTCTGGCGTCCGCTGACGGCGTGGACGGAGCGGTTCAAGAACGAGCAGTCCGAGGCCGAGGACGTCCAGCGGTCGCTGGTGCTGGACTTCCTGCGCCGCTCGTCCTGGCCGCGTCTGCTGGGCCGGCTGTGGCGGCCGGCGGGCGAGGCGCTGGGCCGGGCCGGGCGCGTCCTAGGCATCGACGACCGGCCGCTGACGGTCAGCACGGGCCGCCGCCGGGGCGGCGACGTCGTCTTCGCCGTGGTGGCGGGCGCCCTGATCGTGTGGGGTCTGGTGGACCTGCTGGGCTACCTCGACGACCGCACCGGGCTGGGGGTCTTCGGGGAGCCGCTGCTGCTCGGGCTGGCCACGCTCGCCCGCGTCCTCGTCCTGGTCGCCGTCGCCACACTGGTGTGGGTGCCGGTCGGGGTACGGATCGGGTTCTCGCCGAAACTCGCCCGCATCGCCCAGCCGTTCGTCCAGATCCTCGCGAGCTTCCCCGCCAACTTCCTCTTCCCGCTGGCCACTTGGTTCTTCCTGTGGAGCGGGCTCACGCTGAACGTCGGGGGCATGCTGCTGATGGCGCTGGGCGCCCAGTGGTACATCCTCTTCAACACCATCGCCGGCGCCGCGGCCATCCCCACCGACCTGCGCGAGGCCATGGACGACCTCGGGGTGCACGGCCGGCACCGCTGGCGGCGCCTGATCGTCCCGGGCATCTTCCCGGCGTACGTGACCGGCGGCATCACCGCCTCGGGCGGGGCCTGGAACGCCTCGATCGTCTCGGAGGTCGTCACCTTCGGCGGCACCACGCTGACGGCGACCGGCCTGGGCGCGTACATCTCCGAGGCCACCGCGCACGGCGACTACCCGCATCTGATCGCGGGCATCGCCGTGATGGCCGTCTACGTCGTCGGCCTCAACCGGCTGCTGTGGCGCAGGCTCTACCGTCTCGCCGAGACCCGCTACTCCCTCTGAACCCACCAGGAGAAACATGACCGAGGACGGCGAGGTCCTGCTCACCGCCGAGGCGGTCACCAAGTCCTACGCCGGTGCCGACGGCGAGCTGCCCGTCCTGGCCGGGATCGACCTGACCATCCGCGCCGGGGAGATCGTCGCCCTGCTCGGCCGCTCCGGATCCGGCAAGTCGACCCTGCTGCGCTGTCTGGCGGGCCTGATCCCGGCGAGCTCGGGCACCGTGTCCTACCGCGGCACGCCGCTCTCCGGTGCCAACCCGGGGACCGCGATGGTCTTCCAGACCTTCGCGCTGCTGCCCTGGCTGACGGTCCAGCAGAACGTCGAACTCGGCCTGGAGGCACGGGGGGTGTCCGCCCGGGAGCGCGCCGGGGCGGCCCTGCAGGCCATCGACCTCATCGGGCTCGACGGCTTCGAGTCGGCCTACCCCAAGGAGCTCTCGGGCGGCATGCGCCAGCGCGTCGGCTTCGCCCGCGCTCTGGTCGTCGAGCCCGACGTGCTGATGATGGACGAGCCGTTCTCCGCCCTCGACGTGCTCACCGCCGAGAACCTGCGCGGCGAGCTCATGGAGCTGTGGGCCTCCGGCCAGTTCCCCACCCGGGCCGTCGTCCTGGTCACCCACAACATCGAGGAGGCCGTGCTGATGGCCGACCGCGTCGTCGTCCTCGGCTCGCGCCCCGGTTCCCTGCAGGCCACGTTCGACATAGCGCTGGAGCGTCCCCGCGACCGCAACGCCCCCGAGTTCGACGGCCTGATCGACGCCGTCTACCAGGTGATGACCGGCCGTGAGAAGGAGACCGCCCCGCACCTGCCCGGCCGGCCCGCGGCCGAGCCGGGCGAGCTCGCCCGGCACACCCTGGCCAACACGCCGCTGCCGCAGGCCAGCGTCGACGGGCTGTCCGGCCTGGCCGAGATCCTGGCCCGGCACGGCAACCGCTGCGACCTCGCCGACCTGGCCGAGGAGCTCGGCCTGGAGGTCGACGACCTGCTCCCCCAGGTCGACGCCCTCGACCTGCTGGGCTTCGCGGTCATCCGCGGCGGCGACCTGCTCCTGACCCCGCCCGGCACCGCCTTCGCGCTCGCGGACGTCCAGGAGTCCAAGAAGATCTTCGCCGACGCCGTCCTCGAGGCCGCCCCGCTGGTCAAGCTGATCGTCACCAGCCTGCGCCGCACCGGCGGCGCCCTGCGGGCCGGCTTCTTCCGCGACCTGCTCGCCCACCACTACACCAACGAACAGGCCGCCGAGCAGCTGGAGACGGCCACCGACTGGGGCCGCTACGCCGAGCTGTACTCCTACGACGCCGCGCCCGAGCAGTACGCGCTCGACGAGGGCGGGGCGTCCCTCACGGGCTGACCACGCCGCCCGGGAGGGACGCGCAACGTTCGCGGTGCGCAGGAGGCCGGGGTAGACATGTGTCATGGCCCGAATCCGGGGCCGCTCCTGGAACATCCGCAGCGTCGCCGGTCAGATGTTTGTGCTGCAGGTGCTGATCGTGCTGCTGCTCATCGTGGCCGCGGTGGCCGCGCTGCTGTACCAGGCGCGGAGCGACAGGTTCAACGCGGCGCGCTACCGCTCGCTCGCCGCCGCCGAGGCGTTCGCCCATGGGCCCGGCCTGGTGGCGACGCTGCGCGGCCCCGACCCCGCCAAGGTGCTCCAGCCTCTGGCCAAGGCCGCCTGGGAGCAGGGCAAGGTCGATTTCATCGTGGTGATGAACCGGCAGGGCGTCCGCTACTCGCACCCCGAGCCCCAGCTCATCGGGAAGCACTTCGTCGGCACCATCGGCCCCTCGCTCCAGGGCAAGGTCACGACCGAGAGCGTCAAGGGCCCCCTCGGCGAGGAACTGCAGGTCGTCGTGCCGGTGAAGGACTCCCACGGGGCGGTCGTGGGCCTGGTGGCGTCCGGCGTGAAGATCAGCCGGGTGAGCACCGCGGTCAACGGGCTGCTGCCGGTTCTCCTGGGCGTCGGTGCCGCCGTGCTGGTCCTGGCGACGGCCGGGACCGCGCTGGTGAGCAGGCGGCTGCGACGGCAGACCCACGGCCTCGGCCCGGCCGAGATGACCCGAATGTACGAACACCACGACGCGGTGCTGCACGCGGTGCGCGAGGGCGTGGTCATCGTCGGCGGCGACGGCCGGATCCTGCTGGCCAACGACGAGGCGCGCCGGCTGCTCGGCCTGGCCCCGGACGCGGAGGGCCGCGAGGTCGCCTCGCTGGGCCTGGACCCCCGGATGGCCCACCTGCTGACCTCCGGGCGCACGGTCACCGACGAGGTGCTGCCCGTCGGCGAGCTGCTGCTGGCCGTCAACAACCGGCCGACGGACCAGCGCGGCGGCCCGCCCGGCAGCGTGACCACGCTGCGGGACTCCACCGAGCTGCGCGCGCTCGCGGGCAAGGCCGAGGTCGCACAGCGCCGGCTGCGGCTGCTGTACGACGCGAGCATGGCCGTCGGCACGACCCTCGACGTCGAGCGCACCGCCGAGGAGCTCACCAAGGTGGCCTCCCCCCGGTTCGCGGACTACGTGACCGTCGACCTGGCCGAGCCGGTGCTGCGCGGCGAGGAGCCGCGGGTGGAGATGCGCGGCGCGGAGGCGGTGCTGCGCCGGGTGGCGCTCACCGGGCCCCGGGACGACCATCCGCTGTACGCGGCGGGCGAGTTGGTCACCTTCGCCGGGCCCACCCCGCAGGCCACCGGCTTCGTCAGCGGGCGTTCCGTGCTCGTGCCCGACCTCGGTACCGACCTGGGCTGGCGCACCCAGGACCTCGACCGCACCCAGGCGGTCCTCGACTACGGCTTCCACTCGATGATCACCGTGCCGCTGAGGGCGCGGGGCGTCCTGCTGGGCATCGCCATCTTCTGGCGGACCCGGGAGAGCGAGGCGTTCGAGGAGGACGACCTGTCCCTGGCGGAGGAGCTGGCGGCCCGCGCGGCGGTGTGCATCGACAACGCGCGGCGCTTCACGCGCGAGCACGCCATGGCCGTGACCCTGCAGCAGAGCCTGCTGCCGCGCGGCGTGCCCGACCAGAGCGCCCTGGACATCGCCTACCGCTATCTGCCCGCCCAGGCCGGGGTGGGCGGCGACTGGTTCGACGCCATCCCACTGCCGGGCACCCGTGTCGCGCTGGTGGTCGGGGACGTGGTCGGGCACGGTCTGCACGCCGCCGCCACGATGGGGCGGCTGCGCACGGCCGTACAGAACTTCTCCGCCCTCGATCTGCCGCCGGACGAGTTGCTCGGGCACCTCGACGAACTGGTCGTCCGCATCGACCAGGAGGCCGCCGAGGCGGACGGGGAGGCCTCGATCGCGGGGGCCACCTGTCTGTACGCGATCTACGATCCGATCGCCGCGACCTGCACCCTGGCCAGGGCCGGGCATCCGCTGCCCGCGTTCGTCCGCCCGGACGGCACCGTGGAGTTCCCCGACCTGCCGGCGGGTCCGCCGCTCGGGCTGGGCGGGCTGCCGTTCGAGGCCGTGGAGCTCTCCGTGGCCGAGGGCAGCAGCCTGGTGCTCTACACCGACGGCCTGGTCGAGGACCGCCGACGGGACATCGACGTCGGGCTGGAGCTGCTCAGCGCCACGCTGGCGCACCCGGGCCGGACGCCGCAGCAGACCTGTGACGCGGTGCTCGACGCGCTCCTGCCCGCCCGTCAGACCGACGACATCGCCCTTCTCGTCGCCCGCACACGGGTTCTGAGCCCCGATCAGGTCGCCACCTGGGAGCTGGAGGCCGACCCCGCGGTGGTGGCCAGGGCGCGCGCGGACGTCACCCGGCAGCTGACGCAATGGGGGCTGGAAGAGGCGGTGTTCACCACCGAGCTGATCCTCAGCGAGCTGATCACCAACGCCATCCGCCATGCCGCCGGCCCGATCGGAGTCCGGCTGCTGCGGGACCGCAGTCTCATCTGCGAGGTCTCCGACACCAGCAGCACCTCCCCGCACCTGCGTCATGCGGCCGCGGAGGACGAGGGCGGGCGCGGCCTGTTCCTCGTCGCGCAGCTCGCCGACCGCTGGGGCACCCGGTACACCGCGGACGGCAAGGTCATCTGGGCGGAGCAGCCGCTCGCCTGACTACGCAGAGTATCGAGACATCACGGCGACCAGGACGAGCCCATTCCGTGAGAAAAAACGGAATTCATTGGTCCGTTACTCTTCTCACCTGCGGGTGTGACCGGCGGTACGCCATCGGCGAAAGCGGAGTGGCCCATCTCACCCAACTCCCGTGACCCCTGCGCCACTTTAGGGGTACCCCCTACTTTCAGCGCCCAACTACTATGCGCTCACGGGGGACGGGCTCATCCGGACAGCGCGCCCCCGTCGTCAGGGAAGCCAGAGCGGAGCAGTAGCAACGTGATCGAGCAGCCAGCAACGAGCCGAAGGCTCCTGCGTCTCCATCCCGCCCAGGACGCCGCATACCTCCCGTCCTGTCCCCCGCTCCCGCCCGCGCCCGGACCGGGACATCTCGCCGTGGTTTCGGCAAAAAAATCCTGAACCGAACGTTAACAAATCGCTGACATTTCTGCTCCACAATATTCTCAGAAATTGCTGTCCTATCATCGAGTCCATCGCCAATACCGGGGGCAGTTCCCAAGGGTCGGACTGCCCGTTTTCTCGGGGGACGAATTTGTCGGCACATCTGGTTGAACGTGAACACGAGCTTGCCTTCCTGGCGGAAATGGAGGACGAGGCCGCACGCGGCAACGGGCGGGTGGTCCTGCTCAGCGGTGCCGTGGCGAGCGGCAAGACAGCGCTCCTGGTGGAATTCACCGACCGGGCGGTGGCCGGCGGGGCTCTCTTACTCGACGCCACCGGGTCGCACGCGGAGCAGTCGTGGCCCTTCGGCCTCGCCACGAAGCTCTTCGACAATGCACCCCACGAAGCGGCCCGGCCGGCCCGTGAGCTGGCCGCGGAAAACCCCGCGGAATCACAGCCGGGCATTTCGGCCCGCCTCACCGCCGGTGTCCTGGAACTCGCCAAGGACCGGCTGGTCGTCCTCGCCGTCGACGACGTGCACCTCGGCGACGGCCCCTCGCTCCAGTTCCTCCTGCACCTCGCCCGCCGTGCCCGGCACGCCCGGGTGCTCATCGTCCTGACCGAACCGACCAGGCCCTCCCGGAGCCAGCTGAGCATCCGGGCCGAGCTCGCCCGGCAACCCCACTGCCGGCGGCTGCGGTTGAAGATGCTGTCGTCGGCGGGGGCCGGCCGGCTGCTCGCCGAGCAGGCCGGCAGCGCGGTGGCATCAAGGCTCTCCGGCCAGCTGCACGAGGTCACCGGCGGAAGCCCGCTGCTCGTACGGGCGTTGGTCCAGGACCAGGCCGACCAGGCAAGCGCCGCCGAGGCGGACGGGCTCCCCCAGCAGCTGGTACGGGGCGAGTCCTACGCCAGCGCGGTGGTCGAGAGCCTGCACCGCGGCGGGTCCGAGGCCGAGACGGTCGCCCGGGGCGCCGCCGTGCTCAACGGTTCGACCACGGCCCCGCTGCTCGGCAAGCTGCTCGGCACCCCGGTCAGGGCCGTCGAGCAGACCCTCCAGGACCTGGGCATGAGCGGCCTGTTCAAGGACGGCCGGTTCCGCGACGCCTCCGCCCGGCTGGCCGTCCTCGACGCGGCACCCGAGTCGGATCTGACGGGCCTTCATCTGCGGGCCGCGGAGCTGCTCCGCACCGACGGCGCCATCGCCTGCACCCTGGCGCGGCACATCGTCGGCGCGCGGACGGCCGCCGAGCCCTGGACCGTGCCGGTGCTCCAGGAGGCGGCGGACTACGCACTGGCCAACGGCGACATGGAGTTCGCACGCCACTGCCTCACGCTCGCGCACGAGTCCTGCGCGGACCCCGACGTCCGGGTCGCCCTCAGGGCGAAGCTCGCGAGCGTCCTGTGGCGCACCAACCCGTCGGCGGTCAACGACCTGCTGACCTCCCTGCTGCCGGAGATGACGGGGGACCGCCTGTCGTCCGAGGAACTCGCGATTTCCATCGCGTCGTTGATCTGGTCCGGCGGCATGGACCGGGCGGCGGACGTGCTCGACGGGATCGACGACCCGAACCGGCAGCCGGCCGTCGCGGCGGCGCGCCAGTGGCTCGGCATGCTCAGCCCCGAGCACCGCACCCGGACCGGCCCGGGCGCTCCGGCCGGGCCCGCCGCCCCGCTCAGCGGAACCGCGGACGTCGCGCATCTGCACGCTTCTTCGTCTGTCATGGCCGCGCTATCCCACACCGATCCCGGGGGTGCCGTCGCCCAGGCGACCCGGGTGCTGCAGCGCTACCACCTCGGCGACGGCTACATCCAGCCGCTGACGTTCGCGCTGTGGTCCCTGGTCTACGCCGGGCGTCTGGACCTCGCGCTGCCGTGGTGCGAACGCCTGCTCAGGGAGTGCTCGGGCCGCCATGTCCCCGCGTGGCAGGCGCTGTTGACGTCCGTACGGGCCGAGATCGCGCTCCGCCAGGGTGATCTGTCGGGTGCCCAGCGGCATGCGAAGCGGGCGCTGTCCCTGCTGCCGCTGCAGGGCTGGGGGGTGGCGGGGCACTTCCCGCTCGCCACGCTCGTCCAGGCCCACACGCTCAAGGGCCAGTACGACGAGGCCATGCAGCTGCTCAACCACGCGGGCCCCGACCACCGGCTCCAGACGCTGCCCGGGCTGCACTTCCGGCGGGCCCGGGGCCGGTGGTACCTGGCGACCGGACGGTTCCACGCCGCCCTGGGCGACTTCCTGGCCTGCGGCGAATCGATGCGGCAGTGGAACATGGACGTTCCGGAGCTGGTCCCGTGGCGCCTCGACGCGGCCGACGCCTGGCTCGCCCTCGGCGAGCGCGCGAAGGCCAGGGAGCTGGCCGAGCAGCAGCTTGCACGCAACCCGCACCGGGCCCGGGGCGCCGCGCTGCGGCTGCTCGGCAGCGCGGGCGGCGAGCACGGCCGTCCCGATCTGCTGGAGGAGGCCGTCGAGGTCCTGCAGAACTCCGACGACCGGCTGCAACTGGCGCTCGCGCTCGGCGATCTGGGGCGCGCCCACCAGCTGGCGGGTGATGTCCACCGGGCACACTCGGTGGTGCACAAGGCATGGCACATGGCCAAGTGCTGCGGTGCCGAGCCGCTGTGCCAGCAGCTGCTGCCGGGGCATGCGGACGGCGAGTTCGAGCCGGGGCAGGAGACGGTCTCGCCGAAGAGCGCGGAGGTGCTCACGGAGGCCGAGGGCCGGGTGGCGGTGCTGGCCGCCCGCGGCCACACCAACCGGGAGATCGCCGCGAAGCTCTATGTGACGGTGAGCACCGTGGAGCAGCATCTCACCCGGATCTACCGGAAGTTGAAGGTGCAGCGGCGCCGCGACCTGCCGACGAGCCTGTCCGGCGCGGCCGGCCTGCGGGACGAGGCATAAGGAAAGGGGGTGGGCATCCGGCCGGATGCCCACCCCCTTCACCGCGCGTGTCACGCGACCGGCTTCAGGATCTCCTGCAGGGTGCTCTTCGGGTCGACCGCCACGATGTCGAGCCCCCGGACGCACCTGACGCGCCGGAAGAGGTTCTCGGGGCCGGTGAAGTACAGCCTGCGCACGCCGAGTTCCTTCAGCGAGCCGACGACGGCGGGCCAGTGGATGGCACGGTCGAAGGTATCGAGCATCATCGTGCGCATGTCCTCCGCGGAGGTCACGAGACTGCCGTCCTGGTCGGCGACGACGGGGATCGCGGGGGCGCCGATGTCGTAGCGGGCGAGGACCTCCTCCTCGGCCTTGCGGCGCAGCCCGCCGAAGGCCTCCGCGTGCACGGGCGGCCACATGGTGGACATGTTGTAGCCGCCCATGGCGCCGACGGCCCCGGTGAAGTCGTCGAGCAGGCCGCGGCTCAGGGAGACCATCACGAAGCCCTGGTCGAGGCGGCCGGAGACGTCGTACCAGTGACCCTGGCCGGCGAGGCCGTCCAGGTACTCCTTCAGGGCGTCCTCCGGGACGCGCATGACGGTGTGGGTGACGATGTCGGTGTACTCGGAGTCGAAGAACTCCTGTTCACAGCGGGCCAGTTCGGCCGTCATGCGCACGACGTCGGGGAAGTCGAGGGAGCCGGTCCACACGGCCGCCGCCTTCTGCCCGAAGCTAGGGCCCGTGCAGTAGTCCGGGCTCATGCCGAGCGTCTCCTCGGCCCGGTCCGCGAGCGCCAGCGAATTGACGAGGAACGCGACCTGCGTGTATTCGGAATAGTCCTCCCCGGACTCGTAGAAGCGGTCCATCAGGGAGTATCCGAGCGCCTTGTCCGCGATGCGGAGCCGTCGCTTCACATAGGGATCGAGCACCATGAACTTGCCGACTGCGGAAAAGTTCGACGGTCCCATCCCGGGAAATACGACGGCTGACTTCTCGTCCATCAGATCGTCCATCAGAAAATTCACCCAACAGTCGGTCGGCGAGCAGCGTGGTCAAAGCTAGGGCAGTCGCCGCCCGCGGGACACCCCATAGTCGGCCCGGTGCGGCCCCAGGGTGGATAGGGGTTGTCCCCCGATTCGCCCGGTCCATAGCGTTGCCCCGACGCATGCGAAGTCCCGTCCGCGCCATGGACGCACGCGCGACTTCCTCAGATCGTGCGCATCGCCGATCGTGCGCATCGCCGCCGCAGCCCGAGGGGTTTTGCCAGATGACGTCAGCCGATCCGGCACCGGTCACGATGCTGGTGCCCGATTTCCCTTTCTCCTACGACCGTTGGCTGAGCCATCCGGCCGGCCTGGGGTCCCTGCCCGCACAGCGGGCCGGCACACCCGTGGCCGTCGTGGGCGGCGGCATGGCGGGGATGACGGCTGCGTACGAGCTGATGCGCCTGGGCCTTCGGCCCGTGGTGTACGAGGCCGGGGAGATCGGCGGGCGCATGCGCTCCGTCCCCTTCCCCGGCGACCCGTCGTACATCGCGGACATGGGAGCCATGCGCTTCCCCACCGCCGCACGGGCCCTGTTCCACTACATAGACCTGCTGGGGCTCGACACCCGGCCGTTCCCGAACCCGCTGGCGCCCTCCACCCCTGGCACGCTCATCCACCTGGGCGGCCGGAAGGAGTGGGCGCGGACCCCGGAGGACCTGCCGCGGGTCTACCAGGAGGTGGCCGAGGCCTGGGACAAGTCCCTCGAGGAACGCGCCGAGTTGACGACACTGCGCGGAGCGATCCGCCAGCGTGACGTCGAGAGCCTCAAGATGGTGTGGAACCGGCTGGTCGAGGAGTACGACGACCAGTCGTTCTACGGCTTCCTCGCCACCTCGCCCGCCTTCCGGTCCTTCAGGCACCGCGAGGTGTTCGGCCAGGTCGGCTTCGGCACCGGCGGCTGGGACACCGACTTCCCCAACTCCGTGCTGGAGATCCTGCGCGTCGTCGTCACCGAGGCGGACGAGAACCAGATGTCCCTCCTGGGCGGCGCCCAGCAACTGCCGCTCGGCATCTGGCGGCACCGCCCGGACACGCTCGTCCACTGGCCGCACGGCACCTCCCTGGCCTCGCTGCACGACGGCACCCCGCGCCCCGGAGTGGTCGCGCTGCGGCGCGGCGGCGAGGGCTTCTCGGTCGAGGACGCCGGCGGGGAGGTGCGCGAGTATCCCGCGGTGGTCTTCACGCCGCATGTGTGGACGCTCGTGAACCGCGTCGACTGCGACCCCGGTCTGCTGCCCGCGGAGCACTGGACGGCCGTGGAACGGACGCACTACATGGGCGCGTCCAAGCTGTTCGTGCTGACGGACCGGCCGTTCTGGCGCGACGTGGACGAGCGGACGGGCCGCGAGGCGATGGGCATGACCCTCACCGACCGGCTGCCGCGCGGCGTGTATCTCTTCGACGACGGCCCCGACCGGCCGGGCGTGATGTGCCTGTCGTACACGTGGAACGACGACTCGCTGAAGGTCGCGACGCTCTCGCCCGACGAGCGGCTCAAGGTACTGCTGCGCCAACTGGACGGGATCTACCCGGGGGTGGACATCGCCTCGCACATCGTGGGCGACCCGGTGACCGTCACCTGGGAGACCGAGCCGCACTTCATGGGCGCCTTCAAGTCGAACCTTCCCGGCCACTACCGCTATCAGCGGCGGCTGTTCACCCACTTCATGCAGGACGGGATGGCGCCGTCGCACCGCGGGATGTTCCTGTGCGGCGACGACGTCTCCTGGACCGCCGGCTTCGCCGAAGGGGCGGTGACCACCGCGCTCAACGCCGTGTGGGGCGTCCTCCGCCACCTGGGCGGCTCCTGCCCCGACAACAATCCCGGGCCCGGTGACCTCTTCCCGGCGCTCGCCCCTGTGGAGCTTTCCGACACCTGACCCGGCCGTCCGGGCCTTCCGGATGGCTCCGGGTTGCATCTGTTCTGTCCCCCCTCACAGAACGAGGTAACTCGATCATGTCCATATCCACGTCCAGAGCGCAGGACCGAAGAGCGCAGGACGGCATCGTCTCCACGCTGACCGAGGCACTGGGTCTGCGCTGCGAGAAGGAGCCGGACGAAACGGCCTTCGTGTTCCTGCGGGACGGTGAGGAGCCCGAGGGCTCGCTCACCTACCGGGAGTTGAGGAGTGACGCCCTCGACCGGGCCGCCGCCCTGGCGGACGCCGGGCTGTCCGGCGGGCACGTCGTGCTGCTGTACCCGTCGGGCCTGGAGTTCGTCCGGGCCCTGCTCGGCTGCATGTACGCGCGGGTGGCCGCCGCCCCCGTGCAGGTGCCGACCCGGCAGCGCAGCCTGGCACGGCTGCGCCGGATCGCCGACGACGCGGGCACCACCACCGTGCTGACGACGGGCGCGGTCAAGCGGGACCTCGAGGAGCGCTTCGGCGGCCTGCCGGAGCTGGCAGGGCTCACGCTGGTGGACACCGAGTCGGTGCCCACGGGCGCGGGTGCCGCGTGGGCGGGCGAGGACCCCGCCCCGGAGGACATCGCCCTGCTCCAGTACACCTCGGGCTCCACCGGTGACCCCAAGGGTGTGATGGTCACCCACCGCAACTTCCTGAGCAATGTGCGCGAGACCGAGGACCTGTGGCCGACGCGGCCCGAGGACACCGTGGTCTCCTGGCTCCCCCTCTTCCACGACATGGGGATGCTGTTCGGCGTCATGCTCCCGCTGTGCGCGGGCGTGCCCGCCTACCTGATGGCGCCCGACGCCTTCATCCGGCGCCCCGGCCGGTGGCTGGAGGCGGTCTCCCGGTTCGGGGGCACGCACGCCGCGGCACCGAGCTTCGCCTACGAACTGTGCGTACGCGCCCTCGAGGAGGGCAAGGTCGCCGACGGGCTGGACCTGTCGACCTGGCGGGTCGCCGCCAACGGCGCCGAACCGGTGCGCTGGCGGGCCGTTCAGGCCTTCGCCGGCGCGTTCGCCGCGGCCGGCTTCGCCCCCGCCGCCATGTGCCCGGGGTACGGGCTCGCCGAGAACACCCTCAAGGCCACCGGCAGCCCCTGCGACGAGGAGCCCCACGCGCTGTGGGTCGACTCCGGCGCCCTGCTGGCGGACCGCGTCGAGCTGCGGGACCCGGCGGACGACGGCGCGCAGCCCCTGGTGAGTTCGGGCGTCGCCGTCCGGGGCACCCGGGTGCGCATCGTCGACCCCGCGACCCACGCGGCCTGCGAGGCGGGGCAGGTGGGCGAGATCTGGCTCGACGGGCCGTGCGTGGCCGCCGGCTACCTGGGCCGGGAACGCGAGAGCGAGCTGACGTTCCGGGCCCGGATCGCCGGCGAGGACGCCACGGCGTACCTGCGCACCGGCGACCTCGGCTTCCTGCACGACGGCGAGCTCTACGTCACGGGCCGGCTCAAGGACGTCGTCATCCGCAACGGCCGCAACTACTACCCGCAGGACATCGAGTTGTCCGCCGAGTCCGCGGTGGAGGGCCTGCACCCGAACTGCGCCGCGGCCTTCTCGGTGGACGACGGCGACGAGGAACGGCTCGTCGTGGTCGTCGAGACGGACGGCCGGGTGCTGCGGTCCCTCGCACCCGACGCGGTGCGCGAACTCGTCCGGCAGGCAGTGCGCGACGGCCAGCGTCTGGAGCCGGACGAGGTCCTGCTGGTGCGCCGGGGGCTGCTCCCCCGCACGACGAGCGGCAAGATCCAGCGCCGGGCCTGCCGCAAGCGCTATCTCGACGGCGAGTTGAAGACAGCCGTGGCCGCGGCGGAACGGAGTGTGCAATGACGGATACCACCGCGGAACGCCTCGCGGAACTCGAGCGGCGCCGCAAGGAGCTGGCCGACTACGCGGAGCAGGAGGCGACGCGCAAGCAGCACGACAAGGGCAAGCTCACCGCCCGCGAGCGCATCGACCTGGTGCTCGACCCCGGCACGTTCACCGAGCTGGACGCGCTGGCACGGCACCGCAGCCATGAGTTCGGCCTGGAGCGCCGCCGCCCCCTGGGCGACGGCGTGGTTACCGGCCACGGACTGATCGACGGGCGGCGGGTGTTCGTGTTCTCGCAGGACTTCACCGCCTTCGGCGGCAGCCTCGGCGAGGTGTACGGCGAGAAACTGCACAAGCTGATGGACCTGGCGACCAGCACGGGCTGCCCGGTCATCGGCATCAACGACGGCGGCGGCGCCCGTATCCAGGAGGGCGTGGTCTCGCTCGGCTTCTACGCGGAGCTGATCCGGCGCGAGGTGGAGGCGTCGGGCGTGATCCCGCAGATCTCGCTGATCGTGGGCCCGTGCGCGGGCGGCGCGGTGTACGCGCCGGCCCTCACCGACTTCGTGGTGATGGTCGACGACATCTCACACATGTTCGTCACCGGGCCGGACGTCCTGCAGACCGTCCTGGGCCAGACCGTGGACCGCGAGGAACTGGGCGGCGCCCGCAGCCACAACACCGTCTCGGGCAACGCGCACTACCTGGCCCACGACGAGAAGGACGCCTTCGAGTACGTCCGCCAGCTGCTGAGCCATCTGCCGTCCAACAACATGGAGGACCCGCCGGTCTTCGAGCCCACCGGCGAGCGCAAGGTGACGGCGGCCGACCTGGAGCTGGACACCCTCATCCCGGACAACCCCAACCAGCCCTACGACATGGGCCATGTGGTGCGCACGGTGCTCGACGACGGCGAACTGCTCGAGGTCCAGCCGCTGTTCGCGCCGAACATCCTGTGCGGCTTCGGCCGGGTCGACGGCCACAGCGTCGGTATCGTCGCCAACCAGCCGATGGCCTCGGCCGGTGTGCTGGACATCGACGCCAGCGAGAAGGCCGCCCGCTTCGTCCGCACATGTGACTCGTTCCATGTACCGATCCTCACGTTCGTGGACGTGCCGGGCTTCCTGCCCGGCCTGGACCAGGAGCACGGCGGCATCATCCGCCGGGGCGCCAAGATGCTCTACGCCTACGCGGAGGCCACGGTCCCCACGGTCACGGTGGTCACGCGCAAGGCGTACGGCGGCGGTTACGGCGTGATGGGCTCCAAGCACCTGGGGGTCGACGTCAACCTGGCCTGGCCGACGGCCGAGATCGCCGTCATGGGCGGCGAGGGCGCGGTGAGCGTCCTGCACCGGCGCGCCATCAAGGCGGCGGCCGACCCCGAGGCCGAACGGGCCCGGCTGCTCGAGGAGTACAAGAACACCCTGCTCAACCCCTACGGGGCGGCCGAGCGGGGCTACGTCGACGCCGTGATCATGCCGCACGAGACCCGGCTGAGCGTCGTCCGGGCGCTCGAGACGCTGCGCGGCAAGCGCGCCTCGCGGCTGCCGCGCAAGCACGGGAACATCCCGCTGTGACCGCGCCGGAGGCACGGGGCGGGGAACCCGGGAGCCCGTACGACATCCAGGTCGTGCGCGGCAACGCGACGCACGAGGAACTGGCCGCCACGGTCGCGGTGGTGGCGATGCTCAGCCGCCTCGCCGGGACGGCCGGGCAGGACGAAGGGCGGGCCGCGGTCCGCAGATGGTCGCCCCCCGCGAGCAGGATGACCCAGTGGCCCGCACAGCGCGGGCCGGGCGCGTGGCGGTCCGGGGGCCGCCCGTAGCGAGCCTACGGCAACGGACCGGAGCCGGACCGATCGACATCGGTCCGGCTTCGCCATGAAAGGACAGGATCATGAAGCCGGGCATTGCCGATGCCGTCGAAACGATCAGCGTCAACAGTCCGCTGGCACCGAGCACTTTCAGACTGGCGTGTTTCCCGCACCGGAGCGGCTCGGTCTCCTCGTTCCTGCGGCTGTCCGAACTCCTGCTGCCCACCGTGGAGGTGCTGGCATTCACCCACCCCCGCGACGGCAGCGCCGCGGCACTGGCGGACTGCGCCTTCGAAACCCTGCTGAATTACGACGACTTACCCGTCGCCCTGTTCGGCCACCGGTCGGGCGCGCTCGCCGCATTTCACGTCGCGCGGTTACTGGAAAAGGAAGCGGCCCGCCCGCCCCTCACCCTCTTCGTCTCCGCCCAGGAGGCCCCCGAGGCCTATCTGCGCGATGCGGGCAGAAAGCCCGAACTCGGCTGCCGCGTCGTGGCGCTGGCCGGACAGCAGGACCGCCGCACCCCCCTGCCCGACCTGGTGGAATGGGGGCGCTGCACCTTCGGCACCTTCGATCTGGAGGTGCTTCCCGGCTGGGACGGCTTTTTGGACTCCGCCCGCCGCCCGATCGCGAACCTGGTCCACGACCAGCTGATCTCCCTGCCCGAGGACGGCACCGTACCACCGCCGTGGGCACCCCTCATGGAATAGGGGGAGGTAAGGGTTCCCCCGTTCCCCCCGCACGGCCCAGACTCTTACGGGCAACTCCCTTGCTTTTTCCCGGAAGTGACACCCCGCAAGTGACACTCGCAAAGGAAGCGTACGACTGGTGAGCGCGAAGATCTTTGCTGCCGACTCGGTGCGAACTCTCCCCGAATTCGAGGACGATGCGCTGCGCATTGCCCAGGTGCTCCGTGAACGCGGAGTCGGTCTCGGCGACCGCGTGGTGTTCAAGGCGGGCAATTCCGCGGCGTGGGTGGCCACGCTGCTCGGCCTGATGCACATCGGTGCCTCGATCGTGCTGATCGACCAGCAGGAGCACGCCGAGGAGACCCGGCGCGTCATCCTGCGCACGGGGGCCAAGCTGGTCCTGGTCGACGAGGACGCTCCGCTCGACGACGATCAGGAGGCCACCGGCCTGTTCGAGCTCCTGGCCGCCGCGGCCGGGCGCGAGACCGGCGGGGAGAAGATGGCCGTCGACGAGTGGCGCGAGCTGCCCGACGGCCTGATCATGTGGACCTCGGGCTCGACCGGCGCCCCCAAGGGCGTCGTCAAGTCGGGCGGCAGGTTCCTCAAGAACCTCGAGCGCAACGCCGCGCAGATCGGCCACCGCGAGGACGACGTCCTGCTGCCGCTCCTGCCCTTCGCCCACCAGTACGGCCTGTCCATGGTGCTGATCGCCTGGCAGGTCCGCTGCTCGCTGGTCATCGCGCCGTACAAGCGGCTGGACCGGGCGCTGCGGATGGGCGGGGAGTCGGGGGCCACGGTCATCGACGCGACGCCCGCGAGCTACCGCAGCATGCTCAACCTCGTGACGCGCAAGCCGAGTCTGCGGCCGCATCTGGCAGCCGCCCGGATGTTCTGCGTGGGCGCGGCCCCGCTGGACAACACGCTCGTCGGCAAGTACCTCGACGAGTTCGACCTGCCGCTGCTCGACAGCTACGGCAGCACCGAGCTCGGCAACATCGCCTTCGCCACCCTGGACAACCCGGTCGCCTGCGGGCAGACCATGGGGGGCATCGGCCTGCGCGTCGTCGACGAGGAGGGCCGGCAGTGCCCGCCCGACATCGAGGGCGAGATCGAGGTCGACACCCCGGACGGGATGGAGGGCCACCTCGCCGAGGACGGCACCCTCGACCCCGCGCCGACCGGCTGGCAGCGCACCGGCGACCTCGGCCGCCTGGACCGGCACGGCAACCTCACCGTGCTGGGCCGCAAGTTCGCTGTGCACCGCATGGGTTACACCCTCTACCCGGAGCTGATCGAGCGGAAGGCCGACGCGGGCGGCTGTTCCGTCCGGATCGTCGCCCTGCCCGACGAACGGCGCGGCTCGCAGCTCGTGTTCTTCGTGGAGGACGAGGAGCAGCGAGGGGAGCCCTACTGGCGCGAACGCCTCCATGACATGCTGTCGGCGTACGAGCGCCCCGACCGGGTGCACGTGCTCGACCGGTTCCCGCTCAACCGGAACGGGAAGCCGGACAAGAAGCAGTTGGAGAAGCTCGCACAGGCCTGAGGGCCCCTGGGGGAGACACCGTCAACTTCTCGGCCCTGAAGGGACCGAGCTTGTCACCCGATCCGTGAAAGGCCGTGATTGCAAGTGGAGCGCGACTGGCTGCCGCGCGGTCCCCTGCGTCCTGAACTGGCTTGCGCCGGCTCTGGG
>NZ_JBTHHU010000058.1:0-23634 GCF_059089585.1 Streptomyces sp. SX-6 | reverse complement strand
TCGGATTCTTCGCGAGCATCTCCGCCACAGGCATCGTGCTCGGCACAATCTCGCTGTACACCCGGGCCTCACGGACCCGACGAGCAATGAGCTGCGCATACTGCGCACCGAAATCGACAACGAGGACGGGGTCCGGCGTGTGCCCGTCGTGGGCGGCGGGGGGTGCTGCTGGCACGGGAGCTGCCTTCCGGCGAGTGAACAAAGGGGATGCTATTTGTCGATTCTACCGGTGCGCGGGGGTCTGCTTTTGTCTCACCATCCGAATCCGACCCTTCCCCGCCCCGTCCCCGGTCCGGGCCCGCTTGGCCGCAGGGCCGTGTCCGGGCCATACTGGGCGGCATGCGCAAGCAGCTGACCTTCGTCTTTACCTATGGCAACCGGCCCGTCCGGCTGCCATGGTCGTGCTGCTTGAGCAACTGACAAGCGACTTCCACAGGCGCCCCGGGCCGACAAGGCCCGGGGCGCCTGTCGTTTGGTCCCGGGTCTCGTCGCTCCGGAGGGCCGTCCGACCCTCTTTGGAGAAACACACATGAGCACCACCACGCAGACCCCCGCCGGCGAGACCGGCGCCCGCACCGACACGGCCGCGCAGCTGATCACCGGAGCCCGGGAGCGGATCGACGATCTCGATGGCCGGATCATCGAGCTCGTCCGGGAACGGGTGGCCGTCTCGGAGGAGATCCAGCGCGAGCGCATCGCCTCCGGGGGGCGGCGCGTCCACCTCTCCCGTGAGATGGAGATCATCGAGCGCTACCACCGCTCCCTCGGCAAGAGCGGCACGACCCTGGCGATGACGCTGCTGGAGCTGTGCCGCGGCCGGGTCTGACCCCCGTACGCCGGGCCGGAAACCGGACGCCCCGACCGTCACCCGTACGGCGCGTGACCGCGTCGGGACGGGCTTCGTTGGAGTCGTTGTCCGCACCAGCCAGGAGCGGCCCTCCCCCGAGCCCGGCTCCGTCCGGGCAGGGGACACCCAGAAATCCACGCGTGGCTTCCGCCCCTGTTCATCTGGGCGCCCGGCAACGACAGGGCGGATCCACCGGAGTGCGAGACGCGGAGACACGCGTCGTGGGACCGCATTCCGGTGGCCCGGTGGCCGGTCGGCAGGGGACAGCAGCCCGGTCGCCATCCAATGGAGCGGTCGGTTCCGGGGACGCCTGGAACCGACCGTATCCGCCCAAGTGGTTGCGTAAGTCCGGGCTCATACCCCACGATGCAAAGGGAACACCAAATCCCTTGGTCCGCACCGCCATTGGTCGGACCACTCATGGCCAGCAGCGCTCCCCCCGGCGCTGCTACGCGGCACCGATATCGCCCTGACCTCGGTGCCGGCAGTCAAGGGCCCCGAGGCCGCCCGCACGCCCCCGCGTAGACGGCCCGGGGCCCTTCGCCATGTCCGGCGCCAAGTCCCGTACGCGGCACGTGAGATCAATCACAGCGCGGCGCGGCACAACCCTTACGATCACCAGTTGGTCATGTACGTGCAAACATCCGGACTCCGGAGAGGTATTCATGAAGCTTCGCCGCGCTCTGGTGACCGTGGCCGCCACGGCTGCCCTCGGTCCCGCCGTGCTGTTCACCGCTCCGTCCGCCTTCGCGGAAACGGAGTCGCCGGGTGCGACCCCGACGACCGCCGCGCCGACGGCCACGGCGACGACCGCGAGCCCGACGCCCACCGAGACGAGCCCGTCAACGACACAACCGGCTACCAAGCCCGCTCCCACCGAGACGAAGACCACGGACCCTGCGCCGACGAAAACCGCGGAGAGCCCGTCCACCACCGCGCCGGCCACGCCGACCAAGTCCCCGGACCCCTGCGAGGCTGACTCGAAGCTGCTGAGGACCGAACTGCGCGAGCTGCCGGGCGAGATAGCCGCCGGTTCCGGCTGGCACGAGTTCACCTACCGGGTGGCCAACACCTCCGATCAGGAACTGAACTCCGTATTCACCCACGTGGACGCCATGTCCTACAAGGGCGCCTCGAACCACGAGGCGGGCCAGTACCTCACGCTGCAGTGGTACAACGTCGCGGCACGCCAGTGGCAGACAATCCCCAAGGGCACCGGCTACTTCGCCAAGGTGGACCTCAATCCCCGTCAATACGCCGATGTCGGGCTCCGGTTGAGGATCGACGACAAGGCACCGGCCGGATGGGGGTACGCGTCCCAGTACGGCTACTACAAGGACGACAAGGCCTGCGATCATTCCAGGCACGACTACTACCTCTTCGAGGTGCTGGCCAAGGGCAGCAAGCCGGGGAAGGACGACAACGCCAAGCCCACCAAGCAGCGCCCGGGCAAGCCGGACGACAGCACCACCGCTCCCACCACCACCCCCGCCCCCAGCAACGACCCCACCCCCCAGGGCGATCTGTCCAAGCTGCCGGTGAGCGGTCAGCTGGCGAAGACGGGATCGTCGTCGGACATGCCGGTGATCGCCGCGGTCAGCGGCGCGGCGGTGCTGGCCGGTGCGGGGGCGATCGTCGTCGCACGCCGCAGGTCAACGACCCGCTGACGGGCCGGACTTCCGCTTCGGCACCGGCGGTACCCCCAGGAACGGCAGCCGCAGTGCGGCGAAGGCCTCCTCGGGTACCGCCGGGTGCCGGGGCCCGACCGGTGTCACGCGCACATACGCGGCACCCTGTTCGGGGCGCGGGTCCGGCTCGCCCTTGTTGGGCCAGAACGCCATGGCGCGTTCCGCCTGGGCCGTGATGGTCAGGGACGGGTTGACGCCGAGGTTCGCGGAGACGGCGGCGCCGTCGACGACCGAGATGCCCGGGTGTCCGTAGAGCCGGTGGTACGGGTCGACGACCCCGCGCGAGCTGTCGGAGCCGATAGGGCAACCGCCGAGGAAGTGGGCGGTGAGCGGGGTGCCGATCAGTTCGCCGACGTTGCTGCCCGCGAAGCCGTTGATCTCCCGCGCGAGTTGGGACGCCGCCTCCACCGCCTCGGGGATCTGCTTCGGGTTGGGTGCGCCGTGGCCCTGCCGGGCGGTGAGCAGCCCCTTCCCCGGAGCCCGCTTCCTGCGGTACGTGGTCAGGGAGTTGTCGAGCGACTGCATGACCAGCCCGATGATGGTGCGCTCGGACCAACGGTGGTTGGACAGCGACCGCAGCAGCAGGAGGGGATGCCGCAGGCACTGGCCCGCGAAGGCCACCGCCCGGGGCGCCCGGCCGCCCACCGGGACCTGGAGGATGGACAGGGCGCCCATGGCGTTGGAGCCCTTGCCGTAACGCACCGGCTCGATATGGGTGTCGGCGTCGGGGTGCACCGACGAGGTGATCGCCACGCCCCGGGTGAAGTCGACGGACCGCGCCCCGTGCGCCCGGCGGTAGCGGCGCTCGTCGGTCTGGGCGCCCACGAGCGCCTCGGAGTTCGTCCGGGTCAAGTGCCCCAGTCTGCCGGACAGTCGCGGCAGCAGTCCCTTGTCCTTCATGGCGTGCAGCAGCGTCTGCGTGCCGTACGTACCGGCGGCGATCACGACCCGCTCCGCGCGCAGCACCTTCGGCCGCGCCCGGCGCCGGTCGGTGGGGACGGTCACCACGCGGTGGCCGCCGCGCGGGTCCTCGGCGACCGCGACGACCGTGGTGAGCGGGTGGATGACGGCACCGGCGCGCTCGGCGAGGTGGAGGTAGTTCTCGTTGAGGGTGTTCTTCGCCCCGTGCCGGCAGCCGGTCATGCACTCGCCGCACTCGGTGCACGCCGTGCGCGCGGGGCCCGCGCCGCCGAAGTAGGGGTCGGCCACCTCCTCCCCCGGCAGCGCCCGTACGGTGCCGTCGGCGTCCAGGCCGTCGCCGAAGAACACCCCCACGGGCGCCATGTGGAAGGTGTGCCCGATGCCCATCCGCTCGGCAGCCGCCTTCAGATGGACGTCCGAGGGGGTCATCGTGGGGTTGAGCCGTACGCCCAGCATCCGCTGGGCCTGCGCGTAGTACGGCTCCAGTTCCCGCTGCCAGTCGGTGATGTCCGCCCACTGCGGATCGTCGAAGAACGCCTTGGGCGGTACGTACAGAGTGTTGGCGTAGTTGAGCGAGCCCCCGCCGACGCCGGCGCCCGCCAGGACCATCACGTTGCCCAGCAGGTGGATGCGCTGGATGCCGTAGCAGCCGAGGGCGGGCGCCCACAGGTAGTTGCGCAGGTCCCAGGAGTTCCTGGGCAGGGTGTCGCGGGTGAAGCGGCGGCCGGCCTCCAGCACGCCGACGCGGTAGCCCTTTTCGGTCAGCCGGAGAGCCGACACCGCCCCGCCGAACCCCGATCCGACGACGATGACGTCATAGTCGAACTCCCGCCGCACCTCTGCCATCAAACGCCTCCTGGTCCGTCCATCGGTCAGCGCAGGCGGAGTGCCTTCAGGGCCCGCAGCCCGCCCGTCATCAGCCGTGCGTACGCCGCGTCGTCCAGGCCGAAGGCCGGGCCCAGCGGCATCAGGCGCTGGTGGGCGATGGTCTGGGCCTCGGTGTACTTGAGGATGCCCTCGGCGCCGTGCCGGCGGCCCAGGCCCGACTCGCCCATGCCGCCCATCGGCGCCTGGGCGCTGCCGTACGCGGCGGCGTAGGCCTCGTTGACGTTGACCGTGCCGGTGCGCATCCGGGCCGCGACGGCGCGTCCGCGCCGCGCGTCCCTGGTCCACACGCTCGAGTTGAGGCCGTACGGCGTGGAGTTGGCCCGCTCGACCGCTTCGCGCTCGTCGTCGAAGCGGTGGACGGAGACGACCGGGCCGAAGGTCTCCTCCGCGTACACGGCCATGTCCGGCCCGACGCCGTCGAGGATCGTCGGCTCGTAGAACAGCGGCCCGACGTCCGGGCGGTGACGGCCGCCGGTCACGGCGGTGGCGCCCTTGCCGACGGCGTCGTCGACGTGCCGTACGACGGCCGCCAGCTGCCGTTCGGAGGCGAGCGATCCCATGTCGGCGCCGTACGCGAGGGACGTGCCGAGCCGCAGGGCCCGGGTGCGGGCGGCGAACCGCTCGAGGAAGGCGTCCGCGATCGAACTGTGCACGTACAGCCGCTCGATGGAGACGCACAGCTGGCCTGCGGACGAGAAGCAGCCGCGCACCGCGCCCGCCGCGGCCTTGTCCACATCGGCGTCGTGGAGGACCAGCATGGCGTTCTTGCCGCCCAGTTCGAGCGAGCAGCCCACCAGGCGGACGGCGGCGCCGAGGGCGACCTCGCGGCCCACGCGGGTGGAGCCGGTGAAGGTGACGTAGTCGGCGTGGGCGACGACCGCGGGGCCGACGACCGCGCCCTCCCCCAGCACGACCTGCCAGACGGCCTCGGGCAGGCCCGCCTCGATCAGCAGGTCGCGTGCCCACAACGCGCTGAGCGCGGTCTCGGTGTCGGGCTTCATCACCACGGAGTTGCCCGTGACGAAGGCCGGGAGGGCGTCGCCGACCGACAGCTCCAGCGGGTAGTTCCACGGCGCGATGTGGCCCACCACACCGCGCGGCCTGTGCAGTTCGGTGACGCCGGTGAGGAGCGGGAGGACGCCCGTGTGCCGCTTCGGGCGTACGTAGGCGGGGCCCTGGCGGCCGTAGTGGCGGGCGGCCACCGCGACCGCCTGCACCTCCTCGTGCGCGTGCAGGCGCGTCTTGCCCGTCTCGAGCTGGATCAGGTCGAGGACCTCCGACTGCCGGCTCAGCAGCAGGTCGTGGAAGCGCAACAGGACGGCGGCGCGCTGCCGTACGGGCACGGCGGCCCATGCGCGCTGGGCCTCGCGTGCCCGCGCGTACGCCTCGGCGACGTCCACGGCAGCGGCCTCGGGCAGCTCCGCGAGGACCTTGCCGGTGAACGGCGTGTGGTTCACCGTGGTGCCGGAACCGACGACACCGCGGGTGAGGCGGGCGACGAGCGCGGGGGTGACCACATCGGCGGCGGTCCGGCCGCCGGTCGGGGCGACCGGATTGCCACCGGCTGTCGTAAGTCGCGTGTCCGTCATGAGGGCGAGCGTAAGGGCGCCGTTCCGCTTTGGGTACCCGCCGGTAATGAGAGTTTCACGAGATCGGCTTGGTGCGGGTGAAGGTCGACAGGGCCGTCTCGAACTCCCGGTGTCCTTCCGCCGACTTGCTCAGCCGCGAGGAGACCCACACGTCGTACATCTTGTCCGCCTCGTTCCAGTTGAGGTCGTAGGTGTGGCGCGGGCCGGGCATCTCCTCGTTGCCGTTCCAGGTGAACTCCCAGGATCCCGCGGGGTTTCCGTTGTGCGTGGTCTCCTCGACGCGGCCGTCGCGGTAGCCCGGGTAGTCGTCGGGGGCCGTGGCGGCGGAGGCGCGCATCGCGGCGGCCGGGCCGCCCTCTCTGGGGTCCTGGATGAGCACGCCGATGCGGAACTCGCCGTCGGGCGACTTGTAGAAGACGCGCGGCGGTTCGAGCGAGCGGACGTACCCGTCGGGGACGGCGAAGGAGAAGCCCGCCGGGTCCTGGACGCGGTGATAGCCCTCCGGGGCGGCGGGCGCGGGAGTACGGCTCGCCGACTGCGGCGGCTTGTCGTCCCGCCGTGCCGTACCGCCACTGCCGCCGTCGCCGCGCGTCACCAGCAGTGCCGCGGCCCCCGCGCCCAGCCCGGCGAGCACCGCCAGGGCCGCGCCCGCCAGGAGCGCCCTGCGGACGCGCCCGGGCCGGGCCGGCACCGGGGTGGGGACGCTGCGCTGCGTGGGGGTGTAGTGGACGGAGGGGGCGGGCGTACGGCCCGTCTCCAGGTAGGCGCGCAGCAACCGTTCCGCCTCGTCCGCGCTCATCCGCCGGGCCGGGTCGCGCTCCAGCAGGCCCCGTACGACGGGCAGCAGCGGGCCCGCGCACTCCGGCGGGCGGATCTCGTCGTAGACGACCGCGTGCAGGATGCCGCCCAGGGAGTCGCGGTGGAAGGGCGACGCCCCGCTGAGCGCCGCGCACAGCAGCACCCCCAGCGACCACAGGTCGGACTCCGGCCCCGCCTGGCCGCCCGCCATCCGCTCGGGCGCCGTGTACTCGGGCGAGCCGACGAACGCGCCGGTCTCCGTGATCGTGGTGGCGCCCGGGAGCTGGGCGATGCCGAAGTCCGTGAGCACCACCCGGCCGGTGCCGGACTCGATCAGGACGTTGGGCGGCTTGATGTCCCGGTGCAGCACCCCGCGCTCGTGGGCCGCACGGAGCGCGCCCAGCAGCGCCGCGCCGATGCGGGCCGTCTCACGGGGGCCGAGGGGGCCGTCGGCGGCCAGCAGGTCCGACAGCGAACGGCCGTCGACGAGCTCCATGACGATCCAGGGCCGCCCGTCCTGCTCGACGATGTCGTGCAGGACCATCACGTTCGGGTGCTTGACCAGTGCCACCGTGCGGGCTTCGCGCAGGGTGAGGTCGCGCTGGTTGTCCGGGGCGCTGTCGTCGAGGTGCAGCTCCTTGACCGCCACGTCGCGGCCGAGCAGTTCGTCGGTGGCCCGCCAGACGGTGCCCATGCCCCCGCGTCCCAGCCGCTGCCCGAGCCGGTAACGGCCCGCGATCACACCGCCCTGTGCGCCGCCCTGCGCGGCGTAGCTCCCCATGCGCACATCTTGCCCGACTTGCCCGGCGGCGAGGCCGGTCCCAACGAGGCCGGTCCGTGTCCTACATCGGACCTACCGTTCCTCCTATGCACCGCATCACCGACGACCAGCGCCGTGCCCGCCTCGCGCGGCGGCACCTCCTCGCGCCCGCGCACCGTGCCGCCTCCGTCGAGGAGGTGGCCGACGCCCTGGTGGGGCTGCACGCCACCGACCCGGCGACCGTCTTCCTCTCCGCCTGCGCCCGGCTCGCCGAGCCCTCGGCGGCGGAGGTGGAACGGGCGCTGTACGAGGACGTGACGCTCGTCAAGCTCCTGTCCATGCGGCGCACCCTCTTCGCCGTGACCACGACCGGGCTCGCCCCGTACGTCGACGCGTCGACGGCGCGGGCGATCGCCGCCCGGGAGCGCAGGGACCTGCTGAAGTTCCTCGGTATGCACGCCGAGACCCCGGAGCACTGGGACGAGGCCGGGCTCGCCCGGACCGAGCGCGAGGTCCTCGCCGCGGTCGCGGCACGCGGCGAGGCCACGACGGCCGAGCTGGGCAAGGACGTTCCGGCGCTGCGGGAGTCGATCGTCGTGGCGCGGGGCAAGCCGTACGAGGGCCGGCAGAGCATCGGCAGCCGCGTCCTGCGGCTGCTGGCCTCCGACGGCCACCTGCGGCGCGCCCGTCCGCGCGGATCGTGGACCAGCAGCCTGTACCCCTGGGCGCCCGCGCCCCGGCTGCCCGAACTGCCGGTGCGGGAGGCGAAGGCGGAGCTGGCCCGGCGCTGGCTCGCCGCGTACGGCCCGGCAACGGAGGCGGACCTGAAGTGGTGGACCGGCTGGACGCTGGGCGACACGCGCAAGGCGCTCGCCGATGTCGGCGCGGTCCACGTGGAGTTGACGGCCGGTGCCGGGTACGCGCTGCCGGACGACCTCGAGGACGAAGATCCCGGCGCACCCTGGGCGGCCCTGCTGCCCGGGCTCGACCCGACCGCCATGGGATGGCGCGGGCGCGACTGGTACCTGTCGCCGGACGACGTCCCGGCGCTGTTCGACCGCGCGGGCAACGTCGGCCCCACGGTGTGGTGGAACGGCCGCGTCGTGGGCGGCTGGGCACAGCGCGCCGACGGCGAGGTGGTGTGGCGGGCCC
Source organism: Streptomyces sp. SX-6 (assembly GCF_059089585.1). NCBI lineage: Bacteria > Bacillati > Actinomycetota > Actinomycetes > Kitasatosporales > Streptomycetaceae > Streptomyces > Streptomyces sp. SX-6. Next base: position 14,991 of record NZ_JBTHHU010000058.1, on the reverse strand, counting down.
TCTCCGACGTGGGGCGGGAGGCGGTCACGGCGATCGGGGCGGAGGCCGGCCGGCTGTCGTCATGGCTCGGGGACGTACGGGTCACACCACGGTTCCGCACGCCGCTGGAGCGGGAGTTGGCGCGGTGAGCGTTTCTGGGCATAGATGACACGAGGGAGTGCAACCCACCACGTGCCCACGGCGTCCTGTTCCGGGGGTGGACGGCGTCCTGTACCGGGGGGTGGACGTGGCCGAGAACCGCAGCCTTGAGAATCACAGCCACGACGTAGCGGCAGCCGGGCCGGAAGGCTTCGGGCCTCGGCTGGCCGAGGCACGGCGCGCACTGGCCACCGGCGCCGCGGAGGACGCCGCCGCGCTGTTCCGCGCCGTGCGGGACGGCGCGACGGCGTGCGATCAGGCTTCCGCGCTGGTGGGGCTGGGGGAATGCGCCCTGGAGACCGGCGAACTGACCACCGCCCGCGACCACTTCGCGGAGGCCGAACTGATGCTCGCCGACGAGCCGTTGCCGCTCCGCGTCCCGGCCTTGCGCGGCCGGGCCACCGCGCATCTGCTCGCGGGCGAACTGCGTTACGCCTGCCATCTTCTGGAGACGGCCATGGCCGAACTGGCCGCCTCCGGGACGCGCGACCCGGGCACGCTGCTCGTGCTCCACACGGCGGCCATCGCCCCGTACATGGACCTGGGGGCGCATGCCCGTGCCGCGCACGCCGCGGAGCTGGCGCTCGCGCTCGCGCACCAGGTGGACGATCCGGCGCTCGTCGCGAGCGCACACCGGGGAGCGGCCCGTACGTTCATCGCCGAAGGGCGGACCGCGGACGCCGACATCTCGCTCACCACGGCGCAGAAGCTCTGCGAACGGCTGCACATCCGTACCGAACTGGCGCACTGCCACTGGATGCGCGGCTATGTGCACGCACAGGACGGCAGCCTGCGCACCGCCGAGCACGAACTGCGCACCGCCCGCGACATGCTGGCCGCCAAGCGCGCCGCGCTGTTCACCGTGCAGGTCGAGGTGGAACTGGCGGACGTCCTGCGGCGGCGCGGCAAGGTCGCCGAGGCGGTCGGGCTGCTGCGCCCGCCGCTGGAGCGGTCGGCCCTCGGTGCCGAGCGGGGCGCGGTGCACGCGGGCGGCGCGCACCGGCTGCTGGGGCTCATCGCGGAGGAGCGCGGCGACACCGAGGCGGCGGAGGAGCACTACTGCGCCGCTCTCTCGCTGCTGGAGCGGACGGGCGCCGCGGGCGACCTCACCGACCTGTGCCGACTGCTCGGCGACCTGCTGCGGCGCAGCGGCCGTACGGACGCGGCCCTGGACGCCTACCGCACGGGGCTGGGCCACCGGGCCGCGCCCGGCACGACGACGCTGGGCCCGGCCCCGGCGTCGCCCCCGTCGCCGACGCGTACCTGACGCGTACGTGGCGGTCAGGCGGTGTGCGGGGCCAGGAGGCGGTCCCAGCCGCGTTCGAGGGCGCGGTACTCGTCGCGGCACTGCTCGGCCCGCTCGTCGCTCAGCAGCGTGCCGTCGACGAGCTTGCCGCTGCCCTTCGCCTTGGGCGCGGAACCGTAGAGCCAGCAGCGGTAGTTGGCGGAGCGGACGGCGTCCGGCGCGTGCTCGTCGGAGGGGTCGAAGTCCTCGGGGTCGCTGTCCTCGGCGTCCTGCGCGTAGTTCTCGGCGGCGGCCAGCAGCCCGGCCCGGCCGTCGGCGCCTTGACGGACCATCCTGTACGCCGCGAACTGGTCGGCGACGTCTTCCTCGCGCCCGGTGAACGCCAGGTCCAGCGTGTGGACGAGCGCGTGGGCGGCCTCGTGGTAGAGCGTCTCGGTGACGACACCGGCGGTCCGCTCGTCCCGGTCGGACGCGCGGGCGTCTTCGAAGGAGGAGCGGACCTCGGATATGTAGTCGTAGCAGAGGGAGATCCGCCCGGTCTCCGGGTCGTACTCGGGGTAGTTGTCCCCCTCGCACGTACGGGCCGTCAGCTCGATCCGCTTCGGCAGGCGCAGCGCGCCGTTGAGGTCGTCGGCCACCTTCTCGGGCAGCTTGCGGTCGCGCAGGAAGGCCCGCTCGTCGGCGCGGCCCTTCTTGGGCGTCTCGTACGACACGGCCAGGCCGCCGTTCTTCTTCGGTGTGTCGCTCCCGCTCCCGCAGGCCGTGGCCAGGAGTGAGCAGGCTGCGGTGACGACGAGGAAGCGGGCGCGGCGTGACATGACCAAAACTTTGCCTGACGGCAGGCCAGGAGGGCAATCCGGGGATCCGGAGTACCGGGCCCGGAGTACCAGGCTCGGCCTTTCCGCCGCGAGTACGGCAGGCTGGAGGTGCACGACAACGGAAAGAGGGAGCCGCAGGTGATCCGTGTTGCGGTGGTGGACGACGAGCAGCTCGTCCGGTCCGGCCTGCGGATGATCCTGGGCTCGGCCCCGGACATCGAGGTCGTCGCGGACTGCGGAGGCGGCGAGGCCGTCGGCACGGTGCTCGGCTGCGCGCCCGACGTGGTGCTGCTCGACGTCCGGATGCCGGACGTCTCCGGCCTGACGGTGCTGCGCGCGCTGCGGGCCGCCCCGAACCCGCCGGCCGTCGCCATGCTGACCACGTTCGACGCCGACGAGTACCTGACCGCCGCGCTGAGCAGCGGGGCCTCGGGCTTCCTGCTCAAGGACACCGACCCGGAGCAGCTCATCCGGGCCGTGCGGACGCTCGCGGAGGGCGGCAGCGTCCTGGACCCGGGCGTGACGTGCCGGGTGATCGGCGGCTATCTGGCCACGACGGCCGAGACCTCGGCCGCCCGGGCGGTCGGCACGCTGACCCCGCGCGAGCGCGAGGTCCTGGCCCACCTCGGCGCGGGCCTGGCCAACCCCGGGATCGCGGAGCGCATGGGGCTGGCGCCCAGCACGGTCAAGGACCACGTGCGCGCGATCCTCGGCAAGCTCGGCGGGCTCAACCGGGTCCAGGCCGCGGTCCTCGCCGACCGGGCCGGGCTCGTCGGCGCCGGGCCGCGCCGGGAGAACGCCCGGTGAGCGAGGCGGCCCGCCGCGTGCCGACGTGGCTCCTCGTCGCGGCCCCCGTGGCGCTGGCCACCGCCGACGCGTTCCTCGTCCACGGGACCGACTTCGGGTTCGCGATGGCGCTGTCGCTGCTCGCCGCGTTCGTACTGCTGTGGCGGCGGCGCTTGCCCGTCACCGTCTTCCTCGCCACGCTGCCCGGCCTCTACGTCGGCTACGTCTGGTTCGCGCCCCTGATCGCGCTCTACACCGTCGCCGCCGTGCGCAGGCCGGACCGGCGCCTGCTCGTCGCCGCCTGGCTGGTGTTCGCGGTCGCCCACTTCCTGCCGTACCCCGTCTCGGACCTCGACCGGTCCGGCCCCCGGGCGCTGGCCCTGGACCTGCTCAACGCGCTCGTCATCGGCGCCGCCCCGCTCGCGGGCGGGCTGCTCGTCCGTACCCGGCGCGAACTGGCGGACCGGCTGGACGACCTGATCCGCAGCCGGGAGCGCGAGCACAGGCTGCTCGCCGACCAGGTCCTCGCCACGGAACGGGCGCGTCTCGCCCGGGAGATGCACGACGTGGTGGCCCACCAGGTCAGCCTGATCAGCCTGCAGGCCGGAGCCGTCCAGGTCAGCACCGAGGACCCGATGGTGCAGGCGGGGACGCAGACGATCCGCGACCTGTCCGTGCGGACCCTGGACGAGCTGCGCCACATGGTCGGCATCCTGCGCGCCGCGGGCGCCGACACCGAGGAGCTCACCCCGCAGCCGAAGCTCGCCGACCTGCCCCGGCTGATCGAGCTGAGCGCGCTCGACGTGACGTACAGGAACGAGTCCGATCCGGAGGCGGCGCGTTCCGAGGCCGCCGAGCGTGCGGCCTTCCGCACGGTGCAGGAGGCGCTGACCAACGTGCGCAAGCACGCGCCGGGTTCACAGGTGCGGGTGAGGGTGAGCGAGCACGAGGGCACGCTGCGGGTCGAGATCCGCAACGGCCCCGCGGACGCCGCCGCCCCGGCGCCGGAGCTGCCGGGCGGGGGGCACGGCCTGGTGGGCCTGCGCGAGCGGGCCCAGAGCCTCGGCGGCACGCTCGAGGCCCACCCGACGGACGACGGCGGCTTCATCGTCCGCGCGGGCTTCCCGCGCGAAGCGCGCTAGCGCTGCGCGCGGGGCGGCGGGACGCGGGGTCGGAGGATGTTGCCCCTGCCCCGCCCTTTCACTGTTTCCTCTGGGGGCAAGCCCCCGGGCCCCTGAAACCGCGCTCCGCGCGGTTGTCCTCAAACGCCGGACGGGCTGACTTGTAGCCCGTCCGGCGATTGAGGACGAGCGGCGAAGCCGCGACAAGCGGGATCCGGGGCGCAGCCCCGCGCTACGCCGAGAGCGGTCCCGCCTCGTCCGTGCCGGAGGCAGTCGCACTGGCCAGGTCCGGGTAGACCTCGAAGAGCCGCCGCACGCCCAGTGCGGCCAGCACCCGGTTCACGTGCGACCCTTCGACCGCACCCTGCGCGGGCAGTATCAGCCGCAGGCGGCCCTGACAGGAGCGCATCAGCCGGCGGGCGGCGATCAGCACGCCCACGCCGCTGGAGTCGCAGAAGCGGACCCCCTCGAGGTCCAGCACCAGGCTCCGCCGCCCCTCGGCGACCGCTTCGTGCACGCGCTGCCGGACCGCGGGCGCGGTCACCATGTCCATCTCGCCGCTGACCTGGAGCACGGCCCAGTTCCCCTGCTCGTGCTCCGACACCTTCAACGTCACGCGCTCGAGCCCTTTCACTCGTCGTTCCCGGAATGAGCCCTTCCGCGGCTTGGCCGCCCGGCGCACACCCCCGTTGTCAGGGGCGTGAACGCACCTTCACCCACGGTGAATCTGCCGCCTGGCATAAACCGGCCGCCGTTGAGCCTATGCCCGGCCCCGGGCCGTCCTCCCCCGAGATGCGGTCACACCCGCATAACACATCGGCACATTCGACCAGGTCCGATCCCCACCGATCGAGCACATCATCACAAAGCGACCATAGCCATACCATCCGGAGACGCCCCGCGGACCGGCCTTCCGGGTATTGGACCCGAAGGAGCGATCTCTGTCGGCGCCGCCCGCTACATTCGGCGAGCATGTGACAGTGAGCACAAGCACTTCTGGGCATCTGTACGACGTACATCCATGCGACTCACCCGCATGAGGCGGCAGAGACGGAGGGGGCGGCATGGTGAACGACGCACCGCCGCGATGGGACCGCAGGATGCAGCAGCGGCTCGCGCACGGTGAGGAAGCGGCGCTCGGCGAGCTCTACGACCGTTTCTCCTCGCTGGTGCACAGCCTCGCCCACCGGGTGCTCGGCGACGAGCGCGCCGCGGACCGCATCACGCGCGACGTCTTCGGCTACGTCTGGGAGCACCCCGAGGCGTACGACCCCAAGGACGGCCCGCTGCGCTCCTGGATCGCCTCGCTGACACACCGGGAGGCCGTCGGCATGCTGCGGCGCTCCGAGAGCGACGGCGAGTCCACCCCGCAGGAGGTCGACGAGAAGGTCCGCGCGGCATCGGCCGCCGCCCGCGCCGACTACATCGTCACCTCGATGCCCGCGCCGCTGCGCGCCGCGCTGGATCTCGCGTACTTCCGCCGCCTCGACTACTGCCGGGCGGCGGCCAGCCTCGGGGTCACCGAGGACGAGGCCCGTCGCAGGCTCCGCCTCGGGCTGCAGCTGCTCTCCACCGCACACGAGAGCCCGCGGGCCCACCAGGTGGCACCGGTCGCGGGGAGCCGGCGATGACCGCCACACAGCACAAGGTGCTCAAGTCGCTGCTGGGCGCCTGGGCGCTGGCGGCCTGCTCCGGCGAGGAGACCGCAGCCGTCGAGGCCCACCTGACCGACTGCGCGGGCTGTGCGGACGAGGCCGTCCGGCTGCGGGACGCGGTGGCGCTGCTGCACTCCGAGGACAGCCTCGACCTCGATCCCTCCCTGCGCTCCCGGGTGCTCTCCCACTGCCTGGGCCGCCGCCCGGCGCGGATCCCCGTGCCCGGCTGGGCCGCGCCGTACGCGGCGGAGACCGCCCGTCTCGACGCCCTGCTCCGCGACATCGACGAGGCGGACTGGCAGGTGCCGGTGCGGCTCACCTGGTTCGACGGCCGGGCGCACGCCGTGCGCGACGCCACCGTGGCCACGGTGATCGCCCACCTCACGGCGGTGGACGCGGTCGTCGCCGAGGTACTCGGCGTCGCACCCCCACCGGAGACGGACTCGTACGCCGAGGCCGTCTGGGCCACCGGCCAGCCGCCCGCGGTCGTGCGCGGGAGATGGCGCGACCAGGGGCGCTCGGTGCTGCGGGCCGTCTCGTTCGCCGAACACGCGGCGGTTACCGGGCCCGAGGGCGGCACGGTCGCCGAACGGCCCGTGGAGTACGGCCCGTTCACGCTGCCGCTGCGCGACGCCTTCCTCGACCGTGCCTTCGAGTGCTGGGTGCACGCCGAGGACATCGCGCACGCCGTCGCCTATCCGTACGCGCCCCCGGCGCCGTCGCACCTCAACCACATGATCGACCTCACGGCCCGGCTGCTGCCCGGCGCGATCGACCGGCGCCGCCGGGCCGGGCTCGCCCCGCCGCCGCACGTCCTGCGCTCGACCGGTGCCCCGGGGCGCACCCTGCACCTGGAGATCGAGGGCCGCGGCGGCGGCCACTGGTACATCGCGCTCGACTCCCCGACGGTCACGCCCGCCCGGGAGTCGGAGGTGGCCCATGTGGCGCTCGAGGGCGTCGAGTTCTGCCGGCTGGCGGCGGGCCACATACCGCCTCAGGAAGCGGCCGCCGGGCAGGACGGCGACCCCGAGGCGATCCGCGACGTCCTCTTCGCGGCGGCGTCGCTGTCGAGGCTGTGACGGCCGCCGCCGCTACGCGAAGACGACCGTGCGGCGGCCGTTGAGGAGCACCCGGTGCTCGCTGTGCCACTTCACGGCACGGGCGAGCGCCTGGCACTCCACGTCGCGCCCCACCGCGACCAGCTGCTCGGGGGTCACCTCGTGCCCCACGCGCTCGACTTCCTGCTCGATGATCGGCCCCTCGTCCAGGTCGGCCGTCACATAGTGCGCGGTGGCACCGATCAGCTTCACCCCGCGCGCGTGCGCCTGGTGGTAGGGCTTCGCGCCCTTGAAGCTCGGCAGGAAGGAGTGGTGGATGTTGATGATCCGGCCCGACAGCTCCTTGCAGAGGTTGTCGGAGAGCACCTGCATATAGCGGGCCAGGACGACCAGTTCGACGTTCTCGTCGCGCACGATCCCCAGCAGCCGCGCCTCGGCCTCCGCCTTGTTCTCCTTCGTCACCGGGATGTGGTGGAAGGGAACGCCGTACGAGCCCACCAGCTCGGCGAAGTCGGTGTGGTTGGAGACCACGGCCGCGATCTCGACCGGCAGCGCGCCGATGCGGGAGCGGAAGAGCAGGTCGTTGAGGCAGTGCCCGAACTTGGACACCATCAGCACGATGCGCATCTTCTCGTCGGCCCGGTGGATCTCCCAGTCCATCTGGAAGGAGTCGCCGACCGCAGCGAAGCTGGCCCGCAGCTTCTCCAGGGTCACCGGAGCCTCGGCACCGAAGTGCACCCGCATGAAGAACAGGCCGGTGTCGTGGTCACCGAACTGCCGGCTGTCCTCGATGTTGCAGCCGGTCATGAAGAGATAGCTGGACACCGCGTGCACGATGCCCTGCTTGTCCGGGCAGGAGAGGGTGAGGACGTACTGGTCGGAGGGGACCGGGTGCGAGGCGTTCATAGCCCAATAGCGTCGCACACCCGCGACCCCCTCCCCGAACCCCGAGGTCAGGCCGGGGTCAGACCTGCGTGAGCATGGCGAGCACGGGCAGCGAGCGCGGCGGTACGTCCGGGTCGTCCCCGTCACCGGCCGCGAGCCGTACGTGCGCCTCGCGGGCGGCCCGGACGGCCTCGGGCCAGCCGTGGTGCTCCAGGTACGCCGAGACCGGGGCGTCGGCGCCGACCTGGTGCATTATCCGCAGCACCCGCAGCACCGCGACGTCCACGAGCGCGGCCTCGCCCGAGTCCCGGAAGACCGTGCCGACGTACTTCTCGGCCGACCAGTTGTCGAGCCAGGTGTCCTCGACGAGGCGGTAGACGGCGTCGGTCACATCTCCGTACCCCTCGTGCCCGGTGAGCCAGCAGTCCCGCTGGAACTCCGGATCCGAGAGCATGTGCAGCGCGGAGCGCACATTCGCACGCCAGCGCCACCACGGCATGTCATTGAGCGGCATGCCGTCCATGGTGGTCGAGCGGCGGCCGCGACGGGAAGACTTCTCCGAACTATGCACAGGAATCGATCGTACGTTCTTGTGTCAGAGCTGTGTCCACTGGCGCTGCGGCAGCCCGTACTTCCGGGCGATCGGGTTCCACAGGTCGGCGGCCTTCTTCTTCGCGACCGTCGCGTCACCGCTGGCAAGGTCACCCGCGGCGGCGTCCTTCGTGGGGCGGGCGTGGCCCTTGTGGCAGCCGTGCTTGCCGCCGCCCGCGTGGTCGGCCCACGCGGCGTAGTGGCTGTCCGCGGAGGCGGAGGACTGCCACGCCTTGGTCAGCTGCGCCGACAACTCGTCGTGGCCGGGCAGTTTGTCCACGGACGTCTTCTGCAACTGGGTCACCAGGCCGTTGCGCTGGCCCGCGGCGGTGCGAAGGTCGCCCGCGGCCTTGCCGAGGTCCTTGCAACTGCGGGTGGAGTCCACGGCGCTGATGACGGAGTCGCGGCTGTTGCCGCTGTCCTTCAGCAGCGAGTCCAGCGCCTTGGCCTGGGCCAGGGCAGGGTCGGCGGGCTTCGCGGCCGGGGCGGAGGGCGTACCGCTGGGCGCGTCGCTCGCCACGGCCGCCTGCTGGGTGCCGGTGCCGTCGCTCTTGTCGTCGCCGCCGCTGAGCAGGGCGCCCACGGCGAGCCCGGCGACGGCACAACCGGCCACACCGGCACCGATCAGCACCTTGGTCCGGTTCCGCGACTTCGGGCCGGGCCCGGGAGGGGGCGGGGGCGGGGGCGCGGACATGGCGGCCGGGGCCGACGGCCCGGCCGGAACGGGTGCGAACCGCTGGGTGGGTTCCGACGACCGGAACAGTCCGTCGAACTCCTCGAGAGGCGACGGCCGGTCCCCCGAGACGGACGGGATGTACTGCGTGGCGGCCTCGGCGGCCGGGCCGGCCGTCCCGGGTATGTGCGGCATACCGCCACCGCCAACGGGCGGAAGGTACTGGGTCGCTGCCCCATCGCTCGGCATCCCGGCGGACGGCACGGGCGGCAGGTATTGCGTGGCCGCGCCATCACCCGCCGGGGAGGCGTGGGGCACGGGCGGCAAGTACTGCGTGGCCGCCGCACCGTCGCCCGGCATCCCGGCGGACGGCATCCCGGCAGACGGTACGGGCGGCAGATACTGCGTAGCCGCCGCGTCATCCGACGCCCCGGCAGAACCACCCGGCACGGGCGGCAAGTATTGCGTCGCAGCACCATCGCCCGGCATCGCGGCAGGAGGCATCCCCGGCACCGGTGGCGCACCCCCCGAACCGGCGAAGCCGCCCGGCACCACCGCAGGAGACATCCCCGGCATCGGAGGCACACCTCCCACACCGGCGGAGCCACCCGAACCGGCGGAGTCGGCCCGTACCTCCGGGGGCAGGGGCGAGCGGTGCGCACCCTGCCCCCAGGGTTCGCCGGGTGGCGGGGCCGCAGGGGGATGCGGCTCGTTTCCGTGTCCGCTCTGCGTCACCGGGACTCCTTGGGCTGTACGGGACTACGACCGGCGGCTCACGCTACCCGCTGGTCCCGACAGTCCGGGGCCCCGCCCCCGGAGGCCCCTGAGCGGGCTCGTGGAAGTCCGGTGCGGTACCGCGCCCGTGAGGGGCACGGGACGGCTGCATCATGCGGCTCCGCCGCGCGGGCGCGACCGGCCACGGACGGCCCGCAGCCGGCTGACCGCACATCCAGCGGAGCGCTTACGCGGCCTGCAGCTCCATCCGCGCCCCGAACTCCCTCACCGCCGGCTCGTCCCGGAAGGGTTCCAGCCGCTGCCGGAACTCATCCAGATACTCCGCCCCCCGGTTCGTCCGCAGCGTGCCCAGCAGATCCATGGCACGTGCGCCCGTGGCACAGGCCTCCTCCACTTCTCGCTGCTGCACCTGGGCCGAGGCCAGCAACAGCATGCCGATCGCACGACGGCGGGCCCTGCCCTCCGGGTGCCCCGCCAGCGCTTCCTCCGCGTGCCGGCGGGCGGGCTCCGCCTGTCCGAGGTCGCGGTGGCAGTGCGCCAGCTCGTCGGACAGATAACCACGGTCGAAATGCCGGATCCATGATGGATCGTCCCCGGACTCCGGCCCGTTGTCGGCCTGTTCGAGCTTGGTGACGGCCTTGGCGGCGACGGTCTGGCAGGAGCGCGCGTCACCGAGCAGCGCGTGCCCGCGCGCCTCGGCGGCGTAGAACATCGACTCGACCCGGGGGGTGACCTGGCCCCGGGCCCCCTCCTGCGCGGCCTTCGCGAGCTGGGCGATCTCCCGCGGATTGCCGAGCGAGGCGGCGAGGTGGCTCATGCTCGCGGCCAGGACGTAGCCGCCGTAACCGCGGTCGCCCGCGGCCTGGGCCAGCCGCAGGGCCTGGATGTAGTAGCGCTGGGCGAGCCCCGGCTGGCCGGTGTCGACGGCCATGTACCCGGCCAGCTCCGTCAACCGGGCCACGGAGGCGAACAGTTCGCGGCCGACCGCCTCCCGGTAGGAGCCGGCGAGCAGCCCGGAGACGACGCTGTTGAGGTAGTGGACGACGACGGGACGGACGTGGCCGCTGCCGTAGCGGTGGTCGAGTTCGACGAGCGCGTCCGTGGTCGAGCGGACGGCCTCCACGTCGGACAGCCCGACCCTGGCTCCCGCGCTCCGTGCGACCTGCGGATCCGCCCCGGTGATCAGCCAGTCGCGGCTCGGCTCGACGAGTGCCGAGGCCGCGACGGAGGTGCCGCTGAGGAAGTCCCGGCGCCCGACGTCGCTGCGCCACAGCTCGCAGACCTGCTCGATGGCCCCCATGACGGTCGGGGAGAACTGCAGACCCACGCCGGAGGCGAGGTTCTTGCCGTTGGCCATGCCGATCTCGTCGATCGTGACGGTACGGCCCAGCTTGCGGCCCAGCGCCTCGGCGATGACGGCCGGCGCCCGGCCGCGCGGCTGCTGGCCGCGCAGCCAGCGGGCGACGGACGTCTTGTCGTAGCGCAGATCGAGGCCGTGCTCGGCGCCGCACATGTTGACCCGGCGTGCCAACCCGGCGTTGGAGCAGCCGGCTTCCTGGATGAGCGCCTGCAGCCGTTCGTTCGGCTGCCGCGCAACGAGTGGCCGTGCGGCCATCTGTAACCCCCTGAGACTGCTATGCGTTCGCGGCGAACAGCGATGTACGCCGCGAAGGGCGAAGAAGCTGAGTCGGCTGGGTACACCGCCTTCTCTGAACGTTTTCCCCCTGGTTGTCCGGAGAATGCGGGACTTTCCCGCATTGCTGGCAGATCGTCGTTGATGCCATGACTGTCTCGGCTTCCGCCCCGCAGGTGGCTACCCCTTCGCGGAGGCGAAGCCGCCTCTGCGCCCCCGTACATGCATCCGTGCGCCCCATGTGCTGTTCCGTACGGGCCGCCACGAGCCCGAGCCTGAGCCGTAACCCCTGGTGACAAGGGGAGTTGTGATGAACGTGGAAGAGACCATCGGAGTTGGAGCCCCACGCATTCCCCAACAACGCGGCGAGCGCGCGCTCGACGCCGCGGTCCGGTATGCGGATGAGCGGCACTGGGATGTTTTCGCCGGCACATGGCTGGAGGCCGAGGACGGCCGGGAGCGCTGCTCGTGCGGCGAGCGCGACTGTCCCGCCCCCGGCGTCCACCCGGCCCGGCCGGACTGGGCCACGCAGGCCTCGGGCAGCGCGGTCGGCGCCCGCCGCATGTGGGCGAAGCACCCCAACGCCTCGGTGCTGCTGCCCACCGGGCGCACCTTCGACGCACTGGACGTCTCCGAGTCCGCCGGCTGCCTGGCGCTGGCCCGCATGGAACGGATGGGCATCGAGCTCGGACCGATCACATGCACGCCGTTCCGCAGGATGCAGTTCCTCGTGCTCCCGGGCGGGGCGCTGAAGGTGGCGGACACCGCCCGCAAGCTCGGCTGGCGCCCGTCGTCCCTCGACCTCGTCGCCCGTGGCGAGGGCGACTATGTGGTCGCCCCGCCGAGCCGGGTGGGCAACCGCGGCGCGGTCCAGTGGGCCCGCCAGCCCACCGCCGCCAACCGCTGGCTCCCCGACGCGGAGGGGCTGATCAGCGCCCTCGCGTACGCCTGCGGCGGCGTCAAGGCGGATCTCCGAAGTCGCTGACGTTTGTCACATGTGCCCGCCCTTCGCCGCACCTAGCCTGGTGTACGGGGGCGGGCGCAGCCGTCCCGGGCATGACCGAACGAGGGATGGCAGCAGTGGAACGGGACGGCATATCCGCCGCGGTGCGGATCGAAGGACTGTGGAAGCGGTTCGGCGAGCAGGTGGCAGTCGCCGGAATCGACCTGGAGATACCGGCGGGCCGGTTCATCGGCCTCGTCGGCCCCAACGGTGCGGGCAAGACCACGACCCTGTCCATGGTCACCGGACTGCTGCGCCCCGACTCCGGCCGGGTCGAGATCGCCGGCCACGACGTGTGGCAGGACCCGGCCGCGGCGAAGTCCCGGATCGGCGTACTGCCCGAAGGACTGCGGATGTTCGAGCGCCTCTCGGGGCGCGAACTCCTCGCGTACACCGGGCGGCTGCGGGGGCTGGGCGGTGACGAGACCGACCAGCGGGCCACCCAGCTGCTGGACGTCCTCGACCTCGCGGGCGCGCAGCACAAGCTGGTCGTCGACTACTCGACCGGTATGCGCAAGAAGATCGGACTGGCCGCCGCGCTGCTCCACAACCCCGAAGTCCTGTTCCTCGACGAGCCGTTCGAGGGCGTGGACCCGGTGTCGGCCCAGTCGATCCGTACGGTGCTGGAGCGCTACACCGCCTCCGGTGCGACGGTCGTCTTCTCCAGCCATGTCATGGAACTGGTGGAGTCCCTGTGCTCCTGGGTCGCCGTGATGGCCAAGGGACGCATTCGCGCCCAGGGCCCGCTGGACGAGGTCCGCGGCGACGCCCCCAGCCTCCAGGCCGCCTTCCTCGATCTGGTCGGCGCCCGGGAGCGGACGGACGGCGAGCGCCTCGAGTGGCTCGGCGGCGCCCGATGAGCACCACCGCCGCCTCGCTGACCCCGGTCTTCGTCCGGCTGAAGCTGTCGATCCTGCGCAACGGGATGCGCCGGTCGGTCAAGCGCAAGACCGTCTACATCATCTCCATCGTCGTCACCGTCCTCCTCGCCGCGCTCCAACTGCTGGGCCTGGCCGTGCTGCACGGCCACGAGCACGCCTGGGCGCTGACCGTGCCGCTCACGGTGCTGCTCGCGCTGGGCTGGGCGTTCGTGCCGCTCTTCTTCCCCAGCGGCGACGAGACCCTGGACCCGACCCGGCTCGTGATGCTGCCGCTGCGGCCCACGCCGCTGGTGGTGGCCCTGCTGGTCACCTCACTGGTCGGCTGGGGCCCCGCGAACACGCTGCTGATCCTCGTCGGCCTGGTGATCGGAACGGCCCACGGCGCGGCGGGATTTGCGGTCGGCGTACCGGCCGCGCTGCTCACCCTGCTGATCTGCGTCGCCCTGGCCCGCGCGGTGGCCACGGCCAACGTCCGCCTGCTGTCCAGCCGCAGGGGACGCGACCTGGCGCTGGTGAGCGGCCTGATCGTCGCCGTCGGCATGCAGTTCGTCAACCTCGCGATAGGCGAGCTGAACAAGTCCGGACTGGCCACGCTCGAGCCGCTCGCGGACGTCCTGCGCTGGGTCCCGCCGGGCTCGGCCCTGGGTGCGGTGCAAAACGCGAGCGAGGGCTCGTACGGCGTGGCGGCGGCCCAACTCGCCCTGAGCGTCGCGGTGCTGGCAGCACTGGTGCTGTGGTGGCAGCGCGGCCTGACGAAGCTGATGACCTCGCCGGACTCCTCCACCATCGCGGCGGCTTCCCCCGACCGGAAGCGCTCCGGCACGGGCGCGGGTGCGGGCCTGGCCCGGCTGCTGCCGGACGGGCGTACGGGCGCGGTCATGCTGCGGACGCTGCGCTACATCTGGCGCGACCCGAAGACGAAGATGGCCTGGACCTCCTCGCTCGCCATCGGTGTGGTCGTGCCCTTCGTCAACGCGGCGCAGGGGCGGGGCAGCATCTACTGGTGCTTCTTCGCGGCCAGCATGCTCGGCGCGCAGATGTACAACCAGTTCGGGCAGGACTCCTCGGCCTTCTGGATGGTGCTCCAGACGGTCAACACCCCGCGCGACGCCTTCCTCGAACTGCGGGCGCGTTCCATGGCGTTGGCCTTGATCACCGTGCCGTACACGGTGCTGCTCGTGACCGGTACGGCCGCGTTCACCGGGCAGTGGCAGGAGTTCCCGGTGGTACTGGGCCTGTCCCTGGCCCTGCTCGGCGGACAGTTCGCGATGGGGGCGATCGCCTCCGCGCGCTACCCCTACACGATCCCGCAGGGCAGCGCCTTCAAGAACGTCGCCCCCGGGCAGACCGCGATCGCCTGGTTCGGCCTCCTGGGCGTGGTGTTCGCCGCGGTGCTGTGCGCGCCGCTGGGTGCGCTGGCCATTTGGTTCCATGTGGCGGACCAGCATGCGCTGTTGCCTCTGCTGCTGCCCCTGGGTGCCGTCTACGGCCTCGTCGCGGCCTGGGCGGGCTGGCGCCTGGCCGCGCCGCAGGTGGTACGGAGGCTGCCGGAGATCCTGACGGCGGTGAGCAAGGGGTAGCCGACACGGCCGGGCGGGCCCGGGGGTGGGGTACCCCGGTCCCGCCCTCTCGCCGTCTCCCGGGGCTCCGCCCCCGGACCCCGGTCCTGGGGCTGCGCCCCAGACCCCGCTTGTCGCGGCTTCGCCGCTCGTCCTCAATCGCCGGACAGGCTTGATAGTGCCCGGCCCGGCACCATTCAGCCCGTCCG
>NZ_JBTHHU010000057.1:0-25071 GCF_059089585.1 Streptomyces sp. SX-6 | reverse complement strand
GCCCGCGCTCCGCGCGGTTGTTCCGGGGGCTACGCCCCCTGGTCCCCCGCAACGCGGCTCCGCCGCGTTGGTCCTCAAACGCCGGACGGGCTGAACTTTCGCGCCCGCGCTGGATTTTCGGCGCGAGCCACAAAATCCCGCGAGCTATGCAATCCAGCCCGGCCCGGCACTCTCCAGCCCGTCCGGCGATTGAGGACGAGCGGCGAAGCCGCGACAAGGGGGTCCGGGGGCGGAGCCCCCGAAACGGGGTCTGGGGCGCAGCCCCAGGGCACCGCGCGTCAGCGCGGTCGCGGGGTCCGGGGGGCTTGCCCCCGGAGGAAACGGTGAAAGGGCGGGACCGGGGCACTCGCACCCTCACCCCCAACCACCACCCCGCCGCAGCGACTTCCTCAGCAGCCAGAAAAAGAAAGGACTCCCGACCAGCGCCGTCAGCACCCCCAGCGGCAGCTCCGCCGGCTGCGCGACGGTCCGCGCCGCCAGATCCGCGGCGACCAGTACCACCGCACCCCCGAGCGCGCTCCCGGGGACGAGGAACCGATGCCCCGGTCCCGCCGCCATCCGCAGCAGATGCGGCACCAGCAGCCCGACAAAGCTGATCACCCCGGCCACCGCGACCGCCGCCGCGGTCAGCAGCGAGACCACCAGTACCAGCACCAGCCGCAACCGCTCCACATCCACGCCCAGATGACGCGCGGAGCGTTCCCCGAGCGCCAGCAGGTCCAGCTTCCGTGCGTACAGCGGCGCGACCGCCAGTCCCGCGAGCGCGCAGGGCAGTACGGCCAGCACCTTCGGCCACGTGGCCTGCGCCAGCGAGCCCAGTTGCCAGAAGGCGATCTGCGAGATCTGCGCGTTGTCCGCGACGAAGACGCCCAGGCCGATGAGCGCCATCCCAAGGGCGTTCGCGGCGATGCCGGTGAGCAGGAGCGTCACCACCTCCGTACGCCCGCCCGACCGCGACAGCACATAGACCAGCAGGACGGTCACCAGCCCGCCCGCGAACGCACAAGCGCTGACGGTCCAGTTGCCGAAGAAGGTCAGCCCCAGTGCGATCGAGGTCACCGCACCCACCGCCGCGCCCATGGAGACACCGACGACACTGGGCTCGGCGAGCGGATTGCCGAACACCCCCTGCATGAGCGCGCCCGCGCACCCCAGTGAGGAGCCGACCAGCAACGCCAGTGCCACGCGCGGCAGTCGGACGTCCCACAGCACGCTCTCGGCGACCCGGTCCAGCTCCGCCCCGCCCAGCCCCGCCCGGTGCAGCAGCGAGTCCACCACGTCGCCGAGCGGGATGTGATAGGCGCCCAGGCCCGCCGAGAGCAGACAGAGCAGGACGAGGGCGGCGGTCATGCCGCAGGTCAGCAGGGCGGTGGTACGCCAACGCCACGGCGCCGCCGCCTCGTTCGTCACCTCGTTCGTCACCGCGCTCACGGGTGGATCTGCCTGACGAGCGAGGCGAGCACCGCATCCGTGCGCGGGCCGTAGTTGAGCAGGACCCCGTCGTCGACCGAGGCCACCCGGCGGTCCATGCCCGCCGGAGTCTGGGCGACGCCCGGGACCTTCAGCAGACCGTCTACGCCGCCCACCGACTCCAGCCCCTTCGTCATCACCAGGATGACGTCCGGCGCCGCCTTGGCGAGGGCCTCGCTGGTGATCGGGGTGAAGTCCTTGGTCAGCCCCGACTCCTTGCCCGCGTCCACCCCGCCCGCCGCCTCGATCAGGGACGAGGCGCCGGAGCCGGCCCCGCCGAGCAGATAGACGGACGCCGAACCGCGCATATAGAGGAAGGCGACGCGCGGCTTCCTGCCGCCGCCCCCCTTCGGAACGCCCTGCTCCGCCTTCTTGAGGCGCTCCTCGGTCCGCTTGCGCAGTTCGGTCCCCGCGGCGCGTACGCCGAGTGCGGTGGCGATGCGGTCGATGCGCGGCCCGACGTCGGCGAGTTGCTTCGGCGGGTCCAGCACCAGCACCGGGATCCCGGCCTTGCGGATCTGGTCGATGGCCTCGGCCGGTCCGGTCGTGGTGTCGGCGAGGACGACGGTGGGCTTGAGCGAGAGCACGCTCTCGGCCGAGACATCGTGGGCACGGGTGACCACGGGCAGCTTCTCCGCCTGGTCGAACGTGGCGGTGATGTCGCGGGCGACGACATGGCCGCCGAGGCCGAGCGTGAAGACGATCTCGGAGACGGAACCGGTCAGCGGGACGATCCGGTCGGCGCTGCGCACGGTGACGTCATGCCCGTCGGACGACCGTACGGTGACGGGGAGTTGAGGTGCCGGGCGCGTGCCGGTGAGCGGCTCGACGCGGTCGGTGTGCGCGGTTTCCGTTGTCCCGCCCGACGGCGAATCCTTTCCGCACCCGGTGAGGGCGAGGGAGAGGGCGAGCAGGGCGGCGGCGATACCGAGCGTGCGTGGTGGTTGCTGCACGGTCCTGCCTTTCCGTGGGGACGGGTGTACGACCTGACGGTGGATAGCTTAGGTTAGCCTTACCTAAATAGCCACGCCGGGTGTGTCCCGCGGGAAAGGTTCTCGATGTCGCCGTACAGATCTGCCCGCGCGACCGTCGCCGTATTCCTCGTGTTCCTCGTGGCGCTCTGCGCGGCTCTGCTGCCGTCCGCGACGGCGCATGCCGCGGAGGAGGCCCGGGAGGTGTCGGGCGGGCGGCTGGACTGGGGAATCAAGTCCTCGTTCCAGAGCTATGTCACCGGCCCGATCGCGCAGGGCAGTTGGGAACTCCTGGGCGGTGCCGCGACGGTGGGGAGCAGCCAGTTCCGCTTCCACTCCGCCAAGGGCACGTATGAACCGGACACCGGCGCGTTCGAGGCCGGCTTCTCCGGCGGCGTGCACTTCACGGGCCATCGCAAGCCGGACGGTACCCATGAGCTGGACCTGACGGTCAGCAGGCCCACAGTCCGCATCCGGGGTACGGGCGGCACTCTTCTCGCCGACATGGTCAGCAAGGCGAAGGGGACGGGCGAGGTCACGACTCGCTCCCAGGTCCCCCTCGCGGCGCTCGACCTGTCCGGGGTGAACCTGCGCGGCGGCGGAACGGCCGTGAATCTCACGGGCGTTCCGTCGAAGCTGACGCAGGAGGGTGCCGCCGCGTTCGCGGGCTACTACCAGGCGGGGACGCAGCTGGACCCGCTGAACCTGTCCGCGGACATCGTCACGGGCGGCGCCAAGCCGTCCCCCTCGGCCGCCGCTCCGGCCGGAAAACCCGCCGACAAGGGCGAGTTCACCGGTGCGGCCGTGGACTGGGGCGTACGGCGGACGTTCCGCGAGTACGTCACCGGCTCCATCGCCCGCGGCTCATGGCAGCTGGGCGACGGTGCCCGGGAGGGCGGCGCCCTCTTCCGCTTCCCGGGTGGCAAGGGCGCGTACGAGGACGGCGGCGCGGCCCTCGACGCGTCGTTCGCCGGAACCCTCCGCTTCACCGGCAAGGACCTCGATCTCGCCCTGGGCGCGGTCAAGGTGGCGGTGAAGGACCGTACGGGCACGCTGTCGGCGGACGTCACGCGCGACGGGGCACCGGCCGGGCGGAACGTGCCCCTGATCACCTTCGACGCCTCCGGCCTGCGGCAGAAGGACAGCCTGGCCTCCGTGACCGAGGCCCCGGCCAAGCTGACGGCCCAGGGCGCGAAGGCCTTCGGCGGCCTGTACCAGGAGGGCGCGGCGATGGACCCGGTCTCGCTCGCCGTACCGCTCGACGGCCGGGCGCAGCTGCCGCCGCTGCCGGACGTGGGGCACGAGCCGACGGCGACGCCGTCCGCGTCCTCTGGCGACGGGTCCTCCTCCCTGCCCCTGATCGCCGGTGTCACGGCCGGAGCGGCGGCTGTCGCCGCTGCCTACGTCCTGCTGCGCAGGCGTCGTAAGCGCACCTCCAAATCCCCCTCTTCCTCCTAAGGAGACCCACGACCATGGCCGTAACCCCCAGGCCGCTGACCCTCGTTGCCGCAGTCGCCACGGTGGCCGCCCTCGGCGCCACCGTGCTCACCTTGCCCGCCCACGCGGCCGACGCAAAGCCGCCGGCGAAGATCGACCTCAAGGACGGCACGCTGACGTGGGGCATCAAGCAGTCCTTCCGTGACTACGTCACCGGCTTCTCGGGCGGCAAGGTCCAGGTCGCGGACGGCGCCAAGCAGGCCGCCAAGAACGGTGCCTTCACCTTCACCGGCGGCAAGGGCACCTACGACCTGTCGAAGCACGCCGTCTCCACCACCTTCAAGGGCAGCGTCCGCTTCCTCGGCCACAAGGACGCGAAGGGCCGCTGGGAGCTGGACCTCAAGTTCACCGACCTCAAGGTCCTGACGACCGGCAAGACCGGCCGGATCACCGCCGACGTCACCGCCGGGGGCAAGACGCGCAATGACATCACGGTCGCCACGCTGGACCTGTCGAAGGTCAAGCCGGGCGGCGGCGCGGGCGGCGCGATGACGTTCCCCGCCATCCCGGCGAAGCTGACGGCGGACGGCGCGAAGGCGTTCAGCTACCAGGGCCGGGAGTTCTACAAGGCGGGCACGACCCTTGACCCGGCCACCCTCTCTGTCAAGCAGGGCAAGTCGGTTCCGGCAAAGCCGAAGCCCAAGCCGACGCCGACGCCGAAGAAGGCTGTGGCGGCACCCGTGGCCGTCCCCGCGAACAAGCCTCAGGGCACCGCCGCCAGGCCTGTCGCGGACGGCACGGTGTACGGCGGGAGCCTCGACTGGGGCGTACGCGAGTCGTTCCGCGCGTACGTCACCACTGGCTTCGGGGCAGGCAAGATCGAGGTCAACGACGGCGCGCAGAACGTCGCCGGCGGCTTCCGGTTCGGCAAGGGCAGCGGTACGTACGACCCCGCGGCCTCGGCACTCGACGCCACGTTCAACGGCTCGGTGCACTTCCTCGGCCACAAGAAGGGCGACGGCTGGGAACTCGACCTGAAGTTTTCCGGCTTCAGGGTCCGTACGGACGCCAACGGCGGCACCCTCCTCGCGACTGCCGCCTACGGTGGCCAGGCCGCCAAGGAGATCCCGCTGGCGAAGCTGAAGCTCACCAAGGACTCCCTCAAGGCCAAGGACGGTGTCGTCACCCTCAACGCCGTACCCGCCACGCTGACGGACGAGGGCGCGAAGGCGTTCAGCTACCAGGGCCGCTCGTTCTACAAGCCGGGCGATGCCATGGACCCGGTGACCGCCCGCATCACGGTGGACAAGAGCGCGAAGCTGCCGGGCGGCGCGGGTGCTTCCAAGTCTGATGGCATCACCAACTCGTCGGCGGACAGCGGTGATGCGAAGCCGGACAGCGGCGCCAAGGGCGGCATGACCGGCACCGACGACACCCTCGCCCAGACCGGCTCCGACACCCCCACCGCCCCCCTCGCGGGCGGCGCCGCCGCGCTCGTCCTGGCGGGCGGCGCGGCGGTCTACGGCGCCCGTCGCCGCTCGGGCAACGCCCGGGGCTGAGTGCACGTGCGCCCGCCGCCATCCGTGGCGGCGGGCGTTGTGCTGTCCGGCCGGCTCAGCTGAAGGCCGAGGCGCAGGTGGTGGGCGTCGCGTGTGCCGGGTCGAGCGCGTTGGCCACCTCATGGAAGGCGATGCGGTCGATCGTGCCGATCGCGGCGTGCTCGGATATGTCCACCTTGCACAGGTCCTGGAGCACCACGTTGCGTGTGTCGGGGCCCGAGAAGAACTGGGACTTGTAGGGCGTGACGACCTCGTCGTACTTGCTCACGATGGCCGTGTACTTCACGCCGGGCACGGTGTCGCCGTTGGCGTTCAGCTTCTTCATGAACGCGGAACCCGCGATCTGCTCCTCCGCTCCGGGAGTCAGCTTCGAGAGCGTGTTACGCACACCGGGGATGCCGTCGATCAGGCGGTTCAGCCCCGAGACGGTCGTGCCGTGGTGGGAAGGGGCCATGCCCACAAGCTGGTTGACCTTGTCGGCGCCGCCCAGGAACTGGAGGTAGTAGCGCGGCAGGGCGCCGCCGCCCTGGGAGTGGCCGACCAGGTCCACCTTCTCCGCTCCGGTCGACTGCCGGACCTTGTCGACGAAGGCGGACAGCTGCTCGGCCGACTTCTCTATCGGCCCTATCCCGTTGATGAGCGGCACGCCGGGCAGCTGGCCGTAGTCCAGGGAGTAGACGCAGTAGCCGCGCTTGGTCAGGTAGGGGGCCAGGACGAGCCAGTTGTCCCAGGAGTTCGCGAAGGTGCCGTGCATGAGGACGACAGGGCGCGGGTGGCTGCTGGAGGGCTTGCAGGACCAGTTGTTCCAGCCGCTGGTGACGGCCTTGCTCTCGGCCCCGGCGGCCGGCGCCGCCGACGCGGAGGCGGTACCGGCCGTCAGGGTCAGCGCGAGCGCCGAGACAACACCAGCCAAAATGCGGATATGTCTTCTGAATGCAGACATAGCGATACCTCGCAGGTGGGGTGGGGGGTTGTGGTGTCACTTCACCGAGGTGTTCCAGTCCGGGGACTGTGCCGGAATCCTTGCACAAATACCGGGAACAACAACCCTGGAGCGGGAACCAATTTTCGGGAGAATCCGTTTTCCCTGTGCGCCAACAATCGCGAGATAGCCGAAGTGCCTTTGTCCGGGCAGTAGTTGAGTGGATCCGCCGAATGGTCGGCCGGGATATTCTGCGGTTATTCCGAATTCCCTTGCGGTAAACCCGCACCGCTTTGCGGTGAACCCGCAATTTCCCGCCGAGCGGATCGGTGAGGCCGTGGCCGTCACGTCGCGACCCTGTCACACCTCTGCCCCGGGCATCCCCAGGTGCATGACACTGCCTCAGACTAGGTGTGCTCAGACGTCTCTTCCGAATCCAAGGAGACCCGCACCATGGCTGTCATACGACGCCCGCTGGTTCTCGCCGCGGCCCTGGCCACGGCGACAACCCTTGGCGCCACGGCCCTTACCCTGCCCGCCTATGCGGCTGGTCCCGGGCAGGAGGCGGCGCCCGGTGGGCCGCCGAAGATAGAGCTCAAGGACGCCACACTGACGTGGGGGGTGAAGCAGTCGTTCCGCGACGATGTCACCAGCCAGGTCGCCGATGGCGCCAAGCAGGCCGCCAAGAACGGCGTCTTCACCTTCTCCGGAGGCAAGGGCACCTACGACCCGTCCCAGCAGCACGCCGCGGCCACCGCCTTCAAGGGCAGTGTCCGCTTCCTCAGCCGCCCCAACGAGGACGGCACCCGGGCGCTGGACCTCAAGCTGGCCAACCTCAAGCTCGCGACCAAGGAGAAGAAGGAGAAGACCGGCACCATCACCGCCGACGTCACGGCGGACGGCAAGACGCGCAAGGACGTCCCGCTCGCCGAGGCCGACCTGTCGAAGGTCAAGCCGGGCGGTGGCGCGAAGGGTGCGATGACCCTCGTCGGCATCCCGGTGAAGCTGACGGAGGACGGCGCCAAGACGTTCGTCCAGCACCAGGACGGCAAGGACGTCGCGCTCTACAAGGCGGGCGACCAGCTCGACGCGGCCACGCTCTCGGTGCGCATGGGTGCCGTCCCGCAGAAGCCCGCCGACCCGGCTGACCCGGCTGACCCGGCCGTCCCTTCCGGCAAGACCGACAAGTCCGCGACGACCACCGGCAAGACCGGTGACCCCAAGACGAACGAGGAGCCCTCGACCACGACTTCGTCCTCCTCTCCCACGCCCGAGCTCCCGACTTCGTCCGAGGCCCCGGCCACCGGTAGCCCCGCCAGCCAGGGTGCCGTCTACGACGGGAACCTGGACTGGGGCGTGGCGAAGGCGTTCCACGGCTACAAGGCCGAGGTCTCCGGGGGCGCCCAGAAGTCCGGTGACGGCTACCGCTTCATCAAGGGCCAGAGCAACACGTACGACGCTTCCACCTCCCACCTTGTCGCGAACTTCGAGGGCACGGTCCACTTGACCGATCCCAAGGGCAAGTTGGACGTGACCATCAGCAAGCTGAAGCTCGAGGTGACCGGCACCACCGGCACCTTGTCGGCCACCGTCTCGTCGAAGAAGGGCGTGAATGTCGTTGGGCCGCTGGCGACTTTGACGCTGTCGGCCGATGCCCTCACCGCGAAGGACGGTGTTGTCACACTGTCCGCCGTCCCGGCGAAGCCGACCGGCGAGGCTGTCAGGGCGTTCGGCGGCGTGATCAAGGACACCGACCAGCTCGACCCCATCACCGCCGTGGTCACCGTGGACCAGAACGCCAAGCTCCCCGGCGACAACTCGGACTCGTCCAACAACGACTCCACCACCCCCGCCGACGGCGCCACCCCCGCGCCCACCGACACCGCCCCCGCCGACGACGGCTCCCTCGCCCACACCGGCGCGGACTCCTCTACCGGCCCCCTCCTGGGCGGAGCGGCAGCGCTCGTTCTCGCGGGCGGCGCGGCGGTCTACGCCACGCGCCGTCACGGCTCCCGGCGCTGACGCCCTGCGCCCCGTGCCCGCCCCCCCCGTCGGCGGGCACGGGGCCCGGCGGTTCAGGCCGCGGCCGCCGTCACGCGACGCAGGCCGATGAACTCGGCCTCCGCGAACGCCGCGACCACCAACACGCCGACGCACATGAAGCCGATGCCCAGACCCGTGAGCGGCATCGCATCGCTGAACGTGAGCAACAGCAGCGCCACGCACGACAGCGCATTGCCGACGACCACGGACGCGGCCAGGCGCGGCGGGATCTGCGGGTAGCCCGCGATCAGGCCCAGGGCCGCCGCTCCGCCCAGCATGGCGATGCCGAACGGGACGGACCAGTTGACCGGCAGGCCGAGCGGGCCGCTGAGCAACTTGCCGCAGGAGAGCAGGAAGACGCCGAAGGCGGCCGTACCCCAGCTGTCGATGCGCAGGGCGGTGCGCAGCAGGCGCGATGCGTCCTGGGTCGCGGGGCGTGGGGTGGTCAGGGTCGCAGTGCTCATGCCGGTCTCCTCGCTCGGTGTCGCTGAGACGGTCGCACCGGGGAGGGCACGGGCTCAATGACCTCGGAGGTCATGGTCCGGGTCCGGTACGGCTGGTTATCCTCCCCGCATGGATGCGAAACAGCCGTCGCGGGTGGGGATCCTGATACGGGAGTGGCGGCAGCGCCGGAGGCTCAGCCAACTGGAGCTCTCCCACCGGGCGGACACCTCCGCACGGCACCTGTCCTGCGTCGAGACCGGCCGCGCCCGCCCGAGCCGCACCATGGTGCTGCGCCTGTGCACGGCGCTGGAGGTTCCCCTGCGTGAGCGCAACTCCCTCCTCCTTGCTGCCGGTTACGCCCCGGCGTACCGGGAGAGCAGCCTGGACGACGCGTCCATGGCGTTGGTCCGTACGGCGCTCGACACCATGCTGGCCGCGCATGAGCCGTACCCCGCGGTCGTGGTCGACCGGCGCTGGAATGTGCTGAACGTCAACCGGGCCATGACCGTGTTCATGGACGACGTACCGCCGCACCTGTTCGCACCGCAGCCGAACGTGTACCGGCTGACCCTGCACCCCGAGGGGCTGGCGTCACGGATGGTGCGCTTCGGTGAGGTGCGGGAGCGTTTCCTCGAGCGGCTGCTCGGCCAGGTGAACGCGACGGGGGACGAGGAACTCCGGGCGCTGTACGAGGAAGTGAGCCGGTACCCGGTGCCTCCGGGGGGCGTGGACGATGACACCGCCCCGGAGGTACTGCCGAGTCCTGTGGAGCTGGCGCTCAAGTTCCGTACCCCGTACGGCGATCTGTCCATGTTCAGCACCGTCGCCACTTTCGGTGCGCCGGCCGATGTGACGCTGTCGGAGCTGGCGATCGAATTCTTCTATCCGCTCGACGAGTTCACCACCAAAGTTCTCCGTGAGCTGGCCTGATGGGGGCCTGATTGAATACGCGGATGACCGATATCGACGTACTCAGCGTCTTCGCGGGCCCGGACGGCGAGGGCGGCAACCTCCTCGGCGTCGTGCGCGACGGCGCGTCCGTGCCCGGCGCCGAGGCGCGGGCGGCGCTCGCCGCCGAACTGGGCTTCAGCGAGACCGTGTTCGTCGACGACGCCGGGCGCGGCGTCGTCGACATCTGGACGCCGAGCGTCCGCCTGCCCTTCGCCGGGCATCCGCTGATCGGCGTGGCCTGGCTGCTCGGCGACGCCGGGGTGCTGCGGCCGCCCGCGGGCGAGGTGGCGGTGCGCAGGGACGGGGAGCTGGTGTGGATCCGTGCCCGGGCGCAGTGGGCGGCGGGGCGCCGTACGGAGCAGTACGCCTCCCCGGCGGAGGTCGACGCACTGCCCGCCCCGCCGGAGGGCGAGGGGTGGCTGTACGCGTGGGCGTGGCAGGACGAGAGCGCGGGCCTTGTACGGGCCCGGGCCTTTCCCCGGCGGGGTGACGGCATCGCCGAGGACGAGGCGACGGGCGCCGCCGCCCTCGTGCTCACCGGCGAGCTGGGCCGTGCGCTGGACATCCGTCAGGGCAGGGCGTCCCGGATCCTGACCCGCCCGCACCCCGACGGAACGGTCGAGGTGGGCGGACGGGTGAAAGTCAGCCCGTCCGGCGATTGAGGACACGTGGCGGAGCCGCGTCCGGGGTCCGGGGCGGAGCCCCGAAGCGGCCACGGCGGGACGAGAGGGGCGGGCCTTCCCAGCGGAGCTAAGCGCTGAGCGGGAACTCCTCGCCGAGCTCCCGGAACATCGCCGTGTTGAGCGCGAAAGCGCGCTTGCACTCGGTGATGACCTGCTGCTTCTCCAGGTCGTCGATCGGCAGCGCGTCCAGCAGCGTGCGGTAGTGGCGCTTGAAGGCGGCCGGGTTGCCGATGGCCTCGAAGACGTAGAAGCGGACGCCGTCTCCCTTGCGGGCGAAGCCCCACGTCTTCTCGGCCGTGCCGCGGATGGCCTGGCCGCCGGAGAGGTCGCCCAGGTAGCGCGTGTAGTGGTGGGCGACATAGCCGGCGGGCCAGGTGCGGGCGCACTCCTCGATACGGGCCGCGTACCGCTCCGTCGCGGGCAGAGGGGCGAGCTCCGCGCGCCAGCCGGAGCCGCCCAGGTGGGCGAGGTCGCGCTCCAGCTGGGCGGTGCGGGCCAGTTCGGGCTGGATGAACGGACCGGCGACCGGATCGGACGCGAGACCGGCGGCGGCCTTCTCCAACGCCTCGTAGACGAACCAGAGTTGCTCGGTGTAGCGGCGGAAGGCGCTGACGCCGAGCCTGCCGCCGAGCATGTCGCTCATGAACGACGAGTTCTCGGCCTCGGTGTGCTGTTCGTGCGAAGCCGTACGGATGAGCGTGGAGAACGGCGTCGAGGCGGACGAGTCCAAGGCGGACCTCCGTGGCGAGGGGCGACGAGGGGCGGTGGGCACCGATTCTCTATGGTTAGGCTTACCTAAGTCAACTGGTTCCCGACGTGCTGTCGGTAAAAGCCTACCGCCCGGGCCCCGATCACGGCAGGGTGAGGATGTCCGCTCCCGTCTCCGTCACCACCAGGGTGTGCTCGAACTGCGCCGTCCGCTTGCGGTCCTTGGTGACGACCGTCCAGCCGTCGTCCCACATGTCGTATTCGTGCGTCCCCAGCGTGAGCATCGGCTCGATGGTGAACGTCATGCCGGGCTGGATGAGGGTGTCGTGGTGCGGGCTGTCGTAGTGCGGGACGATCAGGCCGGAGTGGAACGACGAGTTGATCCCGTGGCCCGTGAAGTCGCGCACGACGCCGTAGCCGAAGCGCTTGGCGTAGGACTCGATCACCCGGCCGATGATGTTGATCCGGCGGCCCGGCTTGACCGCCTTGATGGCCCGGCCCAGCGCCTCGCGCGTCCGCTCCACCAGCAGCCGCGACTCCTCGTCCACGTCACCGCACAGATAGGTGGCGTTGTTGTCGCCGTGCACACCGCCGATGTAGGCGGTCACGTCGAGATTGACGATGTCGCCGTCGCGCAGCACGGTCGAATCGGGGATGCCGTGGCAGATCACCTCGTTGACCGAGGAGCACAGCGACTTGGGGAAGCCGCGGTAGCCGAGCGTCGACGGGTAGGCGCCGTGGTCGCACATGTATTCGTGCGCGACCCGGTCCAGCTCGTCCGTCGTCACGCCCGGAGCGATGAGCTTGGCGGCCTCCTCCATCGCCTGCGCGGCGATGCGGCCCGCGACGCGCATGCGCTCGATCGTTTCGGCGTCCTGCACCTCGGGGCCGGTGTAGGGGGTCGGGGCCTCCTTGCCCACGTACTCGGGCCGCGGGATGGAGAAGGGGACGGAGCGGGCGGGGGAGAGTCTCCCCGGTACGAGAAGCGACTGGCCAGACATGTCTGCGAGTGTAGTCAGCGCCCATCGGGGACCATGAGGGCGAGAGACCACGGGTGCGAGGAGGCGGGCGATGGCGCTGTTCAGGCGGCGGCGGGAAGCCGGGAAACCGGGGGAGTGGTACTGGTGCCTGGAGCACCGGACGGTCGAGGAGGGCCCCGAGTGCCGGGCCGCCGACCGCCTCGGCCCGTACGGGACGCGGGAGGAGGCGGGCCACGCGGTGGAGAGCGTGCGGGAGCGGGAGGAGGAATGGCGGGAGGACCCGAAGTGGAAGGACGGGGCGGAGTAGCAGCCCGCTCACCAGCGGTCCGGCGGCGGTGCCGTCAGGCGGTCCGCGAGCCGGGAGAGCCGGTCGTGGAAGCGGCGCCCCCGCCCGCCGGACGGCGCCCGCTCTCCCGCGGCGGCGCTCACCAGGTGCTGGACGGTGTCGAAGTCCAGCACCGACGCGGCGGGCACGGTCAGCGCGTCATGCGCGAGCGAGCGCAGCTCCTGCCCCGTACGGCCCGGGGCGCCGTCGAGCGCGAGCACCCTCGCCCCGGTGCGCCGGACGTCGTGCACCCGCTCGAGCAGCTCCGCCCCTCCCCGCGCCGGCGCGGTCCCGGCCACCACCAGCAGCGTCTCCCCGCGCCGGGCCGCCTCGAGCCGGCCGAGCCCGACCGACAGATGCGCCGGGGCGCCGGGCGGCACCCGGTGCCGGACGAGCGTGGGGGAGAGCTCCGGCAGCCCGGACCAGAGGGCCTCGTCGTCCAGGTGCGCGGCCAGGTGCCAGGGCTCGTACTCCGCCGTGCCGACGAGCAGCAGCCCCCCGCCGTGCGCCCCGACCGACTCCCGCAGCGCCCCCGCGAACCGGCGCGTGGCCTGCAACCACTCCGTCCCGGCGAGCACTTCGCGCAGCAGCGCGACGCGTTCGGCGTCCATGGGAAGTCATCCTGCCGCACGGGCCCCGGGCGGCGACCGGGTCGCGGTACGGCTCACCCGTGTGCGTGACAGTATCGCTGGCATGACTACTTCTGCTGACACAACAAAGGCCCCGGCAAAGGACCCTTGGGACCTTCCCGACGTTTCCGGCCTGGTGGTCGGCGTGCTCGGCGGCACCGGCGACCAGGGCCGCGGTCTCGCCTACCGGCTGGCGAAGGCGGGCCAGCGCGTGATCATCGGTTCGCGGGCCGAGGAGCGGGCGCACGCCGCCGCGGCCGAGCTGGGCCTGGGCGTCGAGGGCGCGGACAACGCCGCGTGCGCCCGCCGCAGCGACATCGTGATCGTCGCCGTTCCCTGGGAGGGCCACGCCAAGACCCTCGAGGCGCTGCGCGAGGACCTCGCCGGGAAGCTGGTGATCGACTGCGTCAACCCGCTCGGCTTCGACAAGCAGGGCGCCTACGCCATCCGGCCCGAGGAGGGCAGCGCGGCCCAGCAGGCCGCCGCCCTGCTGCCGGAGTCCCGCGTCACCGCCGCCTTCCACCACCTGTCCGCGGTGCTGCTCTCCGACCCGGAGGTCGGGGAGATCGACACCGATGTGATGGTGCTCGGCGAGAAGCGGGCCGACACGGACCTCGTCCAGGCCCTGGCCGGCCGCATCCCCGGCATGCGCGGCGTCTTCGCCGGGCGGCTGCGCAACGCCCACCAGGTGGAGTCGCTCGTCGCCAACCTGATCTCGGTCAACCGCCGCTACAAGGCGCACGCCGGGCTGCGCGTCACCGACGTGTGACCGCAGCGGGCCCGGCGAGGGGCATGGGGGACAATGGCCGGGATCGTACGCACCCGTCCCGTGTCGTATATGCCGTCCGACAGGAGCCGCCTCCCATGCCCCGCCTCGCTCTCTTCGCCACCGCCGTCTGCCTTCTCGCGGTGGCGGCGGCCACCGTCTCCTTCGTGCGGGGCAGCTGGCTGGGCGTCGTGTGGATCCTGCTCGCCGGCGTCTCGTCCAACATGGCCTGGTACTACGTGCGCAAGGCCCGGGCCGACCGCGCGGCCGTCAGCGAATGACTCAGCGGATGACGAGGTAGTTGCCGATCTCGTCCGGCGTGGGCACATGCTCCGGTGTGCTCCAGAAGCGGAACAGCTCGCGGCCCCAGTAGGTGTCCCAGTCGCTGACGCCCAGGGCCCGCAGCACCGCGTCGATCACGTCGAAGAAAGCGCCGTTGACCTCCGGGATCCACAGGAAGCCGAAGACCGCGAGCAGGCCGAACGGCGCGAACGGCTCGACCTGCCGCCGCACCTTGAGCGGCAGCCACGGCTCGATCACCCCGTAGCCGTCCAGGCCCGGCACCGGCAGGAAGTTCAGGATCGCCGCCGAGACCTGCAGCAGCGCCATGAACCCCAGCGCGTAACGGAAGTTCGCCGGCACGCCGTCCAGCGCGTCCAGCCAGAACGGCGCGGTGCAGACGACCGCGAACAGGACGTTCGTCAGTGGGCCCGCCGCCGAGATCAGGCTGTGCCGCCACCGGCCGCGGATGCGGTGGTGCTCGATGAACACCGCACCGCCCGGCAGACCGATCCCGCCCATGATCACGAAGATCACCGGCAGCACGATGCTCAGCACCGCGTGCGTGTAGGCGAGCGGGTTGAGGGTCAGATAGCCCTTCGAGCCGATCGAGATGTCCCCGCCGTGCAGGGCGGTGCGCGCGTGCGCGTACTCGTGCAGGCAGAGCGAGACGATCCAGCCGGAGACGATGAACAGGAACACGGCGAAGCCGGGGCTCGCCGAAAAGCCCGTCCACACCGCCCAGATGGAGACCGCCATGATGGCGACGAGGGCGAGGAAGACGGTACTCACGCGCCGCTCGCCGCGGGCCGCGTCGGATGTCATCGGTGTGTGCTCCTGGCTCGTATTGCGTAGGGGTTCCGGCCGACGGTACTTGGTCGCCGAGGGGGCGGCGCAACCTCAGGGGAGAATGGACAGGTGCGCTACGGCATCCTCGGTACCACCCAGGCCCATGCCGCCGACGGCGAATCCCTCGCCCCCGGCGGTCCCCGGCTGCGCGCGCTCCTGGCCGCGCTCGCCCTGCACCCCGGACGGAACGTGACCGTGGAGGCGCTCACCGGCGAGGTCTGGGGCGACGAGCCCCCCGCCGACGCGGCCGGTGCCCTGCAGGCGCTCGTCGCCCGGCTGAGGCGCGCCCTCGGCCGGGACGCCATCGCCTCCGCGCCCGGCGGCTACCGCCTGTGCGCCGAACTCGACGACGTGGACCTGTACCGCTTCAAGCGGCTCGCCGGGGAGGGCGCGAGAGCGCTCGCCGACGGCGACCCCGCCAAGGCCTCCACGCTGCTCGACGACGCCCTCGCCCTGTGGCGCGGCCCCGCCCTCGCCGACCTGCCCGACCGCGCCGCCCACGCCGCCCGCCTCGACGCCGCCCGCCTCGACGCACGCCGCGACCGCCTCGCCGCCGCCGTCGCCCTCGGCGACGCCGACCGCATCCTGCCCGAGCTCACCGGGCTGTGCACCGACCACCCGCTCGACGAGCCCCTGCACGCCCTGCGCCTGCGCGCCCTCGCCGCGGCGGGCCGGCCCGCCGAAGCGCTCGCCGCGTACGAGGAGATACGCGCGACACTCGCCGGGCGCCTGGGCACCGACCCCGGGCCCGAGCTGCGCGCCCTGCACGCCGGGCTGCTGGCCCCCGCCCCGGCCCCCGAGCCCCGCCCCGCGCCGACCGCCGCCCCCGCGGCCTCCGCCGCCCGGCGGGGCAACCTGCGGGCCCGGCTCACCTCGTTCGTCGGGCGGGAGGAGGAGCTGGCCCGCATCCGCGAGGACCTCGCCGCGCACCGGCTCGTCACCCTGCTCGGCCCCGGCGGGGCCGGCAAGACGCGGCTCTCGCAGGAGGCCGCCGGGGCGGCGGCCGGCGGAGCCTGGCCGGACGGCGTCTGGTTCGCCGAGCTCGCGCCCGTCGACGACGCGGACACCGTGCCCGAGGCGGTGCTCACCGCGCTGGGCGCCCGCACGACCGTGGTGCGCGGCACCACGGCGGAGAGCCTGCGCGCCGCCACCGACGTCACCGCCCTGGACCCGCTCGCGCAGCTGGCCGAACACTGCGCCCCGCGCCGCATGCTGCTCGTCCTCGACAACTGCGAGCACCTCGTCGACGCCGCCGCCCACCTCGCCGAGACGCTGCTCTCCCACTGCCCCGGCGTCACCGTGCTCGCCACCAGCCGCGAACCCCTCGCCGTTCCGGGCGAGTTGGTACGGCCGGTCGAGCCGCTGCCCGACCCGGTCGCCCTGCGGCTGCTCGCCGACCGCGGCGCCGTCGCCCGGCCCGGCTTCCGCATCGACGACGACCCCGAGGCCTGCGCCGAGATCTGTCGCCGCCTGGACGGCCTGCCGCTCGCCATCGAACTCGCCGCCGCCCGGCTGCGCTCGCTCACCCCGCGCGGCCTCGCCGACCGCCTCGACGACCGCTTCCGCCTCCTCACCTCCGGCAGCCGCACCGTGCTGCCCCGCCAGCAGACGCTGCGCGCGGTCGTCGACTGGTCCTGGGACCTGCTCGACGACGCCGAACGCGCCGTGCTGCGCCGCCTGTCCGTCTTCGCCGGCGGCTGCGACCTGGCCGCCGCCGAGGAGGTGTGCGCGGACGGCACCACCGGACCCGGCACGGTGGACGCGAGAGACGCCGCGGCACTCGTCGGCTCGCTCGTCGACAAGTCCCTCGTGGTGGCCGACCCCGACGACGGCGGCGGGATGCGCTACCGGCTGCTGGAGACCGTGGCGGAGTACGCCGGCGAGCGGCTGGACGAGGCCGGTGAACGGGCCGGCACCGAGCGGCGCCACCTGGTGCACTACCGCGAACTGGCCCGTACGGCCGACCCGTTGCTGCGCGGGCCGGAGCAGGGGCGGTGGCTGGCGCGGCTGGAGCGGGAGCACGACAACATGCGGGCCGCCCTGCGGCACGCGGTCGCCGCGCGGGACGAGCAGGAGGGGCTGTGCCTCGTGCTGTCCCTGAGCTGGTTCTGGGGGCTGCGGGGCCGGCGCGTCGACGCCCGCGCCTGGTCGCAGGCTGTGTCCGAGCTGGGCCCGGACCCCTTCGCGGAGCCCGTCGCACCCGCTCCCGTGCTCTACGAGGGGTGCGTCGACGCCCCGCCGCCGATGCGGCCCGAGCTCCTCGAGGAGGCCCGCCGGGGGGTGTACATGGTCTGGGTCACGAGTGCCGAGACCGACATGCGGCTGTTCTCCGAGCCGGAGATGCAGCAGAGGATGCGGGCCGTACGCGACGCCTATGGCCACCTGCCGCCGCAGAGCTGCCGGAATCCGGCCATGATGTGGATCTTCACGAGCATGTTCCTCGGCGAATTCGAGCGGCTTCCGGGCGACCTCGACAGGACGGTGGAGATCTGCCGCGACCTCGGCTGGACCTGGGAACTGGCCTTCCACCTCCAGCAGCGCGCCAAGATCTGCAATGAGATACCCGGCAGGGCCGAGCAGGGGGGCAGGGACGCGGACGAGAGCCTCGAGCTCTTCCGCCGTATCGGCGACGCCTGGGGAGTGGCCGAGGCCCTGGCCGGGCGCGGCGAAAGCCGCGAGCGGCGCGGCGAGTTCGCGGCGGCGGCCGAGGACTACCGGGCCGCCGTCGACAGCGCCCGGGCCGTGGGGGCGAATGCCCAGGTGCCGATGCTGAAGTCCCGGCTGGCCGAAATGCTCGTGGAGTCGGGGGCCATCGGCATCGCCGAGAGCGAGCGGATGCTCCGCGAGGCTGCCGAGGAGGCCCAAGGGCTCAGCACGGAGGGCGACTTCATCGTCCGGTGCACCCTCGCCATCCATCTGGGCCGGGCCGGGCAGTACCAGGAGGCGAGGGAGGCGCTCCGCGACCTCCGGCAGGAGTTCGAGAGCCGCTCCATTCCGCTGTTCCAGGGCATGATGCTCGGGCTGCTCGGCTGGCTGGACGTCATCGAGGGCAGGCCGGAGGAGGCGCTGCCCAAGGTGCGCGAGGCGCTGGCCCTGTCCGACGACCCGCTGACGGTCTTCGTCGCCCGGCACCTGCCTGCCATGCAGCTGATGGAGGGCGCCTTCGCCCATGCCGAAATCGGCGGTGAGCAGCATGCGTTGACGGCGGCCCGGCTGATAGGCGCCGCGCAGGTCCTGCGGCCGGACACCATCGCCGAGCAGTCGCTCGAGCGGGGGATCCGGGAGCGGACGGAGGCCGCCACCCGTGCCGCCCTCGGCGCCGAGGCGTACGAGCGGGCGTGCGCCGAGGGCGCCGGTCTCTCCCCCATGGAGGCCGCCGCCCTCGTCTGACGCGCACGGGCATCCCGGCAACGTCAGGTCTTCTTGCGGAACTTGGCGACCGCGAGCGGTGCTATCACGGCCGTCATGGCCACCGACCAGGCCAGCGTCATCCACACCGAGTGGGCCACGGGGCCGCCGTTGATGAGGTTGCGGGAGGCATCGGCGAGGTTGGCCAGCGGGTTGTACTTCGCGAAGGCCTCCAGCCAGCCCGGCATGGTGCGGGTGGGCGCGAAGATGGAGCTGGCGAACTGGAGCGGCATCAGGATGAGCATGGCGACTCCCTGCACGGCCTGGGCCGTCTTCATGGTCAGGCCGAGCAGGATGAAGATCCACATCAGGGACGCCCCGAAGAGCACGCCGAGGCCCACGGCGGCGGCCAGTTCGCCCACCGAGGTCTTGATCTCCAGACCCAGGGCGAAGCCCATGCCGAGCTGGATGGCCACGGCCACGAGCATCCGGCCGATCTCCACCACGATCTTCGCTATGAGCACCGAGGACCGGGCGATCGGCATGGTCCGGAAGCGGTCCATCACGCCCTTGCGGAAGTCCTCGTTGACGCCGGTGCCCACGGCCATGGCGATGTTCAGCCCGGTCATCGACAGCAGGCCGGGCACCAGGTAGTTGACGTAGTCGTCGCGGTGGCCCGGGAACATCGCGCCGCCGAAGACGTACACGAACATCAGGGTGAAGATGATCGGCATCAGCACGGCGTCGAACATCGACTCCGGATCCGCCTTGATCTGCAGCATGTTGCGGCGCGCGAGCGCCCCGATGTGCCGCAGGTTGGACCGCAGGCCGATCCGGCCCTCGCCGGAACCGGCGCGCGCGGGTGCGCTGATCGTCGCGGTCGTCATGCCGCGGCCTCCTGGAGTTCGTGGGTGTGCTCGTCCGCCGCGGAGGCCTTCTGTCCGGTGACGGCCAGGAAGACCTCGTCGAGGCTGGGCAGATGGGTGCTGATGCCGGCGATGGCGAAGCCCCGCTCGGCCAGCAGGCCGATCACGGCGGTCAGTTGCGCGTCGCTGACGATCGGCACGTTCACCAGGCCCTCGGCCTCGTCCGCCGTGGCCCCGGCGATGCCGTCCAGCCCGGCCTGCGCCACCGCGCCGATCATGCGCGGCAGTTCGGCGGGGTCCGCCGGGCGGATCTGCAGGGTGCGCCCGCCGACCTTCGTCTTCAGCTCATCGACCCGGCCGCCCGCGATCACCCGGCCCCGGTCGATGACGACCAGCTCGCCCGCGAGCTGCTCGGCCTCCTCCATGTACTGCGTGGTGAGCAGGACGGTGGCGCCCTCGCGGACCATCCGCTGGACCTCGGCCCACACCTCGTTGCGCGTGCGGGGGTCGAGGCCGGTGGTGGGCTCGTCGAGATAGAGCACCGCGGGCCGGCCGATCATGGAGGCGGCCAGGTCGAGACGGCGGCGCATGCCGCCGGAGTACGTCGCCGCGGGCCGCTTGGCGGCCTCGGTGAGCGAGAAGCGCTCCAGCATCTCGTCGGCCCGCTGCCGGGAGTCCTTGCGGGAGAGGTCGAGCAACCGGCCGATCATGTAGAGGTTCTCACGGCCGGAGAGCTTCTCGTCGACCGAGGCGTACTGCCCGGTGAGCCCGATCACCCGGCGCAGCTGCCGGGGCTGGCGCACCACGTCGTACCCGGCGACGCGGGCGGTGCCGGAATCCGGGCGGAGCAGGGTGGACAGGACCCGCACCAGGGTCGTCTTGCCGGCGCCGTTGGGGCCGAGGACACCGAGGACGGTGCCCTCGGCCACCTCCAGGTCGACCCCGTCCAGGGCCTTGGTCGAGCCGAAGTGCTTGACCAGGCCCCGGACTTGGACTGCGGCGCCGCCGCTGTCGGGGATGTCGTTTCGCGTCATGCCCCCAGGCTGACAGCAGCCACTGACAACGCACCGACGGCCACCGGCGGTCCGCCGACAAGTCGCCGACAGACCGCTGACACGGCTAGTGGAAGGCGTGCTCCGGCGCCGGGTACGCGCCGTCGACGACCTCTTCGGCGAAGCTCTTCGCCGCGCCGCCGAGGACCTCGCGCAGCTGCGCGTACTGCTTGACGAAGCGCGGCAGGCGGCCGCTCGTCATGCCGGCCATGTCGGTCCACACCAGGACCTGCGCGTCGCAGTCCGCGCCCGCGCCGATGCCGACGGTCGGGATGTGCAGGATGCGGGTGACCTCGGCGGCCAGCTCGGCCGGGACGAGCTCCAGCACCACCGCGAAGGCGCCCGCGTCCTGGACGGCCTTGGCGTCGCGCAGCAGCTGCTGGGCCGCCTCCTCGCCCCTGCCCTGCACCGGGTAGCCGCCGTAGGCGTTGACGGACTGCGGGGTGAGGCCGATGTGCGCCATGACCGGGATGCCGGACTGCACCAGCAGCTCGATCTGGTGGGCGGAGCGCTCGCCGCCCTCCAGCTTGACCGCGCCGACGCCCGCCTCCTTCACCAGCCGCGTGGCGCTGCGCAGTGCCTGCACCGCGCCTTCCTGGTACGCCCCGAAGGGCAGGTCGGCGACGACCAGGGCGCGCTTGGTGCCCCGGACGACGGCGGCCGAGAGGATCGTGATCTCGTCCATGGTGACCGGCACCGTGGACTCGTAGCCGAGATGGCAGTTGCCCATCGAGTCCCCGACGAGGAGGACGGGGATGCCGGACTCGTCGAAGACGGAGGCGGTCATCGCGTCGTAGGCGGTGAGCATGGGCCACTTCTCGCCGCGCTGCTTGGCGGCGGCGATGTCGCGGACGGTGATGCGCCGGGAGCTGGTCCCGCCGTACAGCGCCTTGCTGCTGTCGGGGGTTTTCGCGGCATGCGTCATTGCTCTGGCTCCTGTTGATGTCGTCTCGAGGCGCCCTGACGGCGTCCCCGGATCACCTCCATGCTGACACGCGCCGCGGGGGCGGGGAAGTCGCGGGGGAGGGGGAAGTCACCCCTTAATCGTCTGATCGTAAAAACTTTTCGATACGAAACGGTTCCGTATCGGAATCCCCCTAGGCTGGGGGCCATGAGTGCCCCGTCCGTTCCCGCGTCCACCCGACAAGTGCCCGAGGCCGTGCACAGACGGCGGTGGGCGATCCTCACCGTGCTGCTGTTCAGCCTGCTCGTCGTCGTCCTCGACAACTCGATCCTCAACGTGGCGATGAAGACGATCGCCTCACCCGCCCCCACGGGCCTCGGCGCCACCCAGAGCCAGCTGGAGTGGGCGATCAACTCCTACACGCTGGTCTTCGCCGGGATCCTGTTCACCGCCGGACTCCTCGGCGACCGCCTCGGCCGCAAGAAGATCCTGCTCTTCGGCATGACGGTGTTCGGGATCGGATCCGTGCTCTCCGCGCTGGCCGGCTCGCCCGGTGAACTCATCGCGTTCCGCGCGGTGATGGGCTTCGGCGGCGCGTTCGTGATGCCCGCGACGCTCGCCATCATCATGAACGTCTTCGAGCGCGAGGAGCAGCCCAAGGCGATAGGCATCTGGGCCGGGGCGGTCGGACTCGCCATCGCCATCGGCCCGATCACCGGCGGCGTCCTGCTCGACCACTTCTGGTGGGGCTCGGTCTTCCTCGTCAACGTCCCGATCGTGATCGCCGGACTGATCGCGATGGTGACGCTCGTCCCCGACTCCAAGGACCCCCGGCCCGGCCGCCTCGACCCCGTCGGCGTGCTGCTGTCCGTCGTCGGGCTCGTGCTGCTGGTGTACGGCATCATCAAGGGCGGCCAGCTCGCCGACTTCACCGACCCCGAGGTCGTCGGCACGGTCGGCGGCGGCCTGCTGGTCCTGGTGCTGTTCGTCCTCTACGAGCGGCGCAGCAGCCATCCGGCCATCGACGTACGGTACTTCCGCAACCCGGCCTTCTCCGCCGCGGTCTCCTCCATCGCGCTCGTCTTCTTCGCGCTGATGGGCGTGACCTTCTTCATGGTCTTCTACACCCAGAGCGTGCGC
The DNA here is from genome assembly GCF_059089585.1 of Streptomyces sp. SX-6. Classification (NCBI taxonomy): domain Bacteria; kingdom Bacillati; phylum Actinomycetota; class Actinomycetes; order Kitasatosporales; family Streptomycetaceae; genus Streptomyces; species Streptomyces sp. SX-6. The sequence goes on along the minus strand of NZ_JBTHHU010000057.1, from coordinate 2,745 downwards.
GGCTACACGCCGCTGCAGAGCGGCCTGCTGCTGCTCCCGCTGGCGGCGGCCCAGATGGTGTTCGCGCCGCGCGCCCGGCTCGTCGTCGACCGGTTCGGCGCCCGGGCCGTGTGCGCCGTGGGCATGCTGATGGTCGCCGCCACCATGGCGGGCTTCCTGCTGCTCGAGCGGGACACCCCGATCTGGGTGCTGGAGGTGCTGTTCTTCCTCCAGGGCGCGGGCATGGCGCACATCATGCCGCCCGCCACCGTCTCGATCATGCAGTCCCTGCCGCGCGAGAAGGCCGGGTCCGGCTCCGCCGTGAACAACACCTTCCGGCAGGTCGGCGGGGCGCTCGGGGTCGCGGTGCTCGGCTCGGTGCTGTCCACCACCTACCGCGACGGCATCGCCGACCGGCTCGGCGCCGTCCCCGGCCTGACGGACGACGCCCGGCACACGGCCGGCGAGTCCATCGAGGCCACCCTCGGCCTGGTCGGGCGGCTCGGCGACAAGGGCAAGGCGCTCGCCGACCCGGCGACCGACGCGTTCCTCCACGCCATGCACGTCACCGCCCTGTGCGCCTCGGGCGTCGCGGTGCTGGGCGCGATCGTCGTCACCCTCTTCCTGCCCCGCCGCGGCGCCGGCACCGCACCGGCGGGCGCCCCGGGCGCGGGCGCGGAGCGTGAGCAGACGGGGGCCGGCGCATGACCGGGGCCGTCGCCCCGCAGCGCGGACGGCCCCGCAGCGCCGCCGTCGACTCCGCCGTCATCGAGGCCGTGCTGCGGCTCCTCGAGGAGGGCGTCACCATCGGCGAGCTGTCGATGGAGCGCATCGCGCGGGAGGCGGGCGTCGGCAAGGCCACCGTCTACCGGCGCTGGGACGGCAAGGAAGCCGTGATGCTCGACGTGCTGCGCTCCCTGGACGTGATGAAGGACCCCGACCCGCCGGGGCTCTCGGTCCGCGACGACCTCGTCCGCCTGCTGGAGTTCATGCGCCACCGGGTGCTGGCCAAGCGCTCGTCCGCCGTGCTGCGCACCGTGCTGGCGCAGGTCCGGGCGCATCCGAGGGTGTGGCAGGAGTACCACGACACGATCATCGCCGCGCGCCGGGAAGCGTTCTGCGCGGTGCTGCGGCGCGGCATGGCCGAGGGGGAGATCCGGCCCGGGCTGGATCCCGAGTTCCTCACGGACCTGCTGGTCAGCCCGATGCTGGCCCGCTCGGTGATCCACGACTGGAAGGAACTGCCCGAGGGGCTGTCCGAGGAGATCGTCGACACGGTGCTGGGCGGTGCGCGGGCGGTGCGCGGGCGGTGACCTGAGCGTCCTGATTGTGCTCGTTGTGTCACAGGACACCGTTATGGCCCGGTCGGCAGGAACCCTGCGCGGCCGGGCGTCCGTCCTCATCCGCGAGACCTGATGTGATTACGAACCGTCAGTGATGATCACCTATCGTCGGGTGATCGGTGACGGGACAGCGGACGATCAGTGAGGACAGCGGATGCCGCAGGCGTACATGGAGGAAACGGGCCGTGGGGGGACCGCCTCGGAGCGGACCGGCTCCGGGGCCCGGCGCTTCCTGAGCCGGTGGCAGGGCCCCGGCATCTGGCGGCGCGGGCTGGTCGTCGCGGCGTTCGCCGTTCTGCTCGGCCTGCTGATGCTGCTGCACGCGAGCATTCCCAACCGGGTGGGGAACCTCGGCAGCCTGGCCGAGACCTTCCTGCCGTGGTTCGGCCTCGGCATCCCGGTGCTGCTCGTGCTCGCGCTGGTGCGCCGCTCGGCCACCGCGCTGATCGCGCTGCTGCTGCCGGCCGTGGTCTGGGTCAACCTCTTCGGCGGGCTGCTGACCGGCAAGTCCGGCGGCGACGGTTCGGGCGGCAACTTCATGTTCGTCACCCATAACGTCAACGCCGAGAACCCGGATCCGACCGATACCGCTCGTTCCGTCGCCGCCTCCGGGGCGGACGTCGTGGCGCTGGAGGAGCTCAAGCCGGATGCCGTGCCGGTGTACGAGCGGGCGCTCGCCGGTACGTACAAGTACCACGCGGTGAAGGGCACGGTCGGGGTGTGGAGCAAGCATCCGCTGACGGACGTCCAGCCGGTCGACATCAAGATGGGGTGGACGCGGGCGCTGCGGGCGACCGTCGACACGGCGCAGGGGCCGGTGGCGGTGTACGTCGCGCATCTGCCGTCTGTGCGCGTGAAGTTCAACGCGGGCTTCACGGCGGGACAGCGCGACAACAGTGCTGCCGCGCTGGGGCGGGCGATCGCGGCCGAGCCGCTGAAGAAGGTCGTCCTGCTCGGCGACCTCAACGGCACGATGAACGACCGCTCGCTCGCACCGGTCACTTCGCAGCTGCGGTCCGCGCAGGGCGCGGCGGGCGACGGCTTCGGCTTCAGCTGGCCGGCGGACTTCCCGATGGCGAGGATCGACCAGATCATGGTGCGGGGGATGGAGCCGGTGGCGGCTTGGACGCTGCCGAAGACTGAGAGTGACCATTTGCCGGTGGGGGCGCGGGTGCGGCTGTAGTTGCCGCGGGTGCGCCGGTGGGGGAGATGTGCCCCGGCCCCGCCCTTTCACCGTTTCCCGGGGCCTCGCCCCGGACCCCGTTCAGGGGCTCCGCCCCTGGCCCCCGTTTCGGGGGCTTCGCCCCCGGACCCCCTTGTCGCGGCTCCGCCGCTCGGCCTCAAGCGCCGGCCGGGCTACAAGTCAGCCCGTCCGGCGCTTGAGGACAACCGCGCGAAGCGCGGTTCCGGGGGTCCGGGGGCT
>NZ_JBTHHU010000056.1:0-25210 GCF_059089585.1 Streptomyces sp. SX-6 | reverse complement strand
CGTCCTCAATCGCCGGACGGGCTGAATTTCAGCCCGTCCGGCGATTGAGGACAACCGCGCGAAGCGCGGTTTCGGGGGCCCGGGGGCGGAGCCCCCGGAGGAAACGGTGAATGGGCGGGACCGGGGCGAACATCCCCACCCCGCGCCCCCAGCAGGCAGGCCGCCTCAGTCGAAGATCGGGCCCTCCGTCCGCGTCCGCTTGAGCTCGTAGAAGCCCGGGGTCCCAGCCACCAGCAGGGTGCCGTCCCAGAGTCTGGCCGCGGCCTCGCCCTTGGGGGCGGGGGTGACGACGGGGCCGAAGAAGGCCACCTCGGCCCCGTCCGGCCCCGGCACCGAGATGATCGGGGTGCCGACCTCCTGGCCGACCTTCTCGATGCCCTCCTTGTGCGAGACCCGCAGGGCGTCGTCGTAGGCGTCGGTGTTCCCCGCCTCCGCCAGACGCGCCGGAAGGCCCGCGTCCTCGAGGGCGCCGAGGATCGCCTCGGGGCTGCGGCCCTCGCCGCGGTTGTGGAAGCGGGTGCCGAGCGCGGTGTAGAGCCGGCCGAGCGCCTCGTTGCCGAACTCCTGCTCGGCGGCGATGCACACCCGCACCGGCGCCCAGGCCGCACCGCCGGGACGCATCGCGTCGCGGTACTCCTCCGGCATGTCGTCCAGCCGGTCCTCGTTGAGCACGGCCAGGCTCATCACGTGCCAGCGCACCTCCACGGGCCGCACCTTCTCGACCTCGAGCATCCAGCGCGAGGTCATCCAGGCCCAGGGGCAGGCGGGGTCGAACCAGAAGCCGACGGTGGACTTCCCGGTGCTCGTCACGTCTGTGGTCACGCGGATCTCCGGATCTCCTAGAAAGAGCAGGACAGTCAGCGTTTCAACAAACAAACCCCATGCCATGATTCCTGGTGTTCGACATACGAGACGAAGCGTTTGAGACGAAGACGAGGGAGCCGCGTCGTGCCCGGCGAGAACCTGACCCGCGAGGAGGCCCGCGAGCGGGCCCGGCTGCTGACCGTGGACGGCTACGACATCGCGCTCGACCTGCGATCCGCGGTGGGCCCGAACCACGGGCCCCGCACCTTCCGCTCGGTGACCACAATCCGCTTCCGCTGCGCCGAGCCCGGCGCCGCCACCTTCGCCGACCTGCTGGCACCGTCGGTGACCGCGGTCACCCTCAACGGTCGCGAGCTGGACGCGCGGTCCGTCTTCGACGGCTCCCGCATCGCCCTGGAGGGGCTGGCCGCCGAGAACGTCCTGACCGTGGACGCGCAGTGCGCGTACAGCCGCACCGGCGAGGGCATGCACCGCTTCGCCGACCCGGAGGACGGCGAGGTCTACCTCTACACGCAGTACGAGCCCGCCGACGCCCGCCGCGTGTTCGCGAACTTCGAACAGCCGGACCTCAAGGCCCCGTTCACCTTCTCGGTGACCGCCCCCACCGGCTGGACCGTGCTGAGCAACGGCGCGCAGGACGGCACACCGGAGCCCACAACCGGGGGTGCCACCTGGCGCTTCGTGCCGACGCAGCCGATCTCCACCTACATCACGGCCGTCGTCGCCGGCCCGTACCACGTCGAGCGCGACCACTACAGCCGCAAGCTGCCCGACGGCAGCACGCTGGAGATCCCGCTGAGTGCCCTGTGCCGCAAGGGACTTGCCCCGTACTTCGACGCGGATGACATCTTCACCGTCACCAAGCAGGGCTTCGACTTCTTCCACGACCACTTCGGCTTCCCGTACCCCTTCGGCAAGTACGACCAGGCCTTCGTGCCCGAGTACAACATCGGGGCCATGGAGAACCCGGGCTGTGTGACCTTCCGCGAGGAGTTCGTCTTCCGCGGCAAGGTGACACGCTCGTCCTACGAGCGCCGGGCGAACGTCATCCTGCACGAGATGGCGCACATGTGGTTCGGCGACCTGGTGACCATGGAGTGGTGGGACGACCTGTGGCTCAAGGAGTCCTTCGCGGACTTCATGGGCTCCTTCTCGCAGGTCGAGGCGACCCGCTTCGACAATGCCTGGATCAGCTTCGCCAACCAGCGCAAGGCCTGGGCGTACCGGGCCGACCAGCTGCCCTCGACCCACCCCGTCACCGCGGACATCCACGACCTCGAGGACGCCAAGCTCAACTTCGACGGCATCACCTACGCCAAGGGCGCCTCGGTGCTCAAGCAGCTGGTGGCCTACGTCGGCCGGGACGCCTTCCTCGAGGGTGCGCGCCGCTACTTCAAGCGCCACGCCTACGGCAACACGCGGCTCGCCGACCTGCTGTCCGTGCTCGAGGAGACCTCGGGCCGGGACATGGCCGCGTGGTCGCGGTCCTGGCTTCAGACGGCCGGGGTCAACTCGCTGACCCCGCAGGTGACGTACGACGCCGCGGACCGGATCACCGAGCTGGCGATCGTCCAGGAGGCCCCCGCCTCGCACCCCGAGCTGCGCCCGCACCGGGTGGCGGTCGGCCTCTACCGGCGCGAGGGCACCGAGCTCGTCCGCTACGCCCGGGCCGAGACCGATGTCGTGGGTCCCCGTACGGTCGTGGCCGAACTGGCCGGTGCGGAGCGCCCGGAGCTCGTCCTCGTCAACGACGACGACCTGACGTACTGCAAGATCCGCTTCGACGAGCACTCGCTCGCCACCCTGCGCGCGCACCTCGGCGACCTCATCGATCCCCTCGCCCGCGCCCTGTGCTGGTCCGCCCTGTGGAACCTCACGCGCGACGGGCTGATGCCGGCCCGCGACTACCTGGACCTGGTGCAGCGCTTCGCGGGCGCCGAGACCGACATCGGCGTGCTCCAGATGCTCCAGATCTGCGCGAACTCCGCGCTCACCCACTACTCGGCGCCCGACCGACGGGAGCCGGGCGCACGGGAGTTGGCGCAGAGCGCGCTGCGCGAGCTGCGGCTCGCCGAGCCCGGCAGCGGCCACCAGCTGGCGTGGGCACGGCACTTCGCCCAGCTCGCCTCCTCCAACGCCGATCTGCAGCTGCTGCGCGGACTGCTGGAGGGGACCGCGAGGATCGACGGCCTTGACGTCGACCAGGAGCTGCGCTGGGCGCTCCTGGCGGCACTCGCCTCCCAGGGCGCGGCCGACGAGGCACTGCTGGACGCCGAACTCGCCCGCGACAACACCGCGTCGGGCAAGCGGCACCATGTCCGCTGCCTGTCCTCCCGGCCGGACGCCGAGGTCAAGGCCGGGGCATGGGCCTCGGTCGTGGAGTCGGACGCGCTGTCCAACGCGCTCACCGAGGCCTCCATCGCGGGCTTCGACCAGCCGGGGCAGCGGGACCTGCTGGCGCCGTACGCGCCGCGCTACTTCGAGGAGATCGAGCGCATCTGGCGCGAGCGGTCCATCGAGAACGCGATGGCGATCGTCAAGGGCCTGTTCCCGATCCTCCAGGGCGACCGGCCGACGCTGGACGCCACCGACGCCTGGCTCGCGGCGCACGAGGACGCGGCGCCCGCGCTGCGGCGGCTGGTGCTGGAGGCCCGGGACGACCTGGCCAGGGCGCTGCGCGCCCAGGCCTGCGACATCCAGGCCGCCAAGTAGGTACGCCAGTGAGTAAGCCATCCGGGCGACGGGCCATTCGGCAATCGAACACCCTTACTTTAGTCCGGTGTTGTCCGGATTTGTCGACGAGCCTGTAACAGCGGTTAAGGAGCGGGCCGGCGGCGGGAATGGCCGGGACATGAACTTCGACATCCCCCTTTCCCCCCGCCCGCTCCACCATCTCTCCGACATCCGCTCCCGCGTCCTGACATCCCGTCAACTGCGGGAGCACGGCGTCCCGTCGGCCGCCGTCACCGAGCGGTGCCGGCCCGGCGGGCCCTGGCAGCAGCTCCTCCCCGGCGTCTACCTGCTCCGCACCGGGCCGGCGACCAGCGAGGAGCGGCTGCACGCCGCGCTGATGTACACCCTCGCGCGGACCCAGGGCGTCCCCGTGCAGCCCACCCGGACCTCGGAGTCCGCCCCCTACGGCGAGGCGATGATCACCGGCCCGGCCGCGCTCGCCCTGCACCGCTTCACCTCCGTGCCCCCGCTGCTCTCCCTGGAGCACATCGACGTCCTGGTGCCGAGCACGCGCCGGCTGCGCGCGACCGGGTTCGTACGCCCCGTACGGGCGCACACCGTGCCGCGCCCGCAGCTGCTGACCGGCGTGCCGGTCGCACCGGTGGCCCGGGCGGTGGCCGACGCCGTGGGGCAGCTCACGGACGCGGCGGCCGTACGCGCCCTGCTCACCGAGGCCGTGCGCGGCGGGCACTGCGAACCGGGCCGGCTCGTACGGGAGCTGACCCGGGCCCGGCTGATGAGCCGTACGCACATCGCGCGGGCCATGGACGCCGTGCTCGCGGAGGGCCGGGCGGTCGCCGAGGGCAGGCTGTACGCCATGGTGACCGACCAGGCGCTGCCCGTCCCGCTGTGGAACGTGGAGCTGTGGCTGCCCGGCGGCCCCTGCCTGGGCGGCGTGGACGCCTACTGGCCCGACCACGGCGTGGTGCTCGAGATCGACGACCACGCCCCCCGCCGGGACACGGACGCGGACGCGAACGCGCCCTGGTCCCAACTCGAGCGCAAGCGCGAGCGGTTGGAGCGGCTGGGGATGCTGGTCGTGCACACCACGCCGAAGAGGCTCGCCGAGTCGCCGGAGCAGCAGGCCGCGGTGGTCCGTACCGCCCTGGTGGCGTCGGCCGACCGCGAGCCCGCCGCGTACCTCGTCGTACTCCCCCGCTGATCAGCAGGCGGTCAGCGCTTGAGCAGCAGTTCCGTGTTGCGGTCGGTGGGGTCTCCCACGAGCGACTTGTCGGAACCCGGTGCGTTGAAGGCCAGTTCGCGGTAGAGCGAGGCGAGGCCGGTCTGGGACAGGTCGTGGAAGTCGGTGCGGTGGGGGGCGGCGGACTCGACGAGGGTGGTGAAGAGGGACAGCGTGCCGTCGTGGTTGTCCGTGATCTCGATGATGCGCGCGAGCTGCGGATAGTCGATGTGGGAGGCGGTGGCGATCTCCCAGAAGGTACCGCGCGGCCGGATGCGGTTGCGGTGGCTGTGACCGTTGATCCAGGCCAGGACGTTCTTGTGGCGCTGGAGGAGCTCGATCATCTCGTCGCCGCCGTGGCGCTGGTCGCCCGGGTGGGCGGGGTCGGGCGTGGTGTTGTCCATGCTCCAGCTGGGGTGGTGGCTGAAGACCAGCGCGTAGGAGTTCCGGTGCTCCCGGAGCGTGCGGTCCAGCCAGTTGAGCTGGGCGGTGCCGATCGAACCCTGGTAGTGGCCGCCGGGGTCGGTGGAGTCGAGGCTGATGCCGATGACCTTGTCGGAGACGGGGAACGTGTAATAGAGGCTCCCCGAGTCGAGGTTGGCCTGGGTGTAGCCGTGGCCGACCGGGCCCTTGCCGGTGTACTTCCGGTCGAGGTGCATGGCCATGTACTGGTGCTGGGAGAGCGGCACGCGGCGCGGGTCCGGGGTGACCCTGCGCAGGTCCTTCTTGTGCCGGCGCAGGAGGTCCTCGATGCGCTTGCCCTTGGGGTCGGCGCCGTGCAGCTCGCCGTCCATGAGCCACTTGGCCTCGTCGGCGGTGATGGAGTAGAGCTTCTTGCCGCCCACGGCGACATCGGCGATGAAGGAGCCGACGGCCGGGTAGCAACCGCCGGACAGCAGATCGTGGTTGCCGAAGGTGGAGTACCAGGGGATGTTCAGGCCGGGGCTGTTGACGCCGCGCATGGCCGCGTTCAGATAGCCGTTGATGCGCGGGTAGCCCACCTGCTTGTCCTGGTCGCGCAGCGAACTGTCGGGATGCCAGTAGAGCTTGAGGTTGCTGTTCTGCACGCCCTCGTAGTGGTGCGGGTCGCCGGTGTTGGGGTTCATCCGGCCGCCGCTCATGGCGGTGAGGAACCACTCGGCCTCGATCTTCGCGTTCTCGTCGCCGTTGTCGCCGGTGGTGACGACGAAGCGCAGCGGGCTGCCCGTCGCGGGGCCGCGGCGCAGCTTGTTGACGCGCTCGACGAGGGACACCACACCGGGCAGGGTCAGCGCCTCGTGGGGACGCCAGCCGCCCGGCCCGCCGGCGCGGAAGAACTCGTAGCGCAGCGGGTGCTGCACATCCGTCAGGTGGAGGTCGGTGAACTGGACGAAGGACGCGATCGTGGTGCGGGCACGGCGGGTGGAGCGGCGGGAGGCGAGGTCGGTACGGACGACCCGGGGCCAGCCGGGCCCGTCGCCGAGCCTGCGGTAACCGCCGCTGCCACGGGGGGCGGCCACGGACTGGAGGGTCGTGCCCGCGCCGGTGGGAGCCGCCTCGGCGATCTCCGTGGCGGAAGCGCCGGAAGCGGCGGACGGACCGGGGTCGGGCTGCGTGCCGGTGCCGGGCACCGGGGGGACCGGGGTGTCGGCGTTGGCCGAACCGGCAGCGCCGATGAGGGTGGCCGTGCCGACGGCTCCCGCCGCGGCCAGGAATCCGCGGCGGTCGAGGTGCGTGGCCGGCGATCTGTCGGATCTGCGGTGCATGGCGGTCTCCCCGAGTGCGAACGCGAAGGCGAGCGGTCTGGCAGATGGGCTGCGGCTTTCGTCAGTGAGGATCGTCGGCAGCGTGAGTGACCTGGGCGTGAACACGGCAGCAACGGTCGCCGCCGATCACCGCACATCGATCTTGGCTATCGCGAACCGACATATATGACTCGTCCCCTGGAGTACTGACGCTCACTCAGCGTTCACCCGCCAGGGAACGCGTTGCGCGAAACCATAAAGGTCTGCGCCGGGCGCGTGTAGCCCGTTTGCCCCACACAATGTGAGCTGCGGGAATGCGCCGTGACCAGTTGATCATCTTCTGTCCGGCTTCATCCCGCGCGACAGATGGCGGGTTTACGCCATCTTTATCCTCCACGCCCGGCAACTCTCCCCAAATACCCGTCACTTCCATAAAAGTGATCGCTCATCCGACCGTTCACCAGTTGCCAGGGAAAGTTCATGACCACCCCCACCCCCCGTACCGTCTCCGCGCACGGCGCGAGACGCGCGGGTCGAATAGCCGTCGCGGCCGCGGTCGCGGCGGCGCTCGCCGCGGCAGGCGCCGCCCCCGCGTTCGCCGACGGACCCCAGCCCTCCATACCCCCGGGCCCGGTCAAACCGGCCAACCCCAAGACGGACAAGCTCGGTTCGCACAGCCCGGGCCTGCTGGCCGAGGCCAAGGCCGGCGGCGACAAGACCGTCACCATGATGATCACCACTGCTCCGGGACAGACCGGGCAGATCACCAAAAAGCTGGACGCCATCAAGGGCGCCTCGGTGGGCAAGAGCTACGACGACCTCGGCTACGTCCGGGTCACCGTCCCCACCTCGAAGGCCGACGCCGCCATCAGCACGGCGCAGCAGCTGTCCTCGGTCCAGGCCATCGACCTCAAGCAGGAGATCAAGCCCCCGGACCCGACGCCGGGCGGTGACTCCACCGACTCCACCGCCGGCGCCAAGGCCCCGAAGGGCCGTACCTACCCGGCGCCTGGCAAGGACACCCCGGCCAAGAACCCGTACCAGCCCGCCTTCGAGACCGGCGCCGTCGACTTCGTGGGCGCCCACCCCAAGGCCGACGGGCGGGGCGTGACCATCGGCATCCTCGACTCCGGCGTCGACATCGCCCACCCCGCGCTGCAGAAGACCACCACCGGCGAGCGCAAGATAGTCGACTGGGTCACCGCCACCGACCCGATCGGGGACAAGGACGGCACCTGGCTGCCGATGACGACGGACGTCTCCGGCCCCAGCTTCTCCTTCAACGGCCGTACGTACACCGCGCCGCCCGGTGACTACCAGGTCGCGCTGTTCCGCGAGAGCGCCACCCTCCCCAAGGGCGACATGAAGGGCGACCTCAACCGGGACGGCGACACCACCGACTCCTGGGCCGTCCTCTACGACAAGAAGAAGGGCACCGTCCGCGTCGACCTGAACGACGACGGCGACTTCCGCGACGAGACGGAGATGAAGCCGTACAAGGACGGCTTCCAGATCGGCTACTTCGGCAAGGACGACCCCAAGTCCCCGGTCGCCAAGCGGATTCCGTTCACCGTGGAGATCCGCAAGGACGTGCCGATGTCCCCGCTGGGCGGCAACTGGGTCGGCAAGAAGGCCGACTTCGTCAACATCGGCATCGTCCAGTCCGAGCACGGCACCCATGTCGCGGGCATCACCGCCGCCAACAGCCTGTTCGGCGGCAGGATGAACGGCGCGGCTCCCGGCGCGAAGATCGTCTCCTCCCGGGCCTGCACCTGGAGCGGCGGCTGCACCAACGTCGCGCTCAAGGAAGGCATGATCGACCTGGTCGTCAACCACGGCGTGGACATCATCAACATGTCCATCGGTGGGCTGCGCGCCCTCAACGACGGCTCCGAGGACCGCGACACGACGTACACCCGCCTCATCGACAAGTACGGCGTGCAGCTCGTGATCTCCGCGGGCAACGAGGGTCCCGGCGCCAACACCATCGGCAGCCCCGGGCTGGCCGACAAGGTGATCAGCGTGGGCGCGGCCATCTCCAAGGAGACGTGGGCCGCCGACTACGGCTCCGAGGTCCGCACCCCGTACGCGATGATGCCCTTCTCCTCCCGCGGCCCGCGCGAGGACGGCGGCTTCACGCCCACCATCACCGCCCCGGGCGCCTCCATCAACACCACGCCGACCTGGGAGCCGGGCTCGCCGGTCAAGGAGGCCGGCTACACCCTGCCCGCCGGCTACAGCATGCTCCAGGGCACCTCGATGGCCTCCCCGCAGGCCGCCGGCGCCTCGGCCCTGCTGATCTCGGCCGCCAAGCAGGAGCACATGAAGCTCACCCCGGCCGACCTGCGCACGGCGCTGACCAGCACGGCGAAGCAGATCAAGGGCTTCCAGGCGTACGAGCAGGGCTCGGGCCTGATCAACATCACCGGCGCCTGGGCCGCGCTGCGCCACGGCGCCACCGCCCACGACTACACGGTCAAGGCCCCGGTCTCCACGGTCCTCTCCGGCCGGCTCCAGACGCCGAACTTCGGCACCGGCATCTACGACCGCGAGGGCGGCCTCAGGGCCGGGCAGTCCAAGACGTACGACGTCACCATCACCCGCACCTCCGGTCCCGCCGGGCCGGTGTGGCACGGGCTGAAGTGGCAGAACAACGACGGAACGTTCCGCCTGCTCGGCCGTGACACGGTCGCGCTGCCGCTGAACAAGCCCGTCACCGTCAAGGTCAGGGCCACGCCCAGGACCACGGGCATCCACAGCGCGATCCTCGCCGTCGACGACTACCGCACCATCGGCGTCGACAAGCAGATCATGGCGACCGTGATCGCCGCCGAGCCGCTGGCCAAGCCGTCGTACACGGTGAAGAAGTCCGGCACGGTGCAGCGCAACGCGACCACGTCGACGTTCGTCTTCGTACCGAAGGGCGCGAAGACGCTCGAGGTGCGGATGAGCGGCCTGGCCAAGGGCAGCCAGACCCGGTTCATCGCCATCGACTCCGAAGGCATGCCGGCCGACCCCACCTCGACCGTCTACTGCTACCCGAACTACGAAAACTCCGACAACCCCGACAACACCTGCCGCCCGGACGTGCGCACCTACACCGACCCGGAGCCGGGCGTCTGGGAGATCGAGGTCGAGGCGCGCCGCACCTCGCCGCAGCTCGACAACCCGTTCACCATGACGGCCACCGCGCTCGGCACCGCCTTCACCCCGCCCGTGCGGACCGTCCCCGAGGCCAAGGCCAACACCCCGGTCACCGTCTCCTGGCAGGCCTCCAACGGCTTCGCCCCCTTCGACGGCAAGGCGGTCGCGGGCCCGCTCGGCTCGGCCAAGGCCGCCCGCCCCACCATCGCGGAGGGCGAGCAGCAGACCTCCACGGTCACCCTGCCCGAGGGCGTGACCCGCTTCGAGGCCACGATCGGCGGCACGCCCGACCCCAAGGCCGACCTGGACCTGGCCGTCTACAAGGACGGCAAGCCGGTGGGCATCTCCGCCAACGGCGGCTCGAACGAGAAGGTCATCCTCAAGGCACCGGCCGCGGGCGAGTACACGATCGAGGTCAGCGGCTACTCGGTGCCGGGCGGCTCGACCGCCTACGACTACCGCGACATCCACTTCGCGCCCTCGTTCGGCAGGCTCACCGCCGCCGACACGCCGGTGAAGCTGGGCACGGGCCGCTCCGCGCGGATCACCGCCGAGGTCGTGGCCACGGGCCCGGCCGTGGAGGGCCGTACGTTCTCCGGTGACATCCGGCTGGTCAACGCGGCGGGCACGGTCGTGGGGACCGGCAGCGTGACGATCGGCAAGGTCCTGCCGTAACCCGTCGGGGTGGGTGCCGACAGGGCACCCACCCCTTCCCGCTCTCCGGACAACCGATTGGACTTTTGCCCCCCACACACGCACATGATGGGAACCGCAAGCCCCAACGTGAGTAGGGAGTCCTCGTGAGGCTCGGAATCGTCGGTGCCACCGGTCAGGTCGGCGCAGTCATGCGCAAGATCCTCGCCGAGCGGAAATTCCCGGTCACGGAGCTGCGCCTGTTCGCCTCCGCCCGCAGCGCCGGTTCGACGCTGCCGTGGGACGACCGTGAGATCACCATCGAGGACGCCGCCACGGCCGACTACTCCGGCCTGGACATCGTGCTCTTCTCCGCGGGCGGCACCACCTCCAGGGCGCTGGCCGAGAAGGTCGCCGCGCAGGGCGCCGTCGTGATCGACAACTCCTCCGCCTGGCGCCGCGACCCCGAGGTCCCGCTGGTCGTCGCCGAGGTCAACCCGCACGCGATCGCCGACCGCCCCAAGGGCATCATCGCCAACCCGAACTGCACCACGATGGCCGCGATGCCGGTCCTCAAGCCGCTGCACGCGGAGGCGGGGCTGACCGCGCTGATCGCCACCACCTACCAGGCGGTCTCCGGTTCCGGCCTGGCCGGCGTGGCCGAGCTGGACGGCCAGGTGCGCACGGTCGGCGAGCGCGGCCCCGAGCTGGTCCACGACGGCGAGGCCGTCGCCCTCCCGGAGCCCGGCGTCTACCAGCGGCACATCGCCTTCAACGTGCTGCCGATGGCCGGTTCGCTCGTCGACGACGGCAGCTTCGAGACGGACGAGGAGCAGAAGCTCCGCAACGAGTCCCGCAAGATCCTCGAGATCCCGGATCTCAAGGTCTCCGGCACCTGCGTCCGCGTCCCGGTCTTCACCGGCCACTCCCTCCAGGTCAACGCCCGCTTCGAGCGCCCCCTGACCGTGGCCCGCGCCTACGAACTCCTGGCGGACGCCCCGGGCGTCGAGCTCTCCGACATCCCGACCCCGCTCCAGGCCGCGGGCAAGGACGCCTCCTACGTCGGCCGCCTCCGCGTCGACGAGACCGTCGAGAACGGCCTCGCGCTGTTCCTCTCCAACGACAACCTGCGCAAGGGCGCCGCCCTCAACGCGGTGCAGATCGCGGAGCTGGTGGCGGAGGAACTGCGGCGCGGCTGACGCCGGGGTTCATGTGTGAAGGGGCTGGGCACTCTGCGGTGCTCAGCCCCTTCGCTCACTCCTCGACCGGGAAGCCGCTGGTGTCGATCGTGAACTTCCGGCCATCCGCCAGGTCCATCGTCACAGCCTGCCCATAGGCATACTCCGTGTGCTTCGCATACCCGGTTGCCAGGGCCCCTTCGTGCAAAGTGCAGAGTCGCTTGAAGGGATCGATGATCAGGTACGTTTCGATGCCGAAGCGGCTGTACTTGGCCACCTTCGTCACGTAGTCGTTGTCATCGGAGTCCATGGACACCACTTCGATGGCAGCGATCACGTCCATGCACACATAGCGTTTGCCGCGCGGTTGGGCATCGACGTCGAGGATGGCGATGTCCGGGCACGACGACGTCTCACCCGGGAAGTCGACCGCCACATCGAACACGATCGGCGCGTCCTCACCGAGTTCCCGGCCCGCCTGATACATCAGCCTGCGGATCGTGTTGGACTGCGTCGGGCTCTGCGGAGTCATGATCACCCTTCCATCGATGATCTCGACGACGTATCCCTCGGCGTTCGTCCGGGCTTCCACGTCCCGCCACAGTCGGTCCAGCACTGTCATGGGTCCGCACCTCCTCGTGCCGATTGCCTTCGCCGTCAGCGTACCCACGGCCACTGACATCCCATGGCAGAGTTCGATCATGACGCAGATATCGACCGCCCCCCCCTGCGCATCGAGACCGAACGGCCCCTGGGAATGTGCCCTGCGCCGGTGAAGCGCGCCGTGGAAGGATGGCCGAAACGACGGAGAGCTAAGGAGACACCCAGGTGCCTGGCACGAATCTGACCCGGGAAGAGGCCGAGCGGCGGGCGCGGCTGCTCACCGTGGACGCGTACGAGATCGAGCTCGACCTCTCCGGCGCGCAGGAGGGCGGGACGTACCGCTCCGAGACCGTCGTGCGGTTCGACTCGTCCGAGGCGGGCGCGGAGACGTTCATCGACCTGGTCGCCCCCGCGGTCCACGAGGTCACGCTCAACGGTGCGGCGCTCGACCCCGCCGCCGTCTTCGCGGACAGCCGGATCACCCTGCCGGAGCTGCGCGGCGGGCAGAACGAGCTGCGGGTGGTCGCGGACTGCGCGTACACCAACACCGGTGAAGGACTGCACCGGTTCGTCGACCCGGTCGACAACCAGGCCTATCTCTACACCCAGTTCGAGGTGCCCGACGCGCGCCGCGTCTTCGCCTCGTTCGAGCAGCCGGACCTGAAGGCGACGTTCCGGTTCACCGTGAAGGCGCCCGCCGACTGGACGGTGATCTCCAACTCGCCCACGCCCGAGCGCCCTTCGGACAACGTCTGGCGGTTCGAGCCGACCCCGCGCATCTCGACCTACATCACCGCGCTGATCGTCGGCCCGTACCACAGCGTGCACAGCACGTACGAGAAGGACGGCCGCACCGTCCCGCTGGGCATCTACTGCCGGCCGTCGCTCGCCGAGTACCTCGACGCGGACGCGATCTTCGACGTGACGCGGCAGGGCTTCGACTGGTTCCAGGAGAAGTTCGACTACGCCTACCCGTTCGCGAAGTACGACCAGCTCTTCGTGCCGGAGTTCAACGCGGGCGCGATGGAGAACGCGGGCGCGGTCACCATCCGCGACCAGTACGTCTTCCGCTCCAAGGTGACGGACGCGGCGTACGAGGTGCGGGCCGAGACGATCCTGCACGAGCTCGCCCACATGTGGTTCGGCGACCTCGTGACCATGAAGTGGTGGAACGACCTGTGGCTGAACGAGTCGTTCGCCACCTACACCTCCATCGCCTGCCAGGCCGCCGCGCCCGGCTCGAAGTGGCCCCACGCGTGGACCACGTTCGCCAACTCCATGAAGACCTGGGCCTACCGGCAGGACCAGCTGCCCTCGACCCACCCGATCATGGCGGAGATCCGCGACCTCGACGACGTGCTCGTCAACTTCGACGGCATCACCTACGCCAAGGGCGCGTCCGTACTCAAGCAGCTCGTCGCGTACGTGGGCCAGGACGAGTTCTTCCGGGGCGTGCAGGCGTACTTCAAGACGTTCGCCTACAGCAACACCCAGCTCTCCGACCTGCTGAGCGCGCTGGAGCTGATGAGCGGCCGCGACCTGAAGGCCTGGTCGAAGGCGTGGCTGGAGACGGCCGGCATCAACACCCTGCGCCCCGAGATCACCACGGACGCTGACGGCGTCATCACCTCGTTCGCCGTCCGGCAGGAGGCCACCCCGCTGCCCGAGGGCGCCAAGGGCGCCCCGACGCTGCGGCCGCACCGGATCGCCATCGGCGCGTACGACCTGAAGGACGGCGCGCTGGTCCGTACCGAGCGGATCGAGCTGGACATCGACGGCGAGCTGACCGCCGTCCCGCAGCTGGTCGGCACCCCCCGCCCGGCCGTCGTGCTGCTCAACGACGACGACCTGTCGTACGCGAAGGTGCGGCTCGACGAGGAGTCCCTGCGCACCGTCACCGCGCACCTGGGCGACTTCGCCGAGTCGCTGCCGCGCGCCCTGTCCTGGGCCTCCGCCTGGGACATGACCCGCGACGCCGAACTGGCCACCCGCGACTACCTGGACCTGGTGCTGTCGGGTATCGCCAAGGAGTCGGACATCGGCGTCGTCCAGTCGCTGCACCGCCAGGTGAAGCTCGCCCTGGACCTGTACGCGGCGCCCGCCCGGCGCGCGACGGGCCTGGCCCGCTGGACCGACGCCACGCTCGAGCACCTGCGGGCGGCGCGGCCCGGCAGCGACCACCAGCTCGCCTGGGCCCGGGCGTTCGCCGCCACGGCCCGCACGGACGAGCAGCTCGACCTGCTGGCGGCGCTGCTGGACGGCACCGAGACCCTCGAGGGCCTGGCCGTCGACACCGAGCTGCGCTGGGACCTGCTCATCCGGCTCGCCGCCACGGGGCGTGCGGACGAGAAGGCGATCGCCGCCGAGCTGGAGCGCGACAAGACCTCGGCGGGCGAGCAACGCGCCGCCACGGCCCGGGCCGCGCGCCCGACGGCCGAGGCGAAGGCCGAGGCGTGGGCGTCGGTCATCGACTCCGACGCGCTGCCGAACGCGATGCGGGAGGCCGTCATCGGCGGCTTCATCCAGACCGACCAGCGGGAGCTGACCGCGCCGTACGCGGAGAAGTACTTCGCGGTGGTGAAGAAGATCTGGGAGAGCCGCAGCCACGAGGCCGGCGAGATGATCGCGACCGCGCTCTACCCGGCGCTGCAGGTGTCGCAGGCGACGCTGGACGCCACGGACGCGTGGCTGGCCTCGGCCGAGCCGAGCGCCGCGCTTAGCCGTCTGGTGACGGAGTGCCGGGCGGGCGTCGAGCGCGCGCTCAAGGCCCAGGCGGCGGACGAGGCTGCGGCGGCCGCCTGACGGCCGCGGGGGGTGGGATCCGGCCCCGGTCCCACCCTCTCCCCGTCTCCTGGGGCTCCGCCCCAGACCCCCTGTCGCGGCTTCGCCGCTCGGCCTCAATCGCCGGCCGGGCTTGATAGTGCCGGGCCAGGCTGCGTGGTCCGCGCCGCGCTGGATTTCGCGCTTGCGCTGAAATCCAGCGCGGGCGCGAACTCTCAGCCCGTCCGGCGATTGAGGACAACCGCGCGGAGCGCGGTTTCGGGGCCCGGGGCGGAGCCCCGGAGGAAACGGTGAAAGGGCGGGGCCGGGGCACAACGCAACAGCCCCGGCCCCCACGCGTACCGCACGCGGGAAACCGGGGCCGGCCGAAACGGCGAAACGACGGCGGAGCCGTCAGCGCGACGACGACGAGCGCGCGTAGTGCGTGTCGTGCATCTGCGGGTTGTCGCCCTTCCGCGACAGCACCATGACCAGCCCCGCGATCACCAGGAACAGCACGATCGGCGTGGCGACGAACAGACCGAGCGTCGCGCCCACGCTCAGGCCCGGACCCGGGTCGTCACCGTCGTCGCGAACAAGCGCGAACGCGGGGGACGACGTCAGCAGCAGCATCAGCGTGCCGACGGACACGGCCCCGGCGCGCACGGCGTTCATCTTCTTATTGCTCACGCCCCGAAAATAGCCGACCCGCGCGAACCCCGCGCGCCCGGGGTCACCCGTAGCCGGTCCACACCACCCCGCACCTCCTCCATCAGCGCGTGCAGCCGCGGCGAGGCCGCCAGTTCCTCCAGGGACAGCGCCCGCCCGGCCGCGTCCGCGACGGGCAGCCGCCAGTTCGGGTACTCGTCCCACGTACCCGGCAGGTTCTGCGGACGCCGGTCGCCGACCGCGTCCGGCAGCCAGACGCCGACCAGCCGCGCGGGCGTGCTCAGCAGGAAGCGGTGGACGGCCTTGACCGCCGCCTCCTCGTCCCCCGGCCCCTCCGGCAGCAGCCCCAGCCGCCCGAACAGGGCCAGCCACTCCGCGACCTCCTTCGCGTCCTCGCGCTGCTCGACCGCGAGCGGCCGGCCCAGCAGCCCGAGCCGGTGGCGCAGCGCGACATGGTCGCCGGTGAGCCGGGCGGCGGTGCTCGGCAGGTCGTGCGTCGTGGGGGTGGCGACGCAGTCCCGCCGCCACCGCCCGGGCTCCAGCGGCGCGGGGCGGCGCACGCCCTCCCCGTAAGCGCGCTCGAACCACAGCACCGACGTGCCGAGCACCCCGCGCTCGGCCAGCGCCTCCCGCACGCCCGGTTCCACCGTGCCCAGGTCCTCCCCTATGACGACCGCGTCCGCGCGGTGCGCCTCGAGGGCGAGGACGCCGAGCATCGCCTCGGCGTCGTACCGCACATACGTGCCCCGCCCGGGTTCGCTGCCCTGCGGCACCCACCACAGCCGGAACAGCCCCATGACGTGGTCGATGCGCAGGGCACCCGCGTGCCGCAGCAGGGCGCGCAGGAGATCGCGGTACGGGGCGTAGCCGGTGGCCCGCAGGGCGTCGGGGCGCCAGGGCGGCAGACCCCAGTCCTGGCCATGGGAGTTGAAGGCATCAGGGGGCGCACCGATGGACATCCCGGCGGCCAGCGCGTCCTGCTGCGCCCAGGCGTCCGCACCCGCCGGATGGACGCCGACGGCCAGATCGTGGACGAGGCCGATGCGCATCCCGGCATCGCGGGCGGCGCGCTGGGCGGTGGCCAGTTGCCGGTCGGTGAGCCAGGCGAGCCAGCAGTGGAAGTCGACGCGGTCGAGCAGTTCGCCGCGGGCGCGGGCGGTCCGGGCCGAGCGGGGGTCCTTCAGCGCGCCCGGCCAGCCGTGCCAGTCGGAGCCGTGCACCTCGGCGAGGGCGTTCCAGGTGGCGTGGTCGTCGAGGGCCTGGCCCTGCGCGGCGAGGAAGTCGCAGTACGCGGCGCGCCGCCCGGGGCTCAGCGGCACGGTCCGTACGAGCTCGAGGGCCTGGAGCTTGAGGGCCCACACGGCGTCGCGGTCGATCAGCTCCCCGTCCCGCAGCACGGCGTCGCGCAGCTCGGCGGCGCGGGCCAGCAGCTGCTCGGCGGCCTTCCGGTCCGGGCCGGCGAGATAGCCGAACTCGGTGATCTCCTCGATGCGCAGGTGCACGGGGTCGGGGAAGCGGCGTGAGGACGGGCGGTAGGGCGAGGGGTCGGTGGGGGCGCCGGGCACGGCGGCGTGCAACGGGTTGACCTGAAGGAAGTCCGCCCCGAACGCACGCCCAGACCAGGCGGCGAGCTCGGCCAGGTCGGCGAGGTCGCCCATGCCCCAGGAGCGGGCGGACAGCAGGGAGTAGAGCTGGACGAGGAAGCCGTGCCCGCGCTCGGGCGCCTCGGGCAGCCGCTCCGGGGCGACGATCAGCGGGGCGGTCGCGGACCGGCCGTCGGGGGTGTGGGCGCGCAGCAGGTGGACGCCGTACGGAAGCGGTTCGCCATCCGCGAGTTCGCCATCCACGAGCTCGTCAGCCGCGAGCTCCCGCCCGTCCTCGGTCCGGACGCGCAGCGCGGTGCCGTCGGGGACGCCCAGGGGCGGCAGGCCGGTCGTGCGCAGCACGACGGCCGGGGGCAGCAGCCGCAGGCGCTCGGTACGGGCATGGGCGTCGAGGGCGTCCTGGACGGCCCGCGGCGTCGACGCGTCGACGCCCAGCGCGGCGAGGACGGCGACGACGGTGTCCTCGGGCACCGGGACGCTCTGGCCGGGCGCGGGCTCGTAGGACGTGGCGACTCCGTGCAGTGCGGCAAGACGTGCTCTGCCCATGCAGGCCTCCTGGGTGACGGGCCATGAGTCGGGGCCGTGAGTCGAGGTCGGGCATGTCCGGTCTACCCGTGGGACCCGAGGAAAACCCAGGGAAGAACCCAGGGAAAGCCCAGGAAAGAGGCATGGGTGAA
Source organism: Streptomyces sp. SX-6 (assembly GCF_059089585.1). Classification (NCBI taxonomy): domain Bacteria; kingdom Bacillati; phylum Actinomycetota; class Actinomycetes; order Kitasatosporales; family Streptomycetaceae; genus Streptomyces; species Streptomyces sp. SX-6. The sequence continues at coordinate 7,480 of NZ_JBTHHU010000056.1, read as the reverse complement.
CACAACCCACCGGGCATTACCGGCACTTCGGTCAGCTGCGTTGACACGCCGATTCCGCTGGTGATGGGCTCAGCGCTCCACGCGCGACGCAAAGGGGTTGAGACACAGCCGTGCGGTTCCCGGGCAACGACCCCTCGTACGACATCCGCGGCGACGGCCACCGGCCGTACCGTTCCCTCGGCACCGGGCGGCTCGTCGTCCGCCCCCGCCGTGCGGGGATGGTCCTGGCCGCGGCGCTGCTGGGCGGCCTGCTCGGCAACTGCCCCGAGGCGCAGGCCGCGCCGCGGCCCGAGGACCCCGCGCCCGCCTCCGCGGGCAGCCCCGACAGCCCGGACCCGGAGAGCACGGGCGGTCTGCCGCCGGTGTCGCCGCGCCCCCAGACCGCGCGGGCCCAGGGCGCCGCCGCCCGGATCGGCGACGAGGTCACGGTCATGTCCGACCGGGACACCGACCCGTACGCGCTGAGCGCGCTCCGCGACCTCCTGCGCTCCCTCGGTGCCCGTACGGTCGTCGACGCCCAGCCGGGCGGCACCCCGCCGCCGCGCGGGCTGATCGTCCACGCCGGCGGCAGGTCCGCCGAGGACGCGCTGCGCGCGCTCGGTGCCCCGCCGGTCGGCGATCTGCCGTCGGGCGGCTACCGGCTGGCGACCGGGCAGCGCGACGGCCGCGCCACGGTGGCGATGGCGGGTGCCGGGCCGGACGGACTCTTCCACGCGGTGCAGACGCTGCGGCAGTTGGCGGTGGGCCAGGGCGGCGGCCGGGCCTTCGCGGGCGCGGTGATCCGCGACTGGCCCGGCACGGCGGTGCGCGGACTGACCGAGGGCTTCTACGGGCAGCCCTGGTCACGACGCCAACGGCTGTCGCAGCTCGACTTCATGGGCCGTACGAAGCTCAACCGCTATCTCTACGCCCCCGGTGACGACCCGTACCGCCAGGCCCTGTGGCGCGACCCGTACCCGGCCGAGCAGCGCGCCGACTTCCGTGCGCTGGCCGAGCGGGCCCGCCGCAACCATGTGACGCTCGGCTGGGCGGTCGCCCCCGGGCAGGCGATGTGCTTCTCCTCCCGCAAGGACCTGCGGGCGCTCCTGCGCAAGGTCGACGCGATGTGGGCGCTGGGTGTACGCGCCTTCCAGCTCCAGTTCCAGGACGTGAGCTACAGCGAGTGGCACTGTGACGCGGACTCGGACGAGTTCGGCTCCGGCCCCAAGGCCGCCGCGAAGGCGCAGGCGAAGGTCGCGGACGCGCTCGCCGGGCACCTGGCCGCCAAGGGCCGGGAGGCCGCACCGCTGTCGCTGCTGCCCACCGAGTACTACCAGGAGGGCCGTACGGCCTTCCGCCATGCCCTCGCCGAGCGGCTCGACCCTCGGGTGGAGGTGGCGTGGACGGGCGTCGGCGTCGTCCCCCGCACCATCACCGGGCGCGAACTCGCCGACGCGCAGGCCGCCTTCGGCAAGCACGGGCTGGTCACGATGGACAACTACCCGGTGAGCGACTTCACCCAGGACCGGATCTTCCTCGGCCCCTACTCCGGCCGCGAGCCCGGTGTGGCCGTCGGCTCGGCCGAGGTCCTCGCCAACGCCTCGGCCGAGCCCACCGCTTCGCGCATCCCGCTGTTCACGACGGCGGACTACGCCTGGAACCCTCGCGACTACCGCCCGGAGGAGTCCTGGGCGGCGGCCATCGACGACCTCGCGGGCGAGGACGACCGGGCCCGCGAGGCCCTGCGGGCGTTCGCCGGGAACGACGCCTCGTCCGTGCTGGGCGGCACCGAGTCCGCGTATCTGCGGCCCCTGCTGGACGACTTCTGGCAGGCCCTCTCCGGCACGGACACCGGCAGGCTGTCGGACGCCGCCGACAAGCTGCGTGCGGCGTTCCGCGTCATGTCCGAGGCCCCGCAGCACCTCGAGCGCACCTTCAACGGCGAAGCACGGCCCTGGCTCGAGCAGTTGGCGCGCCACGGCGACGCGGGAACGCGGGCCGTGGACATGCTCACCGCCCAGGCGCGCGGCGACGGCGCGGCGGCCTGGCGTGCCGAACTCGACGTCCTGCGGCTACGCGACCGCATCGCTTCGGAGCAGGTCACCGTGGGCGAAGGCGTACTGTCCCCGTTCCTCGCCCAGGCGCTGACGCGCGCCAACGGCTGGCTGGGCGTGGACCGTCCGCAGCGCACGGCGGGCGCCGCCACCGACGGCGACCCGGCGACGACGGTGACCTCACAACCGGGCAGCACGCTGACGGTGCCCCTGCGCTCCCCCCACCCCCTGACCGCCGTCACCGTGCTCACCGACCCGGCCTCCGGCGTACGCGGCACGGTCGAGGCCCGCACCCCGGACAAGGGCTGGCAGCCGCTCGGCACCGTGGCCGACAGCGGCTGGACCCAGCTGCCGGGCAAGGGCGTACGGGCCGACGCCCTGCGCGTGGTCTGGGGCACGGGCGCGACCCCGCCGCCCGTGCACGAGGTCACCCCCTGGTTCGCCGACTCGCCCTCGGCCGACTTCGAGCTCACCCACGACGAGGCCACCGCGGAACTGGGCGGCGACCCGGCGGTCGTCGAGGCCCGCATGATCAACCAGCGCCCGGACACGACCCGCCTCCCCCTCACCGTCAAGGCACCGCAGGGCGTCACCGTCAAGGCCCCGCCCCAACTCACCGCCGTACGCGGCGGGGTGACCACGGCCCGCATCGAACTGTCCGTCCCGGCGGGCACCTCCGCCCGCACCTTCACGGTCCCGGTCCGGCTCGGCGACCAGGAGCGGACGGTGACCGTCCGCGCGTACCCGCCCTCCGGCGGCCCGGACGTCGCCCGCGGCGCGAACGCCACCTCCTCCGGCGACGAGGCCGAGGACTTCCCCGCCTCCGCTGCCGTGGACGGCGACCCGAAGACCCGCTGGTCCTCCAAGCCCGAGGACGACGCCTGGTGGCAGGCCGAACTCCCGCGCCCCGTACGGCTGGGCCGTCTCGTCCTCCACTGGCAGGACGCCTACGCCGCCCGCTACCGCGTCCAGGTCTCCCCCGACGGCCGCACCTGGCGCGACGCCGCCTCGGTGACGGACGGCAAGGGCGGTACGGAGACGGTCCGCATGGACGCCCCGGGCACGCGGTTCATCCGCATCCAGGGCGAAAAGCGGGCAACGCCGTTCGGCTACTCCCTGTGGGAGGTCGAGGCGTACACGGTGCGCTGATCTCCCCAGCGCAAACGTCACCTCCCCCTCACCGCGAGCACCCGCTGCGTCCCCGGTGGCGGGAGTGCGGCCCTGAGCGCCCTCTCGCCACCGCTGCCCGGCCTGGGAACCTCCCGACTCGACCTGCGGTAACCGCAGTTGCAGATCCAGTCGTCGTAACGAAGGATCGTTCCATCGTGCGCGAGATGGATCTCCCGCACCATCGTGCGATCCATGCACCGGGCGCATCGAACACCTTCGCACAAAGTCCTGGGGGATCTTTTCTGAGTGGTTGACTGACCCATGTCCGCGATGATGCGCCCATCGTGTGAAGACAGCACCATCATTGCGCGTGACTCAGCCGGACGAGGTACGCGCACACCGTTGACGCCGTTGCCCCCTGCCCCGAGACTGTCCACCGACCTCGGGAGGACACCATGCGCGCACGAGTCACAGCCCTGGCCCTCGTAACTGCCGCCTCCGCACTCCTGATCGGCACCACCCAGGCGGACGCCAACCCGGCGGCCCACCCGGCGGCCAAGCCGCCCACCCCGGCCCACTGGTGCACGACCCACGGCGGTTCCCCCGCCGCCTACACCCCGTACTACGACAACGGCCGCTCCCTCACCCCGCTCGGCGGCGACCGCGCCCTGTGCCGATTCCAGGCCAAGGACGAAACCCAACTCGTCATCCCCGCCGACACCCTGGCCGCCGACAAGCCGACGCTCGCCGCCCTGGCGTACGTCCGCAAGCCCGCCCTGCCGAAGCATCCGGTCGGCAACCCGTCCGCTGCGTACTGCGCCTACATCGGTGGCACGACCCAGTTCGGCAACCGGCCCTCCGACACGGGCGGCTGGATCCGCCACGGCGAGCCGGTCGACCGCGACCACCTGCACACCATGTGCGTCTTCGCGGACGGCTCGGCCATCGACGCGTGGGGGCTCACGTACCACACGCACGGCGTGATCCGTGGCGCGGACCTCGCCCACAAGTTCCGCGCCACGATCCCTCGTTGAGCACTCGGGCTACCGGAAGAACTCCGTCAACTCCCGGACGACCGCCTCCGGCTGCTCCTCCGGCAGATAGTGCCCGCTGCCCTTCACCTCGACCGTCCGCACGTCAGCCCCCTTCCCGCTGACGATCGAGGCCAGCCAGGCGTAGTTGGAGTGCTCGCCGCCCAGCACGAGGACGGGCACGGCCAGCGGCCCGTACCCCTTCTCGTCCTCGACGTCCTGCGGGAACGCCCGGTACCAGGCGTTCCCGGCCCGGATCGCGTCAGGGGACGCGTACGCACGCGCGTAGATCTCGCGCGAGCGCTCGCCGATGGACGCGGAGTCGTGGAGCAAGTAGTCGAAGATCCAGTCGATCAGCTCCCGGGACCGCCCCTCCAGCAACTTCTCGGGCAGACCGAGCACTTGATTGAACGCGAACCACCACAGATAGACCCCGCCCGCGGCCTTGCCGTCCACGTGCTGCCCCGACCGGGGCAGCATCGTGATCCCGGCGAAGGTCTCGTCGGGGTGGTGGACGTCCAGCAGCGCGAGCTTCCGTACCGCCTCCGGGTGGTTGGCGGCGAGGGACTGGCCGACCATCGCCCCGATGTCGTGCCCGGCGATGTGCACGGACTCATGGCCGAGGTGCCGGACGAGGGCGAGGATGTCCTCGGCCATGGTCTTCTTGTCATACCCCCCTCCGGCTTGGACGAGCCGCCCATCCCCCGCAGATCGACGGCGATCACACGGAACTCGCGGGCCAGCGCCGGCATCACCTCGTGGAACTGCCACCAGGTCTGCGGCCAACCGCCCAGCAGCACAAGCGGTTCGCCCGCCCCACCGGTGACGTAGTGCAGCCGCACGCCGTTGACGTCGGCGTGCTCGCTGGTGAAGTCGCCCTCCAGCGAACGGGCGAGCTCAGCATCGTCGGTCATCGTCATTCCTGTCATGGGAACCCCCTCTTTCCATTCCAGATCGATCGTTCTGTTATCAGGGCATGCAAAAGGACGCACCGTCCTGCAGAGACGATCACCGCAGGATGGTCATCACCTGTTCCGTGACGTCCCGCACCCGCGCGGGATCGGGATGCGCATGCCCCAGCACACGGAGCCCGTTGAGCACGGTCAGCAACAGCCGCGCCAACGCCCGGGGATCCTTGTCCGCCGAGATCTCCCCCTGCGCCTGGGCCCGGGTCAGGGCGGAGGCCAGCGCGGCCTCGATGCCGTCCCAGCTCGCCTCGATCCGCCGGGCGACATGCGGGTCGCGATGCATCAGCTCCACCGCGGAGTTGACCACCAGACACCCCCGCCGCCACCGCTCGTCGAGCACCTCACCGGCGAACCGCCGCATCAGCCCCTGGATCGCGGGCAGCACGGGCCCCGGCTGCGACAACGCCGAGACGATGGCAGGCTGCGTCGTCTCGAGATACCGCTCCAGGGCCTTCATGAACAGCTCGTGCTTGCCGCCGAAGGTCGAGTAGATGCTCGCGCGGGCGATGCCGAGGTGCTCGACGAGGTCGGCCATCGAGGTGTGCTCGTAGCCGCGCTCCCAGAACAGCTCCAGCGCGCGCTGCAACGCCGCATCCGGATCGAACTCCTTGACCCTTGCCATGCCGGAGACGCTACGCCTATCGAGAACGATCGGTCAATAAAAGCTGTCCCGCGGACTCGGCTAGCGTGCTGCCATGCACCGTGTCCCCCTGAGGCGGACCTTCGACGAGGACGCCGAGCTGTACGACCGGTCCAGGCCCGGATACCCGCCGGAACTGTTCGACGACCTCGCGGAGTTGGCCGGTACGGGCCCCGGCTGCCGCGTCCTCGAAGTGGGCGCCGGCACCGGCAAGGCGACCGTGCCGCTCGCCGAGCGCGGCTGCCACATCGCTGCCGTCGAACTGGGCGCGAACATGGCCGCCGTAGCCCGGCGCAACCTGTCCGGCTACAGCACGGTCGAAGTCATGACGGCGGACTTCGAGACCTGGCCCCTGCCGGAGGAGCCGTTCGACGCGGTCGTCTCGGCGACGGCGTTCCACTGGATCGACCCGGCGGTACGGATGACCAAAGCCGCCGACGCGCTACGTCCCGGCGGCGCCCTCGCCGTAATCGCCACACACCATGTGGCGGGCGGCAGCGAGGAGTTCTTCACCGAGGTCCAGACCTGCTACGAACGCTTCGACCCGACCACCCCTCCGGGCCTGCGTCTCCTTGCCGCGCAGGACATCGACACCTCCGACTACGCCACCGAGGTCGCACGCAGCGGCCGCTTCGGCCCGGTCACCTTCCGGCGCTACGAGTGGGATCTGACGTACACCACGGCGGAATACGTGGAGTTGCTGTGCACCTACTCCGGCCATCGGGCGTTGCAGCCTGAGGCCAGGGAGGGGCTGCTGGGCTGCATCGCCGGGCTGATCGACGAGCGGTACGGAGGCCGGGTCACCAAGCGATATCTCACGGAGCTGCGTGTGTCGCACAGGTAGCGTTGCCACTACCTCGAAGAAGGGACAACAGGCATGGCGAACAACGCACTTCTCATCATGGACGTCCAGCAATCCATCGTGGACTTCGTCGGCGCCGATTCCACCTACCTCCCGCGCCTGCGCCAGGCCATCGACGGTGCCCGGTCGGCCGGCATTCCGGTGATATACGTGGTCATCCGCCTGCGCCCGGGCTACGCAGACGTCAGCACCCGCAACAAGGCAGTCGACGCCTACGCACGGACCGGTCTGTTCGACGAGGACAACCCGCGTACAGCGATCCACCCCGACATCGCTCCCCGGGAGGGCGAGATCGTGGTCACCAAGAAACGCGGGAGCGCGTTCTCCGGCAGCGACCTCGACTTGGTGCTGCGGGCCGGCGATATCAACAACCTCGTTCTCACCGGCATCGCAACCAGCGGTGTCGTTCTGTCCACGTTCTGCCAGGCCGCCGACCTGGACCTCGGCCTCACCGTCCTGACCGACGCCTGCCTCGACACCGACCCCGAGCTGCATCGCGCCCTCACGGAGCGACTGTTCCCGAGGCAGGCGGATGTCATCACCGTCGATGACTGGCTCAAGTCCATCGCACGGTGACCATCACTTGCTCACGTCCGCCAACGGCAGCCCCAGCACTCCCCGAGTCACTCGCTCCGCGAGTTCGACGTCGAAGGGAGCGTGCCCGGCAAGCTGGATCACGAGCCCCAGGTGTCACACCCGTTCTCGCCTTAGAGGATGTCTCACGTGGTGATCTTGGCGAGTTTCTTGTAGCAGGTGAGGGCGGCCGCGAGGCCGAGGAAGGCGAGGAAGTGGGAGCCCTTGCGTTCGTACCGGACGGTGAGGCGGCGGTAGCCGAA
>NZ_JBTHHU010000055.1:0-26800 GCF_059089585.1 Streptomyces sp. SX-6 | reverse complement strand
TTCGGCTACCGCCGCCTCACCGTCCGGTACGAACGCAAGGGCTCCCACTTCCTCGCCTTCCTCGGCCTCGCGGCCGCCCTCACCTGCTACAAGAAACTCGCCAAGATCACCACGTGAGACATCCTCTAAGAGCCTCCCATCTGCGCAGGCGGGGGGCTTTTGGCATATGCCGGTGCAAGTGTTTCCCGGTGCACGCTTGCGCCCCTGCTTTGGGCAGCGCTACCTTCCCGTGCATCGCCGCTCCAGGGCACCAACCGAAACCCGTGGCGGTGAGCAACTCCCCGTACTTCACAGGAAGTTCGGGGAACTCTTCCCACAGACACCCCCTCTCCTTGAGTTGCTCCGATGCCGAGGGGAGGGGGCCGGACGCACCACGCAAAGAAGGCGATGACGGTGATCGTGTACGGGTACATCATGGACCAAGTCGGCCGACTGCTCGTCCTGATGAGCGGTGACCGCCGCGAGTGGGTCCTACCCGGCGGCGCAGTCGAGGGACAGGAAACCCGGCACGAAGCAGTCGCCTACCACGCCCGCCGCATCCTCCAAGTCCCGGTGAACCCCACCGAGGACCTCGCGATTCGCCACAGCGAACACCTCATCGACTGCGGCACACTCGACCCCTGGTGGATCGAGCGCATCGCACTCTGCCCACTGGCGGCGGCAAAGACACAACCCGAGTTCCACACGTTCGATTTCGTGCCCGTCTCAGCTCTGCCGTCCCGCATGCGTCCCAACCACCGCGCCCTGATCAAAACTGCCCTCAACAGCAGTAGCAGAGCCCCTTCGTAGCACCACACCGGCCCGGGTATCCGCGGGGGATCGCCCAGGCCATCGGATCCCTGTCCTATCGCCTCACGCATAACGAAAGGACCGGAAGTGACCACTGTTGCGCACCCGCGGGAAGCATTCCCGCTCGTCCCTGGGGGAGGGCGGCTCGTTCACAGCAGCGAGCCCCCGACCCACGCCGCAACTCGCCCATGGATCCTGCGGTTTGCGGTAACCCCCGACCCCACAACGGCCACCGTCAGGCCATCCGCGGTCTACGACGAGCAGGCGCAGATGTCCGTGGGTCTGTACGACGGGCCGCTGCCTTACCTGGCCAACACGCACAGCCCCACCGTCCCGGACGGCAGCACCGAAAACCCGCCGCCCCTCGACGAGGGCCCCAAGGACTGATTGACCGTGACTCCCGTCCTCGTGATCGCAGCCCAAGACGACTGGCCAACGGACCGTGTCGTGAAGGTGCTCACTGAGCGCGGGGTGGATGTGTTTCGCATGGACACCGCCGAGTTTCCGCAACGACTCATCCTTGCCGGGCGCATCGACGCCCGGCAAGGATGGGCCGGCGGCCTTTCCACCCCGCACCGTGCCGTCGATCTCGCCGAGATTGGTGGTATCTACTACCGCACGCCGAACATGTTCCGTCTTCCTGAGGGCATGTCCGAACCGGAACGCAGGTTTGCCGCAGCCCAGGCCAGAGCAGGACTTGGCGGCGTCATCTCGGCACTGGGCTGCCGGTGGGTCAACCACCCGGCCGCCATGTCGCGTGCCGAATACAAGCCGCTCCAGCTCGCTGCGGCCCGTGAGTGTGGTCTCGCCATCCCTCCGACCCTGATCACCAACAGCCCAGACGCCGTCCGCGCGTTCGCCGACGACGTCGACGGCCCCCTCATCTGCAAGCCCGTAGCCTCCCCTGTGTTCATCGAGGCCGACGAGCTAAGGCTCGTCTACACCCGCAAGCTCACCGAGCACGACCTCGTCGATCTGCGCGGCATCGACACAACCGCCCATCTCTTCCAGGCATGGGTCGACAAAGCACACGAGGTACGGCTCACCGTGGTCGGTGACCGACTGCTCGCCGCCGAAGTCCACGCCGGCAGCACCGAAGCACACACGGACTGGCGCAGCGATTACCGCTCGCTGACCTACCGGGCAACGGAAACCCCTGGCGACGTCGGCGAGGCGGTCAGATGCTTGATGCGATGCCTTGACCTCCGGTTCGCCGCACTCGACTTCATCGTGTCGCCCACGGGCGACTGGACGTTCTTGGAGGCGAACCCCTGTGGGCAGTGGGACTGGATACAGCACGCCACCGGCCTGCCCATCGCCGAAGCCATCGCTGACGAACTGACAGGAGCCGCCTCGTGAACCAACCTGCCTCAGACGCCGCCCGGCCCTACATGGCCGCGCTCGCTGACGGTCTCCAGAAGGCCGGCGCGATCCGCTCGCCGCAATGGGCCGAGGCGTTCGCAACCGTGCCCCGGCACCTCTTCGTGCCGGACTGGTACGAGCAGGAGACCAACGACAAAGGCATCACGGTATGGCGCCGGCATCACGCCGCCACGGCCGATGACCAGCTCGCCAAGGTCTACCGCGACACCACTCTCGTCACCACCCTGGATCCCGACACAGCCGAGCAAGTGGACGAGACCGCATGGACCGGCATCCCCACCTCGTCCAGCACCCTCCCCAGCCTCATGGCCGGAATGCTGGAAGAGCTCACAGTCGAGGACGGGAACTACGTCCTCGAGGTGGGCACCGGCACCGGCTACAACGCCGCCCTGCTGTGCGCCCGCCTCGGAGATCACGCCGTGCACTCCGTCGACGTCGCCCCCGACCTCGTCCACACAGCGCAGATCCGTCTCGGCGAGATCGGATACGCTCCTCAACTCGCCGCCGCTGACGGAAAGTACGGCCACCCCGACGGCGGCCCGTTCGACCGCATCATCGCCACCTGCTCCGTACCGGCCATCCCCCCGGCATGGATCGAGCAGACCAAACCGGGCTCCATCATCCACACCGATATCGCACTCGGCATCGAGGGTGGACTCGTCTGCCTCGCCCTCGACCAGGACACCCGCGCACATGGGAAGTTCACCGGCACAACCGGCCGGTTCATGGCCGCACGCGACGACGCCCGCGCCTACCCCCGCCCCCAGCACACACCCGCCGCCCCCGAGATCGACACACACCCGACCCCCGTCACCGCACACGACATCCAGACCCGCTACCCGTTCCGCCTCGTGCTGGCCTTCCAACTGCCCGAAACCAAACTCGTCTACCACCTCGACGACGACGGCACCACATCGCTCCAGCTTCAGCACAACGACGGCTCATGGGCCCGCGCACCCCTCACCGGCAACGGTACGGGAACCGTGACATACGGCGGCACACACGACTTGTGGCAGCAAGTCGAGGAAGCATGGCAGTGGTGGAACACCACCGGCCGCCCCGCACAGGACCAGTTCGGATACACCCGCGAGCCCGACGGCCACACGTCCGTATGGCACATCCCCGACGGCCACCGATGGAAGCTCACCCCCACCGGCTAACGAGCGCCCGCGACCCGGCCAACACACCCGCCTGCCTGCCTGCCCAGCTTCCCCAAATAGGAGCCACTCCGTGAACTGGGAACCCCACGCCGCAGCGCTCGCCGAGCGCGTCACGCACCCCGCATCACGCTGGCGCCCCCACGTTGCCGCACTCCCGCGGCACCACCTCGTCCCCCGGTGGTGGGAGCACAGCCCCACCGGCCGCACCCTCCAGGACGGCCCGGCCGACCCCGACCGCTGGCTCGCCACCGCCTACAGCGACCGCTCCCTGATCATCAGCGTGGGACCGCTCCATGCCGATCACGCCAAACCGGACGACCACCCAGACAGGCTGCCGACTTCCTCCTCGACCCTGCCGAGCCTCGTCGTTCGCATGTTCCAGCATGCCCTCCTCAGCGGCACCGACGAGTTGTGCGATGTCGGCACCGGATCCGGGTACGGCGCGGGCCTCGCCACCCGCCGCCTCGGCGCTCAGCAGGTCACAAGCGTTGACGTCGACCCCTACCTCGTCGACATCGCCCGCCAACGGCTCGACGAGATCGGCCTGCACCCCACCCTCGCGACCGTCGATGCCACCGGCCAGTTCCCCGGCACCTACGACCGCATCGTCGCCACAGTCGCAGTACGGCCCATCCCCGCAAGCTGGCTCACTGCACTCAAACCCGGAGGCCGACTCGTCACCACCATCGCCGGAACCTCCCTGCTCGTCACCGCCGAGAAGAACCCCGACGGCAGCGCCACCGGTCGCGTCGAATGGGACCGGGCCGGCTTCATGCACACCCGCACCGGGGCCGACTACCCGCCCCGCCTCACCGACCTGCTCGACACCGCACGCACCCACGACGGCGAGGACATTCGCACCGGCCGGTACCCCATCATCCACGTCACCGAAGCGTGGGACCTCGCCTCCATGCTCGACATCACCACCCCCGGCATCGAGCACCACTACGAGGAACACGACGGACACCGCCTCGCGCTCATGGCACATGCCGACGGCTCATGGGCCCGCGCCACCGCCCACGGCACGCAAGCACCCACAGTCCATCAGAGCGGCCCCCGCCGACTCTGGGATGCCCTCGACGAGGTCCGCGACTGCTGGCTCGCACACGGCGAACTCCCCGCGCGCGGCGCCCGCGTCTTCATCAAGCCTGATGGCACGACCTACCTCGCCCGCGGAAAGTGGCACGCCCAGCTCTGAGTTTCGCGTCCACGCAGCGGGCGCCCCAAGCTCAGTTCTCCCCCTCCTCCCCCTCGGCCGGCATGTCGATGACCGGCACCGGCTCCAGCCCGATCTTCTCCGCGATCCGCGTCAACAGCACGTCCTGCGCGGCAAGATGACTCTGCACGTGGGCCACCTCGTGCAACGTCGCACTGGCGTCGTGGAACGTGGCCTCCGACCGCTTGTCGGAGGCGTCGGCCTGGACGTTCTGGCCGACCATGATGACCGACAGCAGCACCAGCTGCAGGAAGGTCTGGGCCACCCAGGAGACGATCGCGGCGGCACCGCCGTGGATCGCGTCCGGCAGACTGATCAGGTCGAACAGCGCGAACGCGTAGGCGCACCACATGCTGCCCACGGCCCGCGTGACGATGAGGGCGACCTTCGTGTTGAACCGGGTGACCGCGTTGCCCGTGGCGTGCTGGTCGGCGACCTTCACCGGCCCGAGAGCGTGGCGCGAGGCGATGCGCGGGTGGGGGATGTGCTGATAGATCGTCATGGCGCGGCTTCCTATCGGCAGTGCGAATGCAGCCCACAACTGCAGTACGGGCGCCGGGGATTGGTGCCCCGGCGCCCGTACTGTCATGCCCGCCTGCGACCGACGGCGGCAGTTGTCACTGTCAGACCGCTGCCGGCGCCGGCTCCGCGTCCGCGGATTCGTCGGCGGGGCGCGGGACCCGGTGCAGGCCCTTGCGGTCGTAGAAGCCGGTCATGCCGAAGCCGAAGAGCAGGGCGGCGACCAGGGCGATGCCCAGGGAGGCCCAGGCGCGGGTCAGGCCGGCGTCGGCCTGGGCGCCGTAGTAGAGGATCGAGCGCAGACCGCCGGTGATCTGCCGCAGCGGCTCGAACTCCGAGAGCACGCGGAAGAAGTCGGGCAGCGCCTGGAGCGGCACGGTCGAGCCCGAGGACGGGACGGCCATGGCGACGAAGACGATCGTCGAGAGCAGCATGCCGGGGACGCCGAAGGCCCGGAGCAGGGACAGGGCGCCGATGCCGACGACGGCGATGGTGGCCACGGAGTAGACCCAGAGCAGGCCGAGGTGGGAGGCGTCCATGCCGAGGACGCCGACCGTGGCGAGCTCGACCAGGGAGCCCATGACCAGGGAGAGGCCGAGCATGAGCACGGAGTCGACGGCCAGGGTGCGCACCCGGCTCGTGTGCCGCAGCGGCATGCGCTGGCGGAAGGGGCCGAAGTCGGTGTGCAGGTAGCCGAGGAAGGTGTCGACCTGGGAGACGATCGCGTTGGCGCCGAGCATGCCGCAGACGACCAGGACCAGCGCGTAGTAGAAGGCGCTCAGGCCCATGGCGCTGTGGGTGCCGAGCGGGTGGCCGTCGGCGACCTGCACGCTCACCGGGTCGGCGAGCATCAGCTGGGCGGCCGGGGCGAGCTTGGCGCCCTGGGCGTTCGCCCGCTTGAGGAGTTCCTGGCCGAGCTGGGCGGAGGCGGCGTGGGCGGCCTTCTGCGTCGCCGCGCTGGCCATGGAGGAGCCGAAGCTGCCGGCCGACTGGTTGGTGAGCACCGTGATCGTCGGGCGGACGGGCTTCGCCTGCTGCGGGCTGCTCAGCCCCGCCAGCGAGCCGGTGAAGTTCTCGGGCACGACGATCGCGCCGAAGAGCTTGCCCTGGCCGAGGCGCTTGTCGGCCTCCTCACGGTCGAGGACCTGCCAGTCGAAGCTGTTGTTGCCCTCCATGGACTTCTTGATCCCGGAGACGACCTGCTCGCCGGCGTTGAGGCGCTTGCCCTGCACGGCGGCGCCCTTGTCGCTGTTCACGAGCGCGACGGGCAGGTCACGCAGATGGCCCTTGGGGTTGACGTTGCCGCCCACGTAGAGCAGGGAGAACAGGGCGGCGACCACCGCGAGGATAAGACCCGAACCGATCCACAGCCGCGGGCTGCGGAGTGCGGAGGGGGGCTGAGGGGAAGGCATGGATGCTCCGATGCGAGCGATGACAGGAAGTAGCTGGATACTTAAAGTATCCAGTACTCGATAGTGGCAGTATCTACTTGGGGTGTCCACTCGCGACCAGGAAGCTGCATGAAAATCTCGGAGCTCAGCCGCAGAACCGGCGTGCCGGTCGCCAGCATCAAGTACTTCCGGCGGGAGGGCCTGCTGCCCGCGGGCAAGGCGACGGCCGCCACGCTGGCCGAGTATGGGGAAGATCATGTGCAGCGCCTGCGGCTGATCAAGGCGCTGACCACCCTCGGCGGGCTGTCCATCGCCGCCGCCCGCGACGTGCTGACGGCGGTCGACCAGAGCGAGAGCACCGACGAGACGCTCAAGGAGATCAGCTACGCCCTGCCGGTACCCGTCGCGCAGGCGCCGGCCGAGGACGGCGACGAGGAAGCGGAGGCCGCGGCGGCAGCGGCAGCGGACGTGGCGGGCCTGATCGCGGCCATGGACTGGCAGGTCCCCGACACCTCCCCGCACGTCCAGGGGCTGACGACGGCCCTGCGGGAGCTCAGGCGGCTCGACGCGGACTACCGGCCGGAGCGGCTCGTCCACTACGCCGAGCTGGCGTGCTCCGTCGCACGCCTGGACCTCGAGCGCGCGGCGGCCTTCGAGGACTCCCCGACCCTGGCCGAGCAGGCGGTCATCGTCGTCGCCCTCTCCGGCCCGCTGCTCGAACTGCTGCGGCGGCTCGCGCAGGAGGACCAGGTCGGCCGCCGCTCCGAGTGATCAGGACACCTCGAGCCCGATGCCCTCGGCGGCCACGGCGACGGCGTAGTCGAAGAAGGCGGCCTGGTCCTGGACGCTGTCGTGGGTGCGGCTGAAGACCTCGAAGGCCAGGAGGCCGATCAGGTTGCTCCACAGCACGATGCCGCGCTCGATGACATCCGCGAACGGTCCGTCCGGCACGCCTCCGAACAGGGCCACGGCCTCCGGCCGGACCAGCGGCGGACCGGGCACCGGCCGCCGGGGCGGGGTGAGTTCGCCCGCCTCGAGGGCCGACCGCACGATGCCGGCCAGCACCGCCGGGGTGCGGGACGCGGGCGGCACCGTGTCCTGCGGCGCGTGGTAGCCGGACACGGGGGAACCGTAGACGAGCGCGAACTCGGCGGGGTTGGCGACGGCCCACTGCCGCAGCGCACGGGCAACTGCCAGGAGGCGTGCGCCCGCTGTCCCCTTGCTCTCGCGCACCGCCTGGTCGGCCTGCTCCATCGCGGCGCCGGACTCGTTGTAGGCATCGATGAGCAGCGCGGTCAGCAGGTCGTCGCGGTGCGGGAAGACGGCCTCGACCTCGCTCACCGCGAGGCCGCGTGCGCCGGCCACGGCTTCGGGTGACAGCCCGTTGGCGCCCAGTTCCACGAGGAGTTGACGTGCGGTTGCCTTGATGGCGGATGTGTCGGAAAGGTCCATGGCCGAAACCGTACCTGTGGTTCAGCGGCCGTCGGCCAGCAGGTCGCCCGCCTCGGTTCGCCGGTAGACGACGCGGCGGCCGACCCTGGTGCCGACGACGAGACCGGCGTTGCGCAGGATCGCCAGGTGGCCCCCGACCGTGCCGAGCGACTGGCCGAACTGCGCGGCGAGTTCGCTGCTGGTCGCCGGGTGCCCGAGTTCCGCCAGGATCGCCGCGCGCCCGGCGCCGATCAGGCGCTCCAGGGCCTCGCGGGGTGCGGTGGATCCGGCACCCGCCGCGGCGGGCCCCCGGGCCGGATAGACCTGGGCGTACCGTCCCGGCGGGCCCTCGCACAGCCAGGTGCCGGTGGCGATGCTCACGGGCACGAACAGCATGCCGTCGTCGCCGACGACGCGGTCGGGGCCGGGGCGGGTGCTGAAGCGGATCGCGTCCGCGCCGACCCAGGCGCTCTTGCGGCTCATCTGTTCCAGGGCGCGGGGCCAGCCGTAGGCGGCCAGGAGTCCGGCCCGGTAGGCGACGTCCCGTTCCAGCAGTGCGCGGCGGCGGGGCCAGTCGGGGGCCACGTGGGTCTTCCACATGCGGTCGAGCAACTCGGCCGTCCTCGGCGCCCAGTCGTGGCCGGACAGCCAGTCGAGGTCGTGCCGCTCCCAGCTGTGCGCGAGCGACTTCTCGAGTTGGGCGCGTACGTAGTCGTCGTTCGCGGCCGCCACGCGTGGCAGTTCGGTGCGGAGTGCGGTGCGCATCCCGCCGTCGGGAGGGAGGGTGACGAAGCCGGGCAGCCACTTGGTCGAGGCGATCAGGGACACGAGGCCCCGGGCGAAGGGGTCCTCCTCCAGCGCGGCAGTGAACGCCTCCCGGTGGCGCTCGCGCCACGAGGCCAGCCACGGCTCGGTGCCCGGCCTGGCCAGGGCGATCACCGTGCCCAGCGTCTCGGCCAGCGGCGACAGCGCGAACCGCGACCGGGACAGGGCCAGCGGGCTCAGCCGCAGCAGGACCATCTGCTTTCGCCCACCTTTCGCCTCCTGCCGAAACGATACGGTCTTCCGCGGGGCGCCCGCACACTCGGCCGATGCGCTCATCCCTCCTCAAGCAGACGGACTTCCGCAGGTTCCTCACCGGGCAGGCGGTCTCCCTGCTCGGCAGTTCGCTGGCCCCGGTCGCGCTGGCCTTCGCGGTCCTGGGCACCACGGGACGTACCGGCGACCTCGGCGTCGTCCTGACCGCCCGCATGGTGCCGCTGCTGGTGTTCCTGCTCGTGGGCGGGGCCACGGCCGACCGGTTCCCGCGCCGGACGGTGCTCGTGGCCGCCAACCTCGGCTCGGCCCTCGCCCAGGGTGCGGTCGCGGCGATCCTTCTGACCGGCCACTACGCGCTACTGCCCGTGGCCGCGCTGGAGTTCGCGTCCGGCGTCCTGGCCGCCTTCACCACTCCGGCGCTGCGCGGCGTCGTACCGGACCTGGTCGGCAAGGAGCAACTCCGGCAGGCGAACGCCCTGTTGGGGTCGGTGCGCAACAGCACCAAGATCCTCGGGCCGGGCCTGTCGGGCGTCCTGGTGGCCGTCGTCGGCAGCGGTCCGGCGCTGGCCTTCGACGCGCTCACCTATCTCTACGCCGCGATCTGCTTCACCCGCCTGCCGCCTGCCGGGACGGTGCCCGGGTCCGTCGCCCTGCTGTCCGGCATTCGCGAGGGCTGGGCGGAGTTCCGGCGCATCCGCTGGCTGGGAGTGGGAACCGCATCGTTCTGCGTCATCAACCTGGTCCAGACCGGCACTTGGCAGATCCTGGGCCCCGACCTCACCCGGCAGCTCGGCGGCGAGACGACGTGGGGGTTCGTGCTGAGCGTCCGCGGCGTGGGGATGCTGGCGGCCGGCGTCCTGCTGTACCGCCTCGCGGTCACGCATCTGCTGCGGCTGGGCCATCTCGGCGCCGCGCTCGGCGCCCTGCCGCTGCTGGCGCTCGGCGCGCACCTGGACCCCGTGGGGCTGTGCGCCGTCGCCTTCGTCGCCGGTCTCGGCACGGCGGTCACGGGCATCGCGTGGGACACGTCCCTCCAGGAACATGTCCCGTCGCACGCGCTGTCCCGCGTGTCGTCCTGCAACGACCTGCTCTCGTATCTCACGAACCCCATCGGCCAGCTCAGCGTGGGTCCCCTCGCCCACGCCGTCGGCGGCTACCGGGTGGCGGCGACCGCGGGGCTCCTCGCCACGGCCGCGGCACTGGCTCCCCTGGCGTCCCCGACGGTGCGCCGCCTGCGGGCAGTTGGGGCGGGCAGACAGGCTACTGGCCCCAGCCCGTTACGCGAAGCTCCATAGCTGGTTGGCGCCGCCGGTGCAGTCCCACTGCTGTATGGTCGCCCAGCTCTCCTTGTTCCAGCCCGCGACGTCCATGCACTTGTTGCTGTTGACGTTCACCAACTCGAAGCGGCTGCCGCCCATGTCGACCAGACTCCACTGCTGGTTCGCGCCACCATGGCAGGTCCACTGCTGGACGACGGCCCAGTTCTCCTTGTTCCAGCCCGCGACGTCAGCGCACTTGTTGCTGTTGGAGTTCACCAGCTCGTAGTGGCCGCTGCCCACGTCGACCAGCGTCCATCGCTGGTTGGCGCCGCCGGTGCATTCCCACTGCTGCACGCGCGCCCAGTCCTGGGTGCTCCAGCCCGCGACGTCCAGGCACTTGTTGCTGTTGGCGTTCACGACCTGGGCATTGGCGGTACCCAGGAGCCGCATCCCCGCCGATTCGGCAGACCCGGCAGGCCTTGCCGCCGAGTTCGTGGACACCAGCACCCCGGCATGCGCAGGAGCCGACAGCGCCAGGGCGGCCACCGGCACGACGCCGACAGCGACCCGTCTCGCCAGGCGCCGAGCGCGGGTGTCAGTGACACGACGCGACTTTCCTTGTGCACGACGTAACTTCATGCGCTC
Source organism: Streptomyces sp. SX-6 (assembly GCF_059089585.1). Classification (NCBI taxonomy): domain Bacteria; kingdom Bacillati; phylum Actinomycetota; class Actinomycetes; order Kitasatosporales; family Streptomycetaceae; genus Streptomyces; species Streptomyces sp. SX-6. Next base: position 15,969 of record NZ_JBTHHU010000055.1, on the reverse strand, counting down.
CCCTTCTCGTTGCTGATTGCCGCCGATGCTTGCATTGATCACCCCGCCCGACTATCCCCCGGGTGTGACTTTCAAGGGGGCCGGCCAAGGTAAGCCGAAAAGGTGCTCCTAGTCAGATACCGAAAGGCGCCGCGTAGCGGACGGTGCCGCCCGGCAGCGGGTGTGCCTCGTCCAGGGCGAGGGCCATCAGTGCCTCGTCCGGGACGTCGAAGGTCACGCCGATGCCGTGGGCGGAGGCGCGGGTGAAGCCGAACCGCGGGTAGTACGCGGGGTGTCCGAGGACGACGACATAGTGCTCGCCCATCTCCCTGGCCGCCTCCAGGGCGGCCCGGATCGCCGCCGAGCCCGCACCGCTCTTCTGGCGCTCCGGCCTCACGGCGACGGGGGCCAGGCACAGGGCCGGGGTGTCGCCGATGTGGCAACGGGTCAGCAGGGCATGGCCGATGACAGTGCCGTCCTCGTCGGTGCTGACGACGGACAGGCCGTCGATCCAGGCCGGGTCGGCGCGCAGGGCGTCGACGAGGTCGGCCTCCAGCGGGGTGTCGAAGGCGGCGAGGTTGATCTCACGGACGGTAGGGATGTCGGCCTCGGTCTCGAGGCGGGTACTGATTCGCATAACGGGACGAAGGTGTATCACGTACCCACCCGGCCCGTCTTCCGTATTTACGCTCAGAGCCAGCTGACGCGAGCACTCGTGTCGTCCTGCCCCCCGGCCGCCGGACGGGCCAGCTCGCCCTTCGCGATGCCGTCGAACAGCCTGCGCACGGCCGCCATGATGTCCGGCACCGCGCTCCGCAGGCCAGCCGCGTCGCCCGGCCCGGCCTCGTCCGCCGCCACTCCGGCCTCCTCCAGCAGGCCGTCCAGGTCCGACAGCCGCTCGGCCACCCATTCCAGAGGCGCGGCCGACAGCTCCTCCACGAAGACGCGCGAGCCGGGGTCCCAGTTCGTGAACCGCGGGTGGCAGTGGGCGCGGTCCAGGCTCCCGGCCGGGCCGGACACCGACTCGAGCAAGTCGGCCCGCCACAGGGGGCGTTCGATGGCGATGGGCCGCGCGGCATAGATCGTGCCCGGCGCCGTTCCCTGCTCGATCAGCCGGACCTCCAGGCGGACGCCGCGCTCGGGGCCTTCTTGCCCCGGGATCGGGTCGGGGTCGATGAAGTACAGGTCGCTCGCCACCACACCGATCCGCTCGAACCCAAAGGCGTACAACATGTGCATCCTCCCGGCCTTCTCGTTCCGGACCCCGCCACACCATCGTGCCGTACGCCGGCGCTCCGCCCAACAGCGCGAAACGGCCTGGGGATTGAGGATTGTCGCCGCCGTACCGGCCGGTCCATGCTCGACCCATGGCCCTGGATCCCGCCGACCCGGCGTTCGCCGCCGACCCGTACCCGTACTACGCCGCGCTGCGCGCCCGGGGTCCGGCCGTGCGCGTCACGCTGGCGAACGGCTCGCACGCGTGGCTGGTCACCGGGTACGAGCACGTACGGACCATGCTCAACGACCCCCGTTTCTCCAATGTCCCGCCACCCGACGGAGCGGGCCGGCCCAAGACCGACACCCCGGGGCAGCGGGCCGCCGCCCGGCTGGGCAAGCACATGCTCAACCAGGACGCCCCCGTGCACACCCGGCTGCGCCGCCTGGTCGCGGGCGCCTTCGCCCCCGCCCGTACGGACGCCCTGCGGCCCCGCCTCGAAGCACTCACCGCCGAAGTGCTCGACCGGCTGGCCCGACACCCAACAGAAACCGACCTGGTGGACGGCTTCGCCTTCCCGCTCCCGGTCCTGGTGATGGCGGAGGTCCTGGGCGTCCCCGCGGCCGACCGGGAGTACCTGCGCACCTTGACGTACGAGGTCTCGGCCCCCGCCGACACGCTGCCGCCGGGGACGACCGACCGCGCCTGGCAGAGCCTGTACGAGTACAACTGCCGTCTGATCGAGGCCAAACGGCAGCACGCACGCGACGACTTGTTCAGCCTGATCGTGCACGACTCGGAGAACGCCCTGGACCACGAGGCCCTGGCGGCCATGATGGCCCTGCTGCTCTTCGCCGGCTACGAGACGACCATGAACCTGCTCGCCTCCGCCGTCCTGCTCCTGCTCACCCACCCCCACGAGCTCGCCGCGGCGCGCGGCGACCCGGAGCGCTGGCCCGCTGTCGTCGACGAGGCGCTGCGCCACGCGAGCCCGCTGGAGGGCGCGACGTGGCGGCGTACCACCGAGCGGGTCGGCCTCGGCGGCGTGGAAGTGCCCGCGGGGGCCTCCGTCCTGGGCGTTCTGGCCGCCGGGAGCCGTGACCCGGAGGTCTTCCCCGGCCCGGACCGGTTCCTGCCCGACCGGTATCTGCCGCCGGAGCAGCGGTCCGCCTGTGCGCCGGCGGGGCTCGGCGGCCCCGCGGCGCCCAGCCTCGCGTTCGGCCACGGCCCCCACTACTGCCTGGGTGCCCGGCTGGCCCGGCTCGAGGCGCGGATCGCGCTCCCGGCGCTGTTCCGGGCCTTCCCCGGGCTCCGGCTCGCCACGGACCCCGGCTCCCTCGCCTTCCGCCCGGGCCTCCTCGTCCGGGGGCCTCGGACCCTGCCGGTGCTGCTCGGGGCGGCCCACCGCTGGCAGCCATGATCCGGCCCGGTGATGCTGGAGTACGTGAAGGCACCGAGCGCAGGGGGCAACGCCGTGGTGCGCTGGTTCCTGCGCCACCTCCAGCTGGTGCCGGTCCTCCTGCTGGCCGGGGGCGCCCTCGTCGACTACTTCACCTCGCCGCATTTCAGCGCGGAGGCCTTCTACACCGCCGCGCCGATGACGGCCGCGGCGCTGCTGTCACTGCGCGCCACGGTCCTGGCGGGCCTCGGCGCCTGTGCCGTCGATGCCGCGTTGCTCGTCCATTTCGGCTTCCTCTGGGACTCCGGCGGGCAGAGCGAGCTGGCGGCGGTGGCGACCGTCTCGGCCTTCGCGGTCGTCGTCAACCGGCTCATGCACTACCGGGACGCGCGGCTGCAGTCCGCGCGCGAGGTCGCCCTGGCCGTGCAGCGCGCCGTACTGCCCCGGCCGCCGACGTCCCTCGGCTCGCTGCGCATCGCGGCCCGCTACCAGTCGGCCGTCAGGGAGGCACATATCGGAGGCGACCTGTACGCCGTGCAGGACACCCCGTACGGCGTGCGCTGCCTGGTCGGCGACGTGCGGGGCAAGGGCGTGGAGGCGGTCAAGGCGGTGGACGTGACGCTCGGCGTGTTCCGGGAGGCCGCCGAGGAGGAACGTACGCTCGCCGGGGTCGCGGACCGGCTCGAGCGGGGGCTGGTGCGGGAGGCGGAACGGCGGGCGGGCCTCGAGCAGACCGAGGGGTTCGTGACCGGCGTCCTGGCCGAGATCCCGCACTCCGGCGGTGAGCTGCGGCTGTTCAACCGAGGCCACCCGGCACCGCTGCTGGTACGGCGGGACGGCGACGTGCGCACCGTGGAGCCGTCCGAGCCGGCGCTCCCCCTGTGCCTGGCGGCGCTGGGCCCCGGCCAGGGCGTGACGGACACGGTGCCGTTCCCTCCAGGGGCCACGCTCCTGCTCTACACCGACGGCCTCACCGAGGCGAAGAACCGTGCGGGGGTCTTCTACGACCCCGTCGCGGCCCTGACCGGACGCGGCTTCGCCACGCCGGACGAGCTGCTCCGCGCCCTGCTGGCCGACGTCCGCCACCACGCGGGCGGCCGCATCACCGACGACATGGCACTGCTCGCCATCACACGAGGTTCAGGCGCCGAGCCGTTGCCGTAGTTCCTTCTTGTCCGGCTTGCCCACCGTTGTCAGGGGGATGGTGTCGACGACGTGGACGGCGCTGGGTGCGTACATCGGCCCTTTGTGGACGGTGGCGAACTCGCGGACGGCGCCGGGATCGACGCGGTGTCCCGGGGCGGGGACGACCGCCGCGTGGACGTGCTCGAGCGCGTCCGGGCCGCGGACGCCGAAGACCGCGCACGCGGCGATGTCAGGGTGGGTGAGCAGGAGCTCCTCGAGTTCGGCCGGATAGACGTGGCCGCCCAGCACGATGATCATGTCCTTGATCCGGTCGACGACGAACAGGTAGCCGTTCTCGTCGAAGTACCCGACGTCGCCGGTACGGACCCAGCCGTCGCGCAGCACCTCGGCAGTGAGCTCGGGCTGCTTCCAGTAGCCGCCCATCACGCCGTCGGATCGCACGGTGATCTCGCCCTCCCGGCCGGTGGGGAGAGGGGTGCCGTCCTCGTCGCGGATGACGACCTCCACCCCGGGCACCGGCCGGCCGGCGGTGATCAGGCCGTTCCGTCCGGTCACCGTGTGCTCCTGCGGGGTGACCTGGGCGACGAGGAGGGTCTCCGACTGGCCGTACCCGCCGTACAGGACGGGCCCGAAGGCCTCGAGAGCCTCGCGCAGCCGGGCCGGGGAGGCGGGGGAACCGCCGTAGGTGATCCTGCTCAGGCTCGACAGGTCGGTGCCGGGCAGGGCTGGGTGGTCGAGCAGCCGGTACAGCAGCGCCGGCACCATCCATACGTGGGTGATGTGTTCGCGCTCGATCGCGGCGAGGACCTCGCCCGCGTCGAAGGCGAGCTGCATCACGGCGGAGCCGCCGAGGAGCAGAGCCCAGTCGGAGAACACGCCGGAGACGTGGCCGAGCGGGGTGCAGGCCAGATGCCGCGGCGGGTCGCCGAAGCCCGGCACCGGGTTGTCCAGGGAGCGCCGGTAGGGTCCGTGGAGCTGGCGAATTCCCTTGGGGATGCCGGTGGTTCCGCCGGTGTAGCGGATGCTGTAGTCGTCCCCCGGCGCGGCGGGGCTCTCCGGCCGGAGCGCCCCGTGCTCCGCCGAGGCGGCCAGGAGGTCCTCCCCGAAGGGGGCGGGGCCCAGCGTCAGGACTGCGGGCACCGTGATCCTGGGCAGGATGTCCGTCGCGTCCGTGTGCCGCGTGGAGTCGACGACCAGCGCCGTGGTCTCGGTGTTCTCCACGATGCGGGCCAGCGTCTCCGGGGCCATGCCCTCGTAGAGGAACACCACACGGGCCCCGGCCAGGTTGGCCGCGTAGCGGGCGGCGAGGGCGCCGGAGGTGTTGCCGGTGAGCAGGGAGACGGTCGCGCCCGGGCCGGTGCCGCGGGCGGCCAGCTCCGCCGTCATGCGGTACACGGTGTCGCGGAACTCCCCGGCGGAGAGCCGCTGTCCGTCGGCATCGGTCAGGGCGAGCCGCTCGGGGGTGCGCGAGAGCGCGTCGAGGACCGATGTGGCGTAGTCGGTGAAGCGGCGGGTGTTCACGCGCCGAGGCTAGGCAGGGACTCCGGCGCCGCCCCCGCTCTTCCGGCAAACGTGGGCGATTCCCCCGGCGCGGACCGTCACCCGCGGCCGTCGGACACGATCGGGGTCCCCTCGCTCACGGCCCGGGTGACCGGCGAGCGGTCGGCGATCTCCAGCAGCCTGGCGCGCTGCGCCTCGTCGAGGTCGCCGTCCAGCACGATCCGTCGGGTGATCCGGGCCGCGTCGGGCGCCTTCTCGTACGCGAGGTGCACCCGCACACCCCGCAGGTCCCAGCCTTTGCGCTGCGCGTACATGCGCAGGGTGATGACGGTGCAGGAGCCCACGGCGGAGAGCAGCAGGTCGATCGGGTTCGGGGCGGTGTCGCCGCCACCGGCCGACTCCGGTTCGTCGGCGGCCAGCGGGTGGCGTCCCGCGCGTATCTCCACCCGGTAGTCCGCGCCGCCGCTGGTGGCGACCGCGGCGGTCGTGCGGACGAAGTGGTCTGTCTGCTGCTCCATGCGATCCGTCTCCTTTTCCAGGTGAGTTGACGTGGTGAAGGAGTTTAGGGTGATCGTCACGTGTCGGCGCAGAAGGGAACGGACCGGAACGAGATGTCCCGTACGGACAAGACGAAGCCCTTGCGGGTGCGTTACGCGGAGCACGGTCCCCGGGCCGTGCACGACCATCGGGACGGCGTCTGCGACCTCCCCGCCGACCCGATGGACGGCAAGAGCGCGGGATGCCACTGGCCGGTCGGCGCACTGCTGTTCAGCAACTCGTGCTGCTCCCAGTGCGGTTCACGCGCCTGCGTCAAGGACCGGCAGCGTGAGCGCAAGGTGCGCAACCGCAAGGAACGTCACGCGGCCCGGCGCGAGCTCACCCTGCTGGAGAAGGCCGGCCCCCGACGCGTGTGACCGCCTCCGTGCCCGCGCGGCAGCCCTCGCGGGCCGCGGCGGCCGGGGCGTGGCCCGCCAGGCGGGCCGCGAGGAAGGCGCCGGTGAAGGCGTCGCCCGCGCCCGTGGTGTCCACGGCGGTGACGGCCTCGGCCGGAACCCGGGCGGTGACCGTACCGGATTCGGCCACCAGCGCGCCCCGCGGGCCCTGAGTGGAGACGACAAGCGGGAAGAGGCGGCTCAACTTGGCCGCCGCGTCCGTCGGTTCGGGCAGGCCGGTGAGGAGTGCGGCTTCGTCGTGGCTGGGCAGGAGGGCGTCCGCCCCGGCGATGGCGGCGAGGAAGCGGTCCACGCCGAAGCGGGCGATGAAGCCCGCGGAGGCCGGGTCGACGCTCACCGGCACCGAGCGGGCGCGGGCCGCGTCCATCGCCAGCCGTGCGAGCGCCCGACTGGCGCCCGCGAAGAAGAGGTAGCCCGATACGTGCAGATGGCCCGCTCCGGCGAGGAGGCCGTCGCTCCAGTCGCCGGGCGACAGGCGGAGCACCGCGCCGCTGTCGGTGAGGAACGTCCGTTCGCCGTCCGGGCCGACCAGGGAGATGACCGTGCCGGTGGGGGCGTCGGGGTCGGTCACCAGGTGCGGGCGGACGCCCGACGCGCGCAGCGCGCGTTCGTGCCAGGCCGCGGCGTCGGTGCCCACGCGGGCGAGGATGCGGACGTCCTCCAGGCCCGAACGGGCCGCCCAGCAGGCCGCGTTGGCGCCCGCGCCGCCCGGGAGGGTGGCGATGCGGGCGGCCGTGTCGGTGGCCGGGGCGAGCGGGGTGCGGTGGCGGGCGACGATGTCGGTCACCACGTCGCCGATGACGAGCAGTGCCCCGGTCATGAGGCGTACGCCACGGCGATCTCGGCGGCCAGGCGCGCGTTGCCGCGCACCGCGGCCACGTTGGCCTCGAGGGAGGCGCCGTTCGTGTGCCGGACGAGGTGGTCGAGGAGGAAGGGGGTGACCGCCTGGCCGGTGATGCCCTTCCGTTCGCAGGCCGCGAGCGCTTCGGCGAGCACCCGGGCGTGCAGGGCCGGGTCCAACTGGTCGGCCGCCGGTACCGGGTTGGCGACGACCAGGGACGAGGGCGGGCCGCCGAGGGCGTCCTGGGCGCGCAGTACGCCGGCCACCTCCCCGGCGGACTCGGCCGTCCAGTCGACCGGTTCGCCGGAGCTGCGGAGGTAGAAGCCCGGGAAGGTCCGCGTGCGGTAGCCCAGTACGCCGACCCCCAGCGTCTCCAGGCGCTGCAGCGTGGCCGGTACGTCCAGCACCGATTTCACGCCGGCGCAGACCACGGCGATCCGTACCCGCGCCAGCAGTCTCAGGTCCGCCGACTCGTCCTGGGTCTGCGTCCATGCGCGGTGGACGCCGCCCAGGCCGCCCGTGGCGAAGACCCGGATCCCGGCCCGGGCCGCCAGGAAGGCGGTCGCGGACACCGTCGTCGCCCCGCTCGCACCCGCGGCCACCGCCGGTGCGAGGTCCCGGTGGCCCAGCTTGCGGATGTCCTCCTCGCCCGCCACCCGCGTCAACTGTTCCTCGTCCAGGCCGATACGGGGCCGCCCGTCCAGCACCGCGACCGTCGCGGGGACGGCACCGCCCGCCCGTACGAGCTCCTCCAGCTCCCGGGCCACCCGCAGGTTCCGTGGCCGGGGCAGGCCGTGCGCGATGATCGTCGACTCCAGGGCGACCACCGGCCGGCCCCGGTCCAGCGCCTGACGCACCTCATCCGACAGCTCCGACAGCTCCGAGATCTCCGACATGCCAAGAGCCGTTCCCCCGGCCGTGACACCGGAAGCATTCCCCAGCGCTTTGCCAGAAAATGATGCTTCGAGGACCGAGGCATGCCCCTACCGATGCCTGGCTGAAATCTGACGTCCCGAAACTTGTTAGGCAAGCCTTTCCTGCCCTACGTTCTGCGCCAGAAAGCCGGGTCAGGCACCATGCGCTCCCCCACGACATCGCGCATGGCACGCCTTCCACCCGGCTGGATTCAGCCACTGCTCCTCACGGAGGGTCCCCCACCATGCTGCGAAATCTTCGGCCGGCCACCGCCGGGCTGTCGCTCGTCACCGTCTGCGCCCTCGCACTGACCGCGTGCGGCGGTTCCGCGAACAAGGACACGTCCAAGGGCACATCCAAGGGCCAGACGGTCACCGTCTACAGCGGCCAGCACGAGCAGACCGTCAAGGCCCTGGCGGCGGACTTCGAGAAGCGCACCGGCATCAAGGTCAAGCTGCGGTCCGGCGACGAGGCCGAGCTCGCGAACCAGATCCTCCAGGAGGGCAGCGCCTCCCCCGCGGACGTCTTCTACGCCGAGAACCCGCCCGCTCTGACCACGCTGGAGGAGAAGGGCCTGCTCGCCGCGGTGAAGCAGGCGACCCTCAAGTCCGTTCCCGCAGCGGACAGTTCACCCAAGGGCGACTGGGTCGGCATCTCCGCCCGTACCGCCGCCTTCATCGCCGCCGAGGGCAAGGACGCGGACACCAAGCCGCCCGCCTCCGTCCGCGACCTCGCCAAGCCGGAGTGGAAGGGCCGCCTCGGCATCGCCCCGGGCGAGACCGACTTCGCCCCCGTCGTCACCCGCATGATCAAGACCGACGGCGAGGACGCGGCCAGGAAGTGGCTCGAGGGCCTGAAGGCCAACGCCAAGACGTACGACAGCAACGAGGACCTGTCCGCCGCCGTCAACAAGGGCGAGGTCGAGGGCGGCGTCATCGACCACTACTACTTCTACCGCCTGCGCGACGAGCAGACCGCCGCCAAGACCCACGCCAAGCTGCACTACTTCGCCAAGGGCGACCCGGGCGCGCTGGTCGACGTCTCCGGCGCCGCGATCCTCAAGAACGGCAAGCACCAGGATGCCGCCCAGGCGTTCCTCGCCTATCTGGCCAGTGCGCCCGCGCAGAACGTGATCGCCTCCTCCGAGAGCTACGAGTACCCGCTCGTGCCGGGCGTGAAGGGCAAGAAGGAGCTGCCCGCGCTCGCTTCCGTCGGCACCGTCGCGAACGTCGCGGACCTCGGTGACGGCAAGGACGCCCTCAAGCTGCTCCAGGACACCGGTCTCCTGCCGTGAGCGCACTCCCCTCCACCGGTGGCCCGCTGCCGCGACTGCGCCGGCGGGCCACCGGCCTGCTCCCGGCCGGAGCCCTCGCCGTCGCCGTCGTGGTGGCCTCGCCGCTGGTGTTCCTCGGCGTCCAGGCCGCACAGGCGGGATGGGACGAGGCCCGACGCCTCTTCGGCCGCCCGCTGTTCGGCACCCTGCTGTGGAACACCGCCACGCTCGCCCTCGCGGTCACCCTCGCGACCGCCGTGCTCGGGTTCGGCGCGGCATACCTGGTGGAGCGCACCGATCTGCCCGGCCGCCGCTGGTGGACCGTCGCGCTCGTCCTGCCGCTGGCCGTGCCCGAGTTCGTCCGCGGCTACTCCTGGGTCTCGCTGACCTCCTCGGTGCGCGGCTACTGGGGAGCGGTCCTGGTGATGACCTGCTCGCTGTACCCGCTCGTGTACCTCCCCGTCGCCGCGACCCTGCGCCGCGCCGACACCGCCGCCGAAGAAGTCTCCCGCAGCCTGGGCAGGGGCCCGCTCGCCACCCTGTGGCGCGTCACGCTGCCGCTCGCCCGCCCGGCCCTGGCCGGCGGCGCACTGCTCGTCTCGCTCTATCTGCTGGGCGAGTACGGGGCGTTCGCGATGCTGCGGTACACCACCTTCGCCACCGCCATCTTCACCGAGTACCGGCTCGGCTTCGACGCCGCCGCCGCTGCCCAGCTCACCCTGGTCCTGGTCGCCCTCGCCCTGCTGCTGGTCGTACTGGAGGCCAGTGCCGGACGCCGGGGCCGCACCGTGCGCCGCGCCACCGCCGGGCGCCGCCCCGTCCCGGCCCGGCTCGGCCGCTGGACCACCCCGGCCCTGGCGGCACTTGCCGCCCTCGTCGCCACCGCGCTCGGCGTGCCGGTGTACGCGCTCGGCTACTGGCTGGTGCGCGGCAGCTCCACCACCCTGCCCCAGGCATCGGTCCTGAACGCGGCACTCACCACGCTCGGCTACTCCGCCGCGGCGGCCCTCGTCGCCACCGCCGCCGCGATCCCCGTCGCGCTGTACGCCTGGCGGCGCGGCACCCGGCTCGCGCGGGCCGCCGAGGGCGCCGCCTACCTCACCCGCGCCCTGCCCGGCATCGCGGTCGCCCTCTCCGTGGTCTACTTCGTGATCCGCTGGGCCCAACCGCTGTACCAGCAGCCCCCGATGCTCGTCACCGGGTACGTGGTCCTCTACTTCCCGCTCGCGCTCACGGCCGTACGGGCCGCCCTCGCCCAGGTGCCGCCCGGCGTCGAGGAGGTGGCCCGCTCCCTGGGCACCCGGCCCGCCCTCGTCCTGGCCCGCGTCACCCTGCCGCTCGTCCTGCCGGGCCTCGGCGCGGGCGCCGCCATGGTCGCGCTCACCGCGAGCACCGAACTGACCGCCACCCTGCTGCTCCGCCCGACGGGCACCGAGACCCTCGCCACCCGGTTCTGGACGTACACCACCGGACTCGCCTACGGCGCCGCCGCCCCGTACGCCGCGCTCATGGTGGCCATGTCCGTACCGCCCGTCCTCCTGCTCACCCGCCGCACCCTCGGCCACCATGCCCCCACGGAGACGACCAGATGAGCAGCCTCACCGTCACCGCACTCCATGCCGCCCACGGCCGGAACGAGATCCTCGCCGGTGCCGGTCTCACCGTCGACGACGGCGCCCTGGCCTGCGTCCTCGGCCCCTCGGGCTGCGGCAAGAGCACGCTGCTCCGCGTCATCGCCGGCTTCCACCCGGCCGTACGCGGCGAAGTCACCCTCGGCGGGCGGCTCCTGGACGACGGCCGGCGCCGGGTCCCCGCCGAACGCCGCCGCGTCGGCTACGTCCCGCAGGACGGCGCGCTCTTCCCCCACCTGACCGTGGCCGGCAACATCGGCTTCGGGCTGCCGCGCACCCGCCGCCGGGGGAAGGTCGCCGAACTCCTCGCCCTGGTCGGCCTGGACGGCCTCGCCGAACGCCACCCGCACCAGCTCTCCGGCGGCCAGCAGCAGCGCGTAGCCCTCGCCCGCGCCCTGGCCACCGAGCCCGAACTCCTGCTACTGGACGAGCCGTTCGCCGCCCTGGACGCGGCCCTGCGCACCGACCTGCGGGCCGAGGTCGCGGCCACCCTGCGCCGCGCCGGAACCACCGCGGTCCTGGTCACCCACGACCAGGAGGAGGCACTCGCCTTCGCCGACACCATCGCCGTCATGCAGCGCGGCCGCATCGCCCAACAGGCCGCACCCGAGCGGCTCTACCGCGAACCCGCCGACTCCTCCGTGGCCCGCTTCCTCGGCGAGGCCAACCTCGTGCCGGCGACCTTCAGCACCGACAAGGCCGTCACCGCGTTCGGCACCCTCCCGCTGACCACCACCGTCAACGGCACCCGGGAGGGCCTGGTCCTGCTGCGGCCCCGCCAACTGCGCCTGTCCGCCGAGCCCTGCCACGGCGCAGTACGCGCCACCGTGACGGACACACGCTTCCGCGGGCACGACCACCGGATCACGCTGCGGCCCGAGGGCCTGACCGATGCCCTGGTCGTCTACAGCGACACCCCGTGGACAGCCGCCGAGGCGTTCGTGACAGCACACGGAGCGGCCCACCCAGTGGGCGAGCCGCCGGTCTGACGTGTGTCGGCACTCCTCACTTCCCTCACTTCACGACAACTGTGCCGTGCATGTACGGGTGGAACGTGCAGTAGTAGGCAAACGTCCCAGCAGAGTTGAACTTGAAGCTGAACGTGCCGCCCTTGCTGAGCGTCGGCGAGTTCAGGGGACCGGACCCCATGCTCGTCACCGTGTGCGGAGCCGAGTCGTTGTTGGTCCAGGTCACTGTGGTGCCCTTGGTGACGGTTATCGTCGACGGCGCGTACGCGAAGCCGGCGATCGTCACGTGGTTGGCAGCGGCCGCCGGTGCGTTGGCGGCCGCGGGGGCCGCAGGGGCGACAGGCCCCATCGCGGCCATGGCATACGGCGCCGAGTGGTGCATGTGCCTGCCGGCGTGCTCACCGAACCCGCCGCCGCACCATCCACCGAGCGCGGCGACTCCGGCGGCCACCAGGAGGACGCTGACTCGGCGCCTGCGCTTCCGAGTTGATGTGTCTGCGCGAGTCATGATGTCGACCCACCAATCATGTGCGGGCCGCGCGACCCGCCGGATGCGGGCCGCGCATCCAGACACCACCAGAGTACTGCGGTAATCCGCTTCGCACATTCGGGAGTTGGGCGGTTGAGGGCTACCCACGCGTAGCCCTCAACCGTCGACCGGCAGACCTCGCGGTTCCTTGATCCGTTTCATGATGATCTGCGAGTTCACCTCGGTCACGCCGGACATCGTGGTGAGGCGCTCGATCCACAGCCGCTCGTAGGCGGCGAGATCGGCGACGGCGATGCGCAGCAGACAGCCGGGGCTGCCGAAGAGGCGGTACGCCTCGATGACGTCGGGGATGTCCTGGAGCGCCGCCTCGAAGGCCTCGACCGCCTCCCGGTCCCGCCTGACCTCGACGGAGACGAGGACCTCGAAGCTCCGTCCGACCGCCTCGGGGTCGATGACCGCCCGGTAGCCCTGGATGACGCCGTCCTGCTCGAGCTGGCGGACGCGGCGCATGCACGGCGAGGGCGTGAGGCCGACCCGCTGGGCGAGCTCCTGGATGGTCAGCCGGCCATCACCTTGGAGCTCGCGCAAGATATTTCTGTCAATCGCATCCACGGCGCAATTATCCACCACGTTCCTGTGAGAGGTACGCCCGAATCAGCGATCCCATTGCGCCCGATTCGTCCTATAGTGCGCTGCGGCCGGTTTCGTTCGAACTGGCACACGAAGATCAAACGGGCGGAAGAGGGAGCGAGCAGACGTGGGACAGATCGTCGTCATCAGCACCGGCGGAACGATCGCCAGCCGATGGCAGGGCTCCGGCTTCGCCGCCGAGGCGAAGGGCGGGGACGTCCTGGCCACGGCCGCCGTGCCCGAGGGTGTGACCGTGCGGGTCGTCGACCTGATGAGCGTGAACAGCGCCCGGCTCACCACCGCGCACCAGCTGACGCTCCTGCGCACCGTGCGCGAGGTGCTGGCCGATCCGGCCGTCGACGGCATCGTCGTCACGCACGGCACGGACACGCTGGAGGAGTCCGCGTTCCTGCTCGACCTGCACCACGACGACCCCCGGCCGGTGGTCTTCACCGGCGCCCAGCTCCCGCTCGAGGCGGTGGACGGCGACGGACCGCGCAACCTCCACGACGCGCTGCTGACGGCGGCCTCGGTGCGCGGCCTCGGCGTCCTGGTGGTCTTCGACGGCAAGGTGCACGCCGCGCGCGGCACGGTGAAGGTGCAGACGCTGGCCGCCAACGCGTTCGCCGACCCCTCCGGCAGCCGTATCGCGGACGTCACCGCCGACGGCATCCTCGTCCACCGGCGCCCCGAGCGCCCGGCACCGCTCCCCCTGCCGACGGCCGCTGAGCCCCTGCCCCGGGTCGACGTCGTCATGCACCACTGCGACGGGGACCCGCTGCTGTTCAACGCCGCCGTCGGGGCGGGCGCCCAGGGCATCGTCCTCGTCGCCACGGGTGCGGGCAACGCCACCCCCGAGGTCAGCGCCGCCGTCGAGGCCGCGGTGTCCCGCGGCGTCCTCGTCGCCCTGACCACGCGTGTGCCCACCGGGCCTGTCGCGGAGATCTACACCCACGGCGGCGCCGTGGACCTCGCGGCCGCCGGAGCGATGCTGACCGGCACCCTGCGCGCCGGTCAGGCACGGATCGCCGTCCTCTCCGCGGTCCTCGCCTCCACCGACGCGGCCGAACGCGCCCGTGTGCTGCGCCACGCACTGGCCACCCCCGCGTCCGCCCCGGTCCCCACCCCGGCCTGACGCCCCCACTCCCCCCACCCTGATCACTCCCCCCACGCACTGATCGGACCGAACCCCCTTGCGCACCGAACACGATCTCCTCGGTTACCGCGACGTCCCCGCGGACGCGTACTACGGCATCCACACCCTGCGGGCCGTGGAGAACTTCCCCATCACCGGCTCCCCGATCTCCGCCTACCCCGACCTCGTCGTCGCCCTGGCCTCTGTCAAGCAGGCCGCCGCCCGGGCCAACAGCGAGCTGGGGCTGCTGGACGAGCGCAAGGCGAAGGCGATCGTGCAGGCCTGCGAGGAGATCCGTGCCGGGCGCTTCCACGACGAGTTCGTCGTGGACGTCATCCAGGGCGGCGCGGGCACGTCCACCAACATGAACGCCAACGAGGTCGTCGCCAACCGGGCGTTGGAGATCCTCGGCCACGGCAAGGGCGAGTACGGCCACCTCCACCCGCTGGAGGACGTCAACGCCGGGCAGAGCACCAACGACGTCTACCCCACCGCCGTCCGGCTCTCGCTCCAACTCGCCGCCGCCCGCCTGCTGGACGCGATGGAGGTCCTGCGCGAGGCCTTCGCGGCCAAGGCCGGGGAGTTCGCGGACGTCCTGAAGATGGGCCGCACCCAGCTCCAGGACGCGGTCCCCATGACGCTCGGCCAGGAGTTCGCGGCTTACGCCGTGATGCTGGCCGAGGACCGGGCGCGCCTGGACGAGGCGTGCGCGCTGCTGCGCGAGATCAACCTCGGCGGCACTGCCATCGGCACCGGCCTCAACGCCCACCCGCGGTACCCCGGTACGGCCTGCGGCCACCTGAGCACGATCACCGGCATCCCGCTCAGCGTCGCCGGTGACCTCGTCGAGGCCACCCAGGACATGGGCGCGTTCGTCCAGCTCTCGGGCGTGCTCAAGCGGATCGCCGTCAAGCTCTCCAAGACCTGCAACGACCTCCGCCTGCTCTCGTGCGGCCCGCGCGCCGGCCTCGCCGAGATCAACCTGCCGCCCGTGCAGGCGGGTTCGAGCATCATGCCGGGCAAGGTGAACCCGGTGATCCCCGAGGTGGTCAACCAGATCGCCTTCGAGGTCATCGGCAACGACGTGACCGTCACCATGGCCGCCGAGTCCGGCCAGCTCCAGCTCAACGCCTTCGAGCCGGTCATCGCCCACAGCCTGCTCAAGAGCCTCACCCACCTGCGGGCCGGGTGCCTGACGCTCGCCGAGCGATGCGTCAGCGGCATCACCGCCAACCGCGAGCATCTGGCGCAGCTCGTCGGCCAGTCCATCGGCCTGGCCACCGCGCTCAACCCGCACATCGGCTACGAGCAGGCCACCGCCGTCGCCCAGGAGGCCCTGACCACGGGCGCCTCGGTGTACGACCTCGTCCTGGCCAAGGGCCTGCTCACCCCGGAGCGGCTCCAGGAGATCCTCCACCCGGACAACCTGGCCCGCCCGCACGCCCGGACCGCCACGGTCTGACCTCTCCCCCCACCACTCCCCCCACCACCATCAGAAGCAGAAGGAAGCACCACCCTCATGGCAACGGCGCCCAGCGTCTCGTACTCGATGACCGTCCGACTGGAGGTCCCGGCGAGCGGGACCGCAGTCAGCCAGCTCACCACGGCCGTGGAGTCCTCCGGCGGTTCCGTCACCGGCCTGGACGTGACCGCGTCCGGCCACGAGAAGCTGCGCATCGACGTCACGATGGCCACCACCTCCACCGAACACGCCGACGAGATCGTCGAGAAGCTCCGCGGCATCGAGGGTGTGACGGTCGGCAAGATGTCGGACCGTACGTTCCTGATGCATCTGGGCGGCAAGATCGAGATGGCGTCCAAGCACCCGATCCGCAACCGTGACGACCTGTCGATGGTCTACACCCCCGGTGTGGCGCGGGTGTGCATGGCGAT
>NZ_JBTHHU010000054.1:0-34975 GCF_059089585.1 Streptomyces sp. SX-6 | reverse complement strand
AGCTGGCCGACGAGGTGACCGCGGGGCTCGAGGGCATGGAGGTCCCGCTGCGGGTGGCGGTGATGGGCTGTGTGGTCAATGGTCCGGGTGAGGCTCGTGAGGCCGACCTCGGTGTCGCCTCCGGCAATGGCAAGGGGCAGATCTTCGTCAAGGGCGAGGTGATCAAGACGGTGCCCGAGTCGAAGATCGTCGAGACCCTCATCGAGGAAGCCATGAAACTCGCCGAGCAGATGGCGGCGGACGGTGCCCCCTCCGGGACGCCTGCCGTGTCCGTGGCCTGACCGGCGGGGTGGGAAGACAAGCCTGACAGAGAAGGAGGGGGCCGGGGTGTCGCTGCTGGAGAACATCCGGGGACCGCGCGACCTGAAGGCACTGGGCGCGGATGACCTGACCGAACTCGCCGAGGAGATCCGCCACTTCCTGGTGCACGCCGTGGCCAGGACCGGCGGACACCTCGGCCCGAACCTCGGCGTGGTCGAGCTGACCATCGCCCTGCACCGGGCCTTCGACTCGCCCTCCGACCGGATCCTGTGGGACACCGGGCACCAGAGCTACGTCCACAAACTGCTCACCGGGCGGCAGGACTTCTCGAAGCTGCGCGGCAAGGGCGGCCTGTCCGGCTATCCGTCGCGCGAGGAGTCCGAGCACGACGTCATCGAGAACAGCCACGCCTCCACCGTCCTCGGCTGGGCCGACGGCCTCGCCAAGGCCAACCAGGTGCTCGGCCTGTGGAACCGCCACGTCGTCGCCGTGATCGGCGACGGCGCCCTCACCGGCGGCATGGCCTGGGAGGCGCTCAAC
Source organism: Streptomyces sp. SX-6 (assembly GCF_059089585.1). NCBI lineage: Bacteria > Bacillati > Actinomycetota > Actinomycetes > Kitasatosporales > Streptomycetaceae > Streptomyces > Streptomyces sp. SX-6. Next base: position 34,174 of record NZ_JBTHHU010000054.1, on the reverse strand, counting down.
AACATCGCCGCCGCCAAGGACCGTCAGCTGATCGTCGTCGTCAACGACAACGAACGCTCCTACGCGCCCACCATCGGCGGCCTCGCCAACCACCTCGCCACCCTGCGCACCACCGACAGCTACGAGCGCTTCCTCGCCCGCGGCAAGGAGGCCGTCCAGCGCGTCCCGCTGCTCGGCAAGCCGCTCTACGAGTCGCTGCACGGCGCGAAGAAGGGGTTCAAGGACGCCTTCGCGCCCCAGGTCATGTTCGAGGACCTCGGGCTGAAGTACCTCGGCCCGATCGACGGCCACGACATCGGCGCCGTCGAGTCCGCGCTGCGCCGGGCCAAGCGCTTCCACGGCCCCGTGCTCGTCCACTGCCGGACCGAGAAGGGGCGCGGCTACCGGCCCGCCCTCGAGGACGAGGCGGACCGTTTCCACACCGTCGGAGTGACGAACCCGCTGACCGGCGAGCCCCTGGGGCCCGCCGCCGGCCGTTCCTGGACGTCGGTGTTCGGCGACGAGATGGTCCGACTCGGCGCGGAGCGGCCGGACATCGTGGCGATCACGGCGGCGATGCTGCACCCCGTGGGCCTGACGAAGTTCGCGGAGGCGTACCCGGACCGGGTCTGGGACGTGGGGATCGCCGAGCAGCACGCGGCGACCTCGGCGGCGGGGCTGGCGACGGGCGGGCTGCACCCGGTCTTCGCGGTGTACGCGACCTTCCTCAACCGGGCCTTCGACCAGGTGCTGATGGACGTAGCCCTGCACAAGTGCGGCGTGACGTTCGTACTCGACCGGGCCGGCGTCACCGGCACCGACGGCCCCAGCCACAACGGCATGTGGGACATGTCGATCCTCCAGGTCGTCCCCGGCCTGCGCATCGCCGCCCCGCGCGACGCGGCGCAGCTGCGCGCCCAGCTCCGCGAGGCCGTCGAGGTGGCCGACGCCCCCACGGTCGTACGGTTCCCCAAGGAGAAGGTGGGCCAGGACATCCCCGCCGAGGACCGGATCGGCGGCATGGACGTGCTGCGGCGCACCGGCGACCCCGAGGTGTTGCTCGTCGCGGTCGGCGCCATGGCCCAGGTGGCGCTCGACGCCGCCGGCCTGCTCGCCGGACGGGGCACCGGCTGCACCGTCGTGGACCCGCGCTGGGTCAAGCCGGTCGACGAGGAGCTGCCCGCGCTCGCCGGGCGGCACCGCATGGTCGCCGTCGTCGAGGACAACAGCCGTACGGGAGGCGTCGGCTGGGCCGTCGCCCAGGCGCTGCGCGACGCGGGGACCGACCTGCCGGTGGAGACCTTCGGGATCCCGGAGCAGTTCCTGCCCCACGCCAAGCGCGCCGAGGTGCTGGCGGATCTCGGGCTCACCCCCGCCGAGATCGCCGGCCGGATCAGCGCCGTCCTGGCCCGTACGCAGGCGGCCGCGGCCCGGGAGGAACCCGCCGTGGAGGCCCAGAAGGAGAACGCATGACCGGCTTCGACCTCTCCGCCCTGCTCGCCGCCCGCGGTGGCGAGCGGTACGACCTGCACGCGCGGTACCTCAACCACCAACTGCCGCGCATGCTGCACACGATCGGCTTCGACAAGGTCTACGAGCGGGCCGAGGGCGCCTACTTCTGGGACACCGACGGGCAGGACTACCTCGACATGCTCGCGGGCTTCGGGGTGATGGGCCTCGGCCGCCACCATCCGGTCGTCCGCAAGGCCCTGCACGACGTCCTGGACGCCTCGCTCGCCGACCTCACCCGCTTCGACTGCCAGCCGCTGCCCGGCCTCCTCGCCGAGAAGCTGCTGTCGTACGCGCCCCATCTGGACCGGGTGTTCTTCGGCAACAGCGGCACGGAGGCGGTGGAGACGGCGCTCAAGTTCGCGCGGTACGCCACCGGCAGACCGCGGGTCCTGTACTGCGAGCACGCCTTCCACGGGCTGACCACCGGATCGCTGTCCGTCAACGGCGAGGACGGCTTCCGCGACGGGTTCGCCCCACTGCTGCCGGACACGGCGGTCCCGCTCGGTGATCTCGCCGCGCTGGAGCGGGAGTTGAGGCGCGGTGACGTGGCGGCCTTCGTGGTCGAGCCGATCCAGGGCAAGGGCGTCCACGAGGCGCCGCCCGGTTTCCTGCGCGCGGCGCAGGAGCTGCTGCACCGGCACAAGGCGCTGCTGATCGCGGACGAGGTGCAGACGGGCATCGGGCGCACCGGCGCGTTCTTCGCCTACCAGCACGAGCACGGCGTCGAGCCGGACCTGGTGTGCGTGGCCAAGGCGCTGTCGGGCGGCTATGTGCCCGTCGGCGCGACCCTGGGCAGGGACTGGATCTTCAAGAAGGTCTACTCCTCCATGGACCGGGTGCTCGTCCACTCGGCGAGCTTCGGCTCCAACGCCCAGGCCATGGCGGCCGGTCTCGCGGTGCTCGCGGTCATGGAGGACGAGCAGGTCGTCGCGAACGCCCGGCAGACGGGCGAACTGCTGCGCGGCAGGCTCGCGGCGCTGGTCGGCAAGTACGAGCTGCTGCACGACGTGCGCGGCCGAGGCCTGATGATCGGCATCGAGTTCGGCCGTCCGTCCTCGCTCGGCCTGCGCAGCCGGTGGACCATGCTCCAGGCGGCGCGCAAGGGCCTGTTCGCGCAGATGGTCGTGGTGCCGCTGCTGCAGCGGCACCGCATCCTCACCCAGGTCTCCGGCGATCACCTCGAGGTGATCAAGCTGATCCCGCCGCTGATCATCGGGGAGCGCGAGGCCGACCGCTTCGTGGACGCCTTCACGGCCGTCATGGACGACGCCCACAGCGGCGGCTCGCTGATGTGGGACTTCGGCCGCACGCTGGTCAAGCAGGCGGTCGCGAACCGCTGACGCGGCGGCGGGGCGCACGGCTCGCACGCCCCGCCGTACGCGTCAGTCGTCCGTGAGCAGGCGCTCCTGGAGCCGCTCGCGGGTCTCCGGGGTGAGCCCGAGACCCTCGGTGAGGTAGTTCTCGGTCGTCTCCCAGGTCTCCTCGATGGCGGTGAACGCCGCGGCGAGGTAGTCGGCCCGGGCCTCGAAGAACGGCGACAGCAGCTCCATCACCTCGGGGGAGGAGGAGCCGTCGGAGCCGTCGCCGCGCCGGACGTTGTAGCGGCGGTGCGGGGCGTTCGACTCCAGGTAGTCGGCCTCGATGGCCTCGTACGGCACCCCGAGCGCGAGCAGCGTCACCGCGACCGAGAGCCCGGCCCGGTCCTTGCCGGCGGCACAGTGCATCAGCGCGGGCACGCTGTCCTCGGCCAGGGAGTGCAGGATCCGGCTGTGCTCGGCAGTGCGCGTGGTGATCAGCTCGCGGTAGGTGCCGGACATCCGCTCCGCCGCCCGGCCCTCGCCCAGCACCTCCCGCAGCCGCTCCAGGCCGCCCTCGCGGACCATGTCCCAGAACTCGGTGCCGTCGGCAGGGTCGGTGAGCGGGATGTTGACGTGACACACCCCGGCGAGGGCGACGTCCGGGCCCTCCTGCTCGATGTCGGCGTCGTTGCGGAAGTCGAAGACGGTGTGCAGGCCCAGCGACTCGAGGAAGGCGGTGTCCGCCTCGGTCGCATGGGCGAGGTGGCCGCTGCGGAAGAGGACACCGGGCCGTACGCGTCTCCCGCCGGCGGCCGGCAAGCCGCCCAGATCACGGAAGTTGCGCACTCCCGCCAGTTCGGGCTCGGTCGCGGAAACGTACGGCGTCTGCGTCACGGGCACTCCCAGGGTCGGCCGCCGACGTGGGTCGTCGCAGCGGATGAACGGACTTTACGACACCGGTTGTACGGGCTGCCGCGTGCGGAGGGCACCCCCACGGGCGTATTCCGCTCCGGTTGACGTTTTCGGGGTGGGATACATCACGGCACGTCAACCCCTGGTTACGGTGGCGTAGGTCACTCCTCGGACGGAATGATGAGCTGACGTGGCAGACGATTCGAAATCAATCAGCAAGAGCGCGATCGGGTCGTACGCAGCCGTCGGGGACAGCTTCACCGAGGGCGTCGGGGACCCGGGTCCTGATGACACCTTCGTCGGCTGGGCCGACCGACTGGCCGTACTCCTGGCCGATCAGCAGGAAGAGCACACCTTCCGGTACGCCAATCTCGCGATCCGCGGCCGGCTTCTCGACCAGATCGTCGAGGAGCAGGTTCCGCGGGCGAAGGAACTCGGGCCGGATCTCGTCACGTTCTGCGCGGGGGGCAACGACATTCTGCGGCCGGGCAGCGACCCGGACGACGTGGCCGCGCGGTACGAGGCGGCCGTCGCCGAACTGGCCTCGTCCGTGGGAACGGTGCTGCTGTGCACCGGCTTCGACACCCGCGGCATGCCGGTCCTGCGGCACCTGCGCGGCAAGATCGCGACGTACACGGCACACGTACGGGCCATCGCCGACCGGCATGACTGCCCGGTCCTCGACCTGTGGTCGCTGCGCTCGGTCCAGGACCGGCGGGCGTGGAGCGAGGACCGGCTGCACCTGTCGGCCGACGGGCACACGCGGGTGGCGCTGCGCGCCGCCCAGGTCCTGGGGCTCGACGTGCCGGCCGACCCGGACCAGCCGTGGCCGGAGGAGGAGCACCGCACACCGGCCGAGGTCCGCCGGGACAACATCCACTGGGCGCGCGAGCACCTCGTGCCGTGGATCGGGCGCCGACTGCGCGGGGAGTCCTCGGGCGACCATGTCGAGCCCAAACGCCCGGACTTGCTGCCGCTGTAGTCCCAGCCGGGCTGTAGTCCCAGTCGGGCAGTAGTCTCGGCCGGGCGGCAGTCTCGGCCGGGCAGCAGTCTCAGCCGGGCAGCCGGCCGTACGGCAGATCGGCCCAGACGACGCGGCCTTGGCCCGCGTCGTCCGGGCGGACGCCCCAGGCCCGGGAGAGCGCGCCGACCAGCAGCAGTCCGCGCCCGCTCTCCTCGTCCGCGCCGCTGCACCGTGCCCTCGGTTCCGTCGGGGCGCAGCCGTGGTCGGCGACTTCTATGCGCAAGTGAGCGGCGTCCACGCGCAGTTGACAGCTGACTTTTTCGCTGTCCGTGTGCCGTACGGCATTGGTGAAGAGCTCCGACACCACCAACTGGGCGTCGTCGCACGCCGTTTCGTCGAGGCCCCACTCGCGGAGCCACGTGAGAACCCGTCGTCGTGCCTCTGCCACCGAGGCGTTGTGGGCGGGGAAGTTGAAATAGGCGCAGGCGTCCTGCGGGCGCCCGATGAGGCGGCGGCCGAGGCGCGCCGGCGAAGGTGCGTCTTGGGAGGGGACCACTCCGCAACTATGTGCGATGTGAGTCAGATGTGGCAACCTTCAGTCTGTAAATTGCAGAATCGCAAGGACAGTCTGTCGGCTCCACAGTCTGCGTGGCACACTGCTGGCATATGACGGCAGTTGGAGGGGGTGGACAGTGGGGGACGCACGGCCGACGGGGGCGCCGACCGTGCTGCGCGTCGTACTCGGCAAGCGGCTGGCGGACCTGAGGGAAAGGGCCGGGCTCTCCTTCGAGGACGCGGGCCGCGCGCTCGACGTCACACACGCCACCGTCCGCAGGATGGAGAAGGCCGAGGTCGGCCTGAAACTTCCGTACGTCGAGAAGCTGCTGCGCATCTACGGCGTCACCGGCCAGACGGAGATCGAGGGCTTCCTCGCGCTCGCCCGCGAGGCCAACCGCCCCGGCTGGTGGCACCGCTTCCGCGACGTCCTGCCCGAGTGGTTCAGCGCGTTCGTCAGCCTGGAGGGTGAGGCCAACGTCATCCGCGCCTACGAACCGCACTACGTCCCCGGCCTGTTGCAGACCGAGGACTACGCGCGGGCCGTGCTGCGGGCCGGCCAGCCGCACGCCCCCGACAGCGAGATCGAGCGCGCGGTCGCCGCCCGCCGCGAGCGCCAGCGGCTGCTCGTGCGCGAGAACCCGCCGCTGCTGTGGGTGGTCATCGACGAGACGGTGCTGCGTCGGCCCATCGGCGGCCCGGACGTCATGCGCGCCCAGGTCTCCCGACTCATCGAGGCCACCGACATGCCGAACGTACGGCTCCAGGTGATGCCGTTCGCCTCCGGGCCCCACCCCGCGATGTACGGGCCGTTCCACATCTTCCGGTTCCCCATCGAGGAACTCCCCGACATCGCCTACGCCGAGAACCTCATCGGCGCCTCGTACTTCGACCAGCGCGAGGACGTCTCCGCGTTCCTCGAGGCGCTGGACCGCATGTGCGCGCAGGCCGCGCCCGCACACACCACCAAGGCATTCCTCGGTGGCATTCGTAAGGAGATCTGAACCATGGATCTGGACCACGTGTACAACGGCATGCCCGCCGCCGACCTCGGTACCGAGGGGTGGCGCAAGCCGTGGAGCGGTGGCAACGGGGGAAGCTGCGTCGAGGCCATGCGGCTGCGGGACGGACGGGTGGCCCTGCGCCAGTCGACCGACCCGGAGGGCCCCGCGCTGATCTACACGCGTCACGAGATGGAGACCTTCATCCGGGGGGCCAAGGCGGGCGAGGCCGACTTCCTGCTCGCCGGTTCCGGGGTCGGCGACTGAGGCGACTGAGGCTACTGAGCTGAGCGAGAGGCGATCGGGGACATGAACGAACAGGACTTCGGCGAGCAGGACTTCACGGCCTTCACCGCGGAGGAGATCGACACCAGCCGGCCGCACCCGGCCCGGATGTACGACTACTACCTGGGCGGCCGCGACAACTACGAGGTGGACCGCGAGGCCGCCGAGGCCGTCGTCCGGCTCGTCCCCGACGCACGGCCCAGCGCCCGCGCCAACCGCGCGTTCATGCTGCGCGCGGTGCGCAACGCCGCGCGCAGCGGCATCCGGCAGATCATCGACATCGGCACCGGCATCCCGACCTCGCCCAACACCCATGAGGCGGCACGGGAGATCGACCCCGGGGTGCGCGTGGTGTACGTCGACAACGACCCCATCGTGGCCACGTACGCCGGGGCGAAGCTGACGAACACCGAGGGCACCGGCTTCGTCCTCGCGGACGTCCGCGAGCCCGAGGCGATCCTGCGGCACCCCGTGGTGCGCGAACTGATCGACTTCGACGAGCCGGTGGCCCTGCTGCTCGTCGCCGTCCTGCACTTCATCAGTGACGACGAGAACCCGGCGGGCATCCTCGAGACCCTGGGCAAGGCACTGCCGCAGGGCAGCCACCTCATCCTCACCCACGGCACCGGCGACTTCCACCGCCACGTCGACGGCGACGCCGCCGAGATGTACAAGAACGCCACCGCCCAGCTGACCGTCCGCGGCTTCGAGGAGTTCGTGCCCTTCTTCGACGGCTACGAACTGCTGGAACCCGGCGTGGTGCAGGCACCCCTGTGGCGCCCGGACGGCGAGCCGCCGACCGCCGAGGAGCTGGCCAGAGTGGCCTTCTACGCCGGGGTGGGCGTCAAGGAGTAGCCCTTCCTGGGCTGGACCCATGCACGACGAGCTCGTCCCGCGGCCCCCGGCATCACCGTGCTCGACGTGGACCTGCCTGCGGCGCTGGCCGTTGCACGGCAACGTACGTGGGCGGCGGCTCACAGCCAGTACGCGGCGCAGCCCACTGCCGACCGCCCGGACGGGGCCGTATCGCGACGACCGAGCCACAGCGGTGGCAGGGCGAGCCGGTGCGCGTCCTCGACCTCACCCCGTAACACCGGCTGAATGGCCGTCGCGGGCGGGGAGTTGGCGTTGTCGGGTTGAGTGATGGCAGGACCGGCCGGACACGGCCCGGGGCCGTCAACGCCCCGGCGGTGCGGGCGATTCCTCCGCGGCGCCGGGGGAGTCGGGGTCCGCGACCGGCAGGGTGAGGACGCTGACCGCGCCGCCGTCGGGCGCGTTGGCGAACTCCAGCCCGGCGCCGATCGTCTGGGCCTGGCCGGTGGCGATGGTCAGGCCCAGACCGTGGCCCTTGCTGCCGGTGGCCTGTGTACGGAAGCGTTGGGGGCCCTGGTCCAGCAGGTACTCGGGATAGCCGTCGCCGTGGTCGCGGACGGTGATCTTCGGGCCGTCGACGGTCAGGGTGACGGGCGGGCGGCCGTGCCGGTGGGCGTTGGTGAGGAGGTTGCCCAGGACCCGTTCCAGGCGGCGCCGGTCGGTCACCACACAGGTGTCGCGCACCAGGTGGACGTCCGCTTCCTGGCCCGGGATCCGCGCGGCGGCCTCGGCCAGAGTTCCCAGCCGGTGCGTGTCGAGGTCCGCCCGCTCCGTCCGCGAGTCCAGCCGGGAGATCTCCAGCAGGTCCTCGATGAGCCGGCTCAGATGCCGTACCCGGTCCCGTACCAGCTCGGTGGGGCGGCCGGGCGGCAGCAGCTCGGCGGAGGTGTGCAGGCCCGCGAGCGGAGTACGCAGTTCATGGGCGACGTCGGCGGTGAAGCGCTGCTCGCTCTGCAGCCTGTCCTGGAGGGTGGCGGCCATCGCGTCGAGAGCCGCGGCGACTGCGGCCACCTCGTCCTGCTGCCGGTGCTCGCCGGGAGCGGCGGCGCGTGGGTCGGCGACGCGGGCGCCGAGGTCGCCCGTGCTGATCCTGCGCGCCACAGTGGCGGTGCGGTGCAGTCGGCGCGTCACCCGGGAGACCGCGAAGGTGCCGACGAGCAGGGTGCAGACGATGGCCAGAACCGCGGAGATGGCGATGGCGTGGTCGAGGCCCGCGATGGTTGCCGCGCCGCGGTCGTAGTCGGCCCTGGCCGCCAGCACCTTGCCGTCCGCCGGACCGGCGGCCCACATCGTCTGCCGTCCGTCGTACTCGCCGAGCATGGTGCCGTGTTCGCCGCGCAGGGCGAGTCTGCGCAGCGGCTGGGGAAGGCCGGGAGGGTCGAACTGGCCGGTCGAGGGCAGCGGGTCGCCGGCGATGTAGGCACGGGTGGTGGTGTCCAGGTTGGCCAGTGCCTCGGAGCGGGCCTGCCGGACGGTCTGCTCGGTGACGCCGACGTGCACCAGGATCCCGAGCACCACGGCGACCGTGCAGCACGCGGCGGTGAGGAAGAAGGTGAACTTCGCGTGCAGCGTTGTGGACCAGGCCGACAGCCGCCGGGCCACCGCCCGGGCACGGATGCTCACCGGCCGGCCCCGGAAGGCGAGGTGCCGGGGACGCGGCGGTACTCCTGGGACTGGAACTCCATGGCTCCCTGACGCGCGTCCCACGAGTACACCGTGCGCTGCTGGTAGTCCGGCGAGGCCGTGTCCTCCCACACGATCAGGTCGCGGCCCGCGACCTGCACCGCCCGGGCGGTGCAGGGATACGACAGGATGCGTACGGGCTTGCCCTCGCGGAGGGTGTAGGCACGCAGGGACAGGGTGCCGCCCTCCATGTCGATGCCGACGATCAGGTCGTCCCTGCCGTCACCCGTCAGGTCGTGGTACTCGGGCAGACGCACCGGGCAGCCTCGCCCGGCCGCCGAGCACGCGGCGACCTTCTTCCGTGTCTCGTCGTCCATCCCGTCCGGCCCGGTGGCCACCTGGGGATGCGCGGCGATGTCGGCTTTGACCGTGGTGAGCGGATCCACCTTCCGGATGTCGCCGGAGGGCGTGGCGGGTCTGCCGGACCACAGGAGTCTCGGGGCCGAGGCCGTCGGGGCGGGGCCGGCGCTCACGGGTCCGCCGGTGTCCGCGCATCCGGCCAGGGGCGCCAGGATTCCCGCCGCCGCGGCCAGCAGCGCGATACGGCGCAGCGCCCGGGCGGGCGCGGTACGGGGGCGCGGCGGCCGGGGCACTGGGGGCGTCCGTTCTTGTGTCACTTCACCAGGTCGGCGTAGAGGATGATGTTGCCCGAGCGGTGGCCGTCGACGATGGGTCCGCCGCAGGTGATCAGACGCAGCTCGGGACGGTCGGTGTCACCGTAGACCTGTTCGGTCGGAAAGTCCTTCTTGTCCACTTGCTGGATCTTGCGGACGGTGAATGCCGCGGTCGTGCCGTCGGCCCGTCCCACCTTGATCACGTCGCCGAGCTTGATCTTCCCGACGTTCCTCATCAGGGCGGGGCCCTTGGCGGTGTCGTAGTGGGCGACGAGGACGGACGGCCCCTTCTCCCCGGGGGTGACGCTCTGGTCGTACCAGCCGGCCCGGTCCGCCTTGTCCACCGGCGGTACTTCCATCTCGCCGTTGCCGTCCAGCCCCAGGTCCAGGACCGGGCTCGTGTCGACGCCCGCCGACGGAATCCGCAGCCGGGTGGGCTTGGACGGCTTCATGGGTTCGGCGGCCCGTCCCGCCGGGGCGGTGGAGGCGTTCTCGACGGAGACGTCGGGCGCGGGAGCGCCGCCCTGGCCGCAGGCCATGAGCCCGCCGCCCAGGGCGAGGGCGAGCACACTCGCGAGCACGACCCCGAGGACACGGGGCTTGTCGGCGGAGGTGATCACGGGAAGCTCCTGAGGGTTCCTGGAGTGGTCGGTGAGACAGGTGCGGGAGCGGGGCGGGACCTGCGGCCGCATGCGGGCCCGTCCCGCTCCTTCAGCGCCCGCCGGCCGGGATCAGGAATCGATCCGGGCGGCGTCGCGGCGGCGCAGCATGGCGAACCCCAGACCCGCGGCGCCGGCCGCGGCGATGCCGCCCCCGGCGGCGAGCAGGGTGCCGTCGGCGGAACCGACGCCCTCGGCGCCGGCCTTGACGCCGCCCTTCGGGGTGACCTTGGTCTGCTGGCCACCACCCTGCTTCTGCTGCTGACCGGTCTTCTTGTCCTGCTTCTTCTCGTCCTTCTTGCCGCCCTCGGCCCAGGAGGTCATGGTGCCGTCAGGGTTGAGGGTGAAGTGGGCACCGTTGTGCTGTCCGTAGGCGGGCTTGCCGCCGGAGGTCTTGAGGGTGTCCCAGACGACGGTCTTGCCGGAGTCGGGCGCCGGGGCCATGATGTCGGCCTCGTAGCCGCTGCCGGTCTTGTAGACCTTGGCGGTGAAGCCGCCGGCGAGCTGCTTGGTGGCGACGAAGGTCCGCTCGGCCTTGGGCTGCTCGGTCTTCCGCTCGTCCTTCTTCTCCGGCTTGGCGGTCTCGCTCTGCGTGGCGGACGGGGACGTCTGCGGCGCGTCCGCGGCGAAGGCGACGGCCGAGGGAATGAGGATCGCGGCGCCCGCGGCGGTGGCGATCGCGGCGGTACGGATGGCGTTACGGCGACGGATGACAGCCATGGCCGTGCTCCTTCTGTCGGTGATGAAGAGAGGTTTCGTCGCCGTTCGCACCGTGTGTCCCGGCGACACGATGGAACTTATGGGGCCGCTATTGCGGTAAATCAGCAGCTACGTAACAACTGTCCATAGACACGGAGATAAAGCCGTCACTGGTTCAATCCGCAAGAAATAACCGACCGTTCCGGAGGACAACGGAATGGACGGATAGTTCCTTCGGTCAATTCCGGCTCGTACTTTCGGCCGATGCCCGCCAAATTGACTGTCGAGGAGGCGCTATCAAGTGGCCTGCGGGCGATGTTCATCGTCTGCCCGCGCCGGGAGGCGGTCCACCTGGGCCAGGACGGCGGCGACGGCTGGACGGTGAACACCGAGCGGGTGATCGACTGGTGGGCGCGTGCGCAGCGTGATCACCAGGTGATGTTGGTGAGCACTCGGCCCGCAGGCTGTTCATCAACGGCTTGAGCACAGGGGCCGGCAGAGCCGGTCAACACCGTGGGTGACACGATGAGTTGAGACGAAGGGTGGGGGAATTCGTGAAGGGTGACAGGCGGTAGATCCAGACGGCGGTCTTGGGCACTGCGGACTCGGAGACGGGGGGCGGGTGGGGTTCCTGGTCATTCCTCGGTCCTGGCGAGGGCGCCCGCGATGAGCGTTGTCAGCATCTCCTCCAGGGTGGCGGTGAAGTCCATGCGCAGGGCGGCGAGTGAGGGATCAGCTGCGTAGGCGGCGAGCATGGCGGCAGACGGCCGGGCATGGGTCCATACCGCGCCGCTCACCATGATGGCCTGGGCGCAGAGCTGGTCGGCGCGGCCGCCGAGTTCGGGGAGGTGCCGGCGGGTGAGTGCGGCCAGAGCGGCGACGTTGTCGAGGGCCGCTCGTTTGTATCGGGCGGCCACGTCCGCGGAGACGTTGTGCTCCAGGACGCCCGCCTGGGCGCTGAGCAGGTCGCACAGCACCCGGTGCTGCGCGAGGGAGTGCGCCAGGACGGCGGCGAACTCCTGACCGCGCTGGATCGGCGGGGCGCCGGGGGTGACCGAGGCGGCGAGCTGTTCGGGAAGGGCGGCGGTCCACTGCCGCCAGTCGCGGTCCAGCAGTTCCAGCAGGACGGCTTCGCGTGACTCGAAGTAGCGCAGCACGTTGGACTTCGCCAGGCCCACGCGCCGGCTCAGTTCGTTCAGGCTGAGTGCGCCCACGGACATCTCGTCGAGCATTGCTGCCGCGGTGTCGAGGATCGCCCGCCGCCGGATCTCGCGCTGTTCCTCGCTGCGCGCTCGCTGGAAGGTCGCCATGCCCCCATATTACAGACTGCCGGTCTTTTGACATTAGACCGCCGGTCTCTTAGCTTGAGTGCAAGAGACCGGCGGTCTTCTCAAGCGGGACCGCCGGCCGTGCCCACCTGTACGGGAAAGAGGTCCACCGTCATGAGCGTTGCCGGCGTCGCCCTGGTCACCGGAGCCACCACCGGCATTGGCAAGGAGACCGGCCTGGCCCTGGCCCGCGCCGGCCACGCCGTCGTCGTCTCGGGCCGCCGCAAGGAAGCGGGCGAAGCCGTCGCCCGCGAGATCCGCGACAACGGCGGGGAAGCCGCCTTCATCGCCGCCGACGTCGACTCCGAAGATTCCGTCGCCGCCCTGGTCGCGGCCACCGTCGAGCGCTTCGGCCGGCTCGATGTCGCGGTCAACAACGCCGGGGTCTCCCTCGACACCGGCCGCCTGGCCGACGAACTCACCAGCCGCTTCCAGCAGATGCTCACCACGAACGTGCTCGGCGTCTTCTGGGGCATGAAGTACCAGATCCAGCAGATGCTGGCCCAGGACACCCCCGGCGGCTCCATCATCAACCTGGCCTCGATCGCGGGCCTGGGCGGCATGCGCTACGCGGCCAATTACTCCGCCACCAAGCACGCCGTGGTCGGCCTGACCAAGTCCGCCGCACTGGAGTACGCCACCGACGGCATCCGCATCAACGGGGTCGCCCCCTCCGCTGTCAAGACCGACATCCTCAGTACCGCCATCGAGGCCGGCACATGGGACGAGGCCACCATCGCCGCCCTCCAGCCGGTGGGCCGGATGGGCCGCCCCACCGAGGTCGCCGAAGCCATCACCTGGCTCGCCTCGCCGGCCGCGTCCTTCGTCACAGGAACCATCCTCAACGTCGACGGCGGCTACAAGGCCCAGTAAAGGTCGGCGAAGCAGACCCGAAAGCCGTCCTGGGCCACTCCGACAGGGCCCGGCGCAGAGCCGTGATGGTTTGTTGGTGGACGGTGTTGGTCAATAGTTCGTGGTCGCGTTCCACGAGCACGGTCAGTAGGCGTACCAGGTGGGTTGCCGTCTCCTGGGGTAGCAGTGTCTGGTACAGCTGCTCCGCCTGCCGTCGGTTCAGCAGGTGCGCCCGGCTGGCAAGGGCGAAGTCGGTCCACTGCTGCTCATCGAGCGCGGACCGCCACAGCAGGCAGGGCGCCCTGGCCAGCGCGGTCTGCGGAGCATTCAGGAGGCGTGGCGGGCGCCCCCGAATCACTGCGTCAACAGTTCGTTGAAATTTGTCTTCCGCAACCGGTCCCGCCGCGACGTGCGCCGTCAGCCAGCGTCCGGCCGGGTGGCGGTGACCGTGCGCAGGAACTCCGTGTTGCCCGAGGACTGCTTCAGCCGGTTCAGGAGCAGCTCGGTGGCCTGCTGTGTGTCCAGGGCGCTGAGCACTCGGCGCAGCGTGCGCACGCTGGGGGTGCGGGCGGTGCCGAGCAGCAGCTCCTCACGGCGGGTGCCGGAGGCCTTCGCGTCGACGGCGGGGAAGACCCGCTTCTCGGCGAGCCGGCGGTCCAGGCGCAGCTCCATGTTGCCGGTGCTCTTGAACTCCTCGAAGATCAGGTCGTCCATCCGCGAGCCGGTGTCGACCAGCGCTGTGGCGATGATGGTCAGTGAGCCGCTGTCCTCGACGTTGCGGGCGGCGCCGAAGAACTTCTTCGGCTTGTGGAGCGCGGCGGCGTCGACGCCGCCGGTGAGGATGCGCCCGGAGGCGGGCGAGGCGGTGTTGTAGGCGCGGGCGAGCCGGGTGATCGAGTCGAGTAGGAGCACGACGTCGTGCCCGAGTTCGACGAGTCGCTTGGCCCGCTCGACGGCGAGCTCGGCGAGGGCGATGTGCTCGCGGGCGGGCCGGTCGAAGGTGGAGGCGAGGACCTCGCCCTGCACCGAGCGTCGCATGTCCGTGACCTCCTCCGGCCGCTCGTCGATGAGCAGCACCATGAGGTGCGTGTCGGGGTGGTTGCGGTTTACGGCGGCCGCGATTGCCTGCAGGAGGACGGTTTTTCCGGTCTTGGGCGGGGCGACGATCAGGCCGCGCTGGCCCTTGCCGATCGGCGCGACCAGGTCGATGACACGGGTACTGAGCAGGCTCTGGTCGGCCTCCAGGTGCAGCTGCCCGTTCGGGTGCAGCGGCGTCAGGTCAGCGAAGTCGGGACGCAGTCGCGCCTGCTCGGGCGCCTGGCCGTTGACGCTCTCGATGCGCGCCAGCGCGGGGCGGCGGTCGGCCTTGCCGCCGTTCCTGGCCTGGGCCGCAGCAGCTGTGGCGGTTCCGGTGACCACGTCGCCGGGGCGCAGGCCGAGGCTGCGGACCTGAGCCTGCGACACGTACAGGTCTTTGGGGCCGGGTTGGTAGCCGGTGGTGCGCAGGAAGGCGTTGCCGTCGCGGATGTCGAGGACACCGCAGGCGAGGCCTGCGTCGGGCTTCGCTATGGGATCCGCCGCAAGCTCGGCGGCCTGCTTGGCGGTGATGGCCTCGACGAGCTCGCTCTTGCGCAGCCGCGTGGCGCCGGTGACGCCGAGGGAGGTCGCAAGCTGGTGCAGCTCGTCCCGCAACAGGCTGTTCAAAGATGATTCGATGACGGTGCTCATGAAGGGATTCCACTTCTTTGGGTGGCGGAGAAGTCCACGCGGGACCGGCCGTGGACGGCGGCATCGCGGAGTCGACACGCGATGCCTCCGGCGCGCGGCAGGACGCCGCAGACCCGGTGATGCGATGTGCTGGGTGTACCGGATGTGCTGTGATGCTGTTTCCGGCGACATTCAGATGTCGAGCCGGTTGCTCGACCACGAGCTACTCGCGGGAGCGGGCGGAGGCGAAAGCACTCCGCTGCGATCGACTGTAGCAGAGCCCCCGTCACCGTCTTGTCAAATTCCGTCGCGGAGGGCGGAAGCCGGAGCTTGCGGACATCGGAGCGCCCGTTCTGACGCCGCCCCCGCCAGGGCCCAGGCGTGGGCGTGGGTAGAGCCGCCGTGTGAGATTCTCCTGCCGCCTCTACACCGACGTTGTGGTCGACCGGGCCCAACGACTGCCCGGCGCCAGCCACTTGGCCCTGAGTCACACCACGTGGGAGCAGGTGTGAGCTGTCCAGGTCGGACCGACTTCCCACAGAGCACCCTGCTCGCCGGCAGGTGCTCGCCGCTTTCGAAAACCCGAATGCGTCGGCTCGCGCGGTTCTGGAATCATTGCCCGGATGCTTCACCGTCTCGAACCCCTGGTCATCCGGCACACCCACCGCGTTCCCGTCTCCGTTGGGCCCGCCGGGCAAGGCAGCGTCGCAGCGCGGCAGTTCGATGCCGCGCTGATGTCCGTGGGCTTCAAGCTCTCGGCGGAACTGCTGGAGGGTCTGTCGGGGCTGGCCGAGGAGACGGTCCTCGACACCGCCGCGCGCACGCTGGAGACCGTCCGCGAGATGGCCGGCGACCACGTCCGGCACAACGTCTACTTCGTCGACTTCCCGGCCAACGTGCCGGATACGTTCGACTTCTGGGTGCAGTGCATCAGCGAGGCGCTCGCCGACGACGCGTCGCGCGAGGGCACGCTCGCCCAGCTCCGCACCGGTGTGGTCGACCTGCTGGCCCTCCCGTCGTACGGCAACTACCAGCACACCTACGCCGAGATGCTCGCCGCTCACGACGAGCTGATCGCCGCCGCGGGCGACCGCATGACGGTCCTGCACTTGGGCGGCACCCTGGACGACGAAGTCGCCGCGCTGTACCTGGCCCTGGCGGGCAGCACGACTCCGTTGGGCGAGGAGAGCCTGCGCGACCTCGGCGTACTCGCCGGGCACTGCGCCGACAGCCCCCAGCCGGAGGCGATACCGGTCCGGGAGAACCGCGCCGTCGTCAACCTCGCCCGCCTCGACGCCGGTGCGGACCTCCTGGTGGACACCGTCACCGATGTGCTCCGCCTGGCCTGCGCACTGTCGGACGGCGACGTGACCCTCGCCGAACCGACCCGCTTCCGATCCCTGTCCCGACGGGTCCGCCGCGCCCTGCTGGCCGTCCTCGACGCGGTCGTCGCGGCGTCCCCCGCCAAGCTCGCCGACGTCACCGCACACCGCGAGATGTTCAAACGGCTCGGCGAACGCCTGCACGCGCACGAGTACCTGCAGCGCTGGCCGTACGCCGCCGAGGTGTTCGCCGTCGCCCGGGGCGAGAAGGAAGCCCGGTCCTTCGACAGCCGCCTCGAGGAACTGCTCGCCGCGAACAACATCACCGGCGCGGCACGGCTGCTGGTGGCCGCCCCGGGCAAACTGTTCCGCTCCCTGGACCGCCTGCTGCGCGCGTGTGCCACCCAGGACGAGCGCGACGCCGTCATGGCCGCAGCCGAGCAAGCCGCCCCCCAGGTCTCCGGCCGCGTCCTGCTCTCGGCCCGCGAGCACTTCCACAACCGCACCCAGGAGGCGGACGAGCGCCGCGTCTTCGTCAACCGCCTCGGCCGCGCCTGGGTCACCGCCGACACCCGGCCGCCCGTGCTGCCTCCCGAGCGCAAACGCCTGATCGCCGCCCTGGACACCGAAATACGCCGCCGCCTCCCCAAGCCGGGACACCTGCTGATCGACCCCGACATCCTCGACGTCGCGCTCCCGCTCAGCGGCAAGGCCACGGCCACAGGCCTGGGCGTGTTGCCCCGCGGTTCCCTCACCCCCATCGACGGTGAACTGCTGCGGTTCTTCGTCTACTGGAAGCAGACGAGCCGCACCACCGACTTCGACCTGTCGGCACTGATGCTGGACGACTCGTACAAGACCGTCTGCTGGCTGTCGTACACCGCCCTCACACAGCTCGAAGGCGAGCACTCCGGCGACATCACCGACGCACCCGAGGGCGCCTCGGAGTTCATCAACCTGCGCCTGGGCGCCGTACGCGGCACCTTCATCGTCCCGCAGGTCAACATCTTCTCGGGAGAGGGCTTCGAGGAAGTCGAGGAGTCGTTCTTCGGCTTCATGCTGCGCGACGCCGAGCAGCAGGGCCACCCCTTCGAGCCGCGCACCGTGCGCATGAAATCCGAGCTACGCGGCCTGGGCAGGGTCGCGCTGCCGCTCGCGTTCGTACGAGGCAACGACGGACGCTGGCGCGCCAAGTGGCTGCACCTGTACCTCAAGGGCAACCCGAACGCCAACCAGGTCGAGGGAAACCAGGTATCGGTCGCAACGCTGCTGCGCGGCATCGTCGAGCGCGACCACCTCACGGTCCGCTACCTCACCAACCTGATGACCGACCACGCCACAGCCACCACACTCTGGGACGGCGTGACGGTCCCGGACGGCCCCGTCACCTACATCGGCCTGCAACGCCCGGACGGACTGCACCCGGACTCCCGGATCGTCACCCCGGAAAACCTGCGCGACCTGATCCCCGGCTGACTGCTACCGTTGGCCCCGGCGAGGCCATGAACGGACTTCCTTCTCAACCTCTCTGACGCTAGTCCCTTCGCTTTCCTCGCCCTTGACGTCACGTCGGGGTGCCATACAGCACCCCGACGTCGTCATCGATGACGACGGTGGTGGCGAGGAACGCTGAGGACCACCCGGTCGCCGGGCGGCTGCCAGCCCCGGGAGATGGTCCGGCGGCCCAGGCAGCCTGCCGGGCCCGGACGGGTACCTCGATTGAGCGACGAAGCGTCAGGTCGGCTTGCTTGGGGCGCCCGGATCAGCCGGATCGGCGGATCGCTTTGTCCAAGGTGAGCTCACCGGCGGCGTTCCAGCGCTTTCTCGTCATCACCCGGCCGTGCTCATCCAGGACGACCAGCTCCGACATGTGGCCATTGGCGTGCCAGTACCGCCACTCACCCACGGCGGCGCCCATCCTGGTGACGCCCTCGGTCCGCTTGGTCCCGTCCGGCCACCACGCCTGCTGCGGCCCGTGTTCGATGCCGTCGGCGTAGCTGAAGAGCATCACCAGCTGCCCGTTGTCCGCGTGCTTCTCGACTTCGCCGGTGAGGAGCGCGTCTTCGTAACAGGTGCGCCCGTGCTCGTCCAGGTACGCCTGATCGCTGCTGATTCGCATCGCCTGCTCCGTCACGGGGGTCATGGCCGGTCTCTCGGACCGTGGTTGAACGCCGTCGCTGTGGGCTCGGCTGACTGGAGTCGTCAGGACACGGCAACCCACGCGGGTGCCGATCACGGGTTCTCGCCCTACCGCCAGCATCGCATGGCGGCTCTCGTTGTCGCTTCTCAAGAAGTATCGGCCCCGCGCTCGTGGGGATGGTCTCCCGTCAAGACGGCACGGTGTCGGGCCTGGTGTCACCTCCGCGCACAGAGATGGCAGCTTGGTGCGATGGACTGGACAGCACCGGTGAGCGCAGTGATCGGCGGCATGGCAGCCGTCGCTTCTGCATACCTGGCGGATCGCACGCGCTGGCGCTCATTGGCGACGTTTCCCAGCAGTAAGCGTCAGCTGCGAACATGGGAATGGTGGAAGACGGATTGTTCCCGCGCGACAGGGCAGAGGTCGCCCCTGGCGCCGTTCACGTGCCGGACTGGCTGGATCTCGACGCCCAGCGCGAGGTGCTCGCGGCCTGCCGGGAGTGGGCACGGCCGCCGGCCGGGCTGCGGACAGTGCGTACGCCTGGCGGGGGCACCATGTCAGTGCGGCAGGTTTGCTTGGGCTGGCATTGGGGTGTGGTGCCCCGGTGCCCGAACTGCGGGAAATCGGTACGGGAAAATCCGCAGTGCCCCGGCTGGCACTGGTACCCGTACGGCTACGCCCGCACCGTCGTCGACGGCGACGGTGCGCCCGTCAAGCCCTTCCCGGCCTGGCTGGGCGAGCTGGCCCGGGAGGCGGTGACCGCGGCGTACGGCAGCGCGCCCGGCGCGGAGCCGTACGACATCGCGCTCGTGAACTTCTACGACGCCGGCGCGAGGATGGGCCTGCACCGCGACAGCGACGAGAAGTCCACGGCGCCCGTCGTCTCGCTCAGCCTCGGTGACTCCTGCGTCTTCCGCTTCGGCAACACCGAGGGCCGCACCCGCCCCTGGACGGACGTGGAGCTGCGCAGCGGCGACCTCTTCGTCTTCGGCGGCCCGTCCCGGCTCGCCTACCACGGGGTGCCCCGCACCCTCCCGGGCACGTCGCCCGCGTACCTGGACCTCTCCGGCCGCCTCAACATCACGCTGCGGGTGAGCGGGCTCTGAGTCGCTGCGCCCGAAAATCGGATGCGTTCGGCGGCGTGAACCTGCACAGTGGGTCACCGTCGGGCAGCTGCCGACCGCCCGGGCCGTAACGGGGGTGGGCCCGGGCGGATAATGGGCTGACCTGCCCCTTCCCCAGGAGGTGCCGTGACCGGCTTCCGCTCCCAGCGCTCACCGCTCGACGCCCTGCGACCCGCCGCGTTCGGGGCGGACCCGTCCGGTGAGCGCATGGCGCGCATCAGACGGTCGCCGAACTTCGCGAACGGGGTGTTCGTCAATCCCGAGGCGACCTCGCGGAGGCCGTCCGGCTCGATGCTGAAGCTCCTGCCGACCTACTTCCGCAAGGACGAGCGCGCCCGCCGGGCCCCGGCCCAGGCCATTCCCGTGCACCCCACGACCGTGGCCGACCTGGCGGCCCCCGCCGCGTCCGGGCTGCGGCTCACGTGGATGGGGCACTCCAGCGTGCTGGCCGAGATCGACGGGCACCGGGTGTTGTTCGACCCGGTGTGGTCCGAGCGCTGCTCGCCCTTCGCGTTCGCGGGCCCCCGGCGGCTGCACCCCGCGCCCGTACCGCTGGCCGAGGCGGGACGTGTGGACGTCGTCGTCATCTCCCACGACCACTACGACCACCTGGACATGCCGACCGTCAAGGCGCTCGGCCGCCGCGGCACGGCCTTCGTCGTCCCGCTGGGCGTCGGCGCGCACCTGGAGCACTGGGGCGTACCGGCCGGGCAGATCACCGAGCTCGACTGGCACGAGTCGGCCGAGGTCGGGGAGCTCACCCTCACCGCCACGCCCGCCCGGCACTTCTGCGGCAGGGCGCTGCGCAACACGCAGCACACGCTGTGGGCGTCCTGGGTGGTCGCGGGCCCGCAGCACCGGATCTTCCACAGCGGCGACACCGGTTACTTCCCCGGCTTCGCCGAAATCGGCGAGAAGTACGGGCCGTTCGACGCCACGATGGTGCAAATCGGTGCATATTCGGACTTCTGGCCTGACATTCACATGACCCCCGAGGAAGGGATGCAGGCGCACCTCGACCTCCAGGGCGGCGACCCCGCGCGCGGAATCATGATGCCGATCCACTGGGGCACGTTCACTCTCGCCACGCACCCCTGGGAGGAGCCCGCGGAGCGTACGGTCGCCGCCGCACAGCGGGTGCGGGCGCGATGGGCCGTGCCGCGCCCCGGGCAGCCGTTCGAGCCGGTGGACGGGCTCGCCCCCGACCTGTGGTGGCAGGACGTCGCGGCACCGGCGGGCGCCAGGGTGTCCGTCCCGCGGCCCGAGCCGGAGGCCGAGGCCGTGCTCTCCGGGAGCTGAGCCCCGAAGAGCACGGCGGCGGTCGGTGCGGTCAGTGGTGCATGTCGCAGCACGAGTCCCGCCGCAACTGCCGCCCCACGTCCAGCCAGTTCCCCTGCGCGGGCTTCCCCTGCGCAGGGGAGCCGTAGGAGTCGAGCAACTCCTTCTGCGCAAAGGGCACTCCGCCCCGCAGCACCGACTCCGTCCGCATGAGCGTGTCGAAATCGGTGAACGGGTCGCCGTCGATCACCGTCGCATCCGCGAGCTTGCCCACCTCCAGCGTGCCCAGATCCCGCTCCGCGCCGAACACCCGCGCGGGCACCAGGGTCGCGGTGCGCAGCGCCTGCGCCGCCGACAGCCCGTAACGGTGCAGGGCGCGCAACGCAATGTGCAGCGAGAGCCCGACCGGCACCAGCGGCGCGTCCGTGCCGAGCGCCACGAGCCCGCCGCGGGAGAGGATCCGCCGGTAGACGCCGATCTCGGTTTCCAGGGTGGCCAGTTGGTCCTCGGTGGGGGCGGTGCCCGCGGTCTTGCGGACGAGCTCCGTGTCCCACGGCGGCATCAGCCGCGTCACCCGCGGATCGTCCGCCAGCTCCGGATCCGCGCCCACTAGTGGCACCGAGGTGAAGATGGTCGCGATCATCCGGAAGTCCGTGGCGGTGTAGATCTCCTCCAGGTCCTGGTACGCATGCCCCGTGGCCGTCGTCGCATGGCCGAACTCCAGCCGCTGCGTGGCCTGCAGGTGCGTCGTCAGGTCCTGCCCGAGCTGCACGCCGGGGGAGCACAGGTGGCTGCCGGAGCGCACCCCCAGCCGCTCATGCGCGAAGCGGGCCGCCTCCTGCATCAGCCAACCGGGCGCGCGGACGTACGTCTTGACGAAGTCCCAGTCCAGCGCCTCGGCCCGGGACAGCGAGCGCTCCAGCCCCTCGCGCGTGCGGTGCGCCCGGCCCATGCTGTACGCGACACGGCCGCCGTCCAGCAGCTCGCCGCAGGTCAGCAGCCGCGGCCCGGCCAGCGCCCCGGCCGCCACCGCCTCGCGGATACGGGCCTGCTCGTAGGCGGCGCCGCCGAGCGACACGGCGGTGGTGATGCCGTACGCGAGCTGCAGGGCGGTCTGCCGCCCGCCGTAGGTGACCTGCCACGGGTGCGTATGGGCGTCCCAGAGCCCCGGGATCACCGTCCGCCGCGAGGCGTCGACCGTCCGCCTGGCACCGCGCCGCGCACGGTGCGGCTCGAGCGCGGCGATCCGCCCGCCGCGCACCACGATGTCGACGTCCTCGCGCACCTCGCTGCCGGTGCCGTCCCAGAACTTCCCCGCGTGCACCACGACGTCGGCGGGCGCCGGCCGCCGGTAGTCGAGGGAGACCGGGACCGTACGGGCCGTACGGCCGTGGACGTCCAGCAGCCGTAGCCTGCCGGCCGACAGGTAGAGGAGCGTGCGCGAGTCGCCCGACCACGACGGGTGGTCGGCCGCCTCGTCCGTCAGCCGCCGCGGTGCGCCCGCGGGTGACCCGTCGTGCCGTACGGGCAGCAGCCACAGCGCGGACTCGCTGATCACCGCCATCGAGCGCCCGTCGGGGGACCAGACCGGCCCCGAGTCATAGCGGTCGGAGATCGACGCGTGCGGGGCGATCGCGTGCAGCCGGGAGGCGCCGCCGGCCGTGTCCACGATGCGGATCAGGTTGTAGCCCTCGCGGAAGCGCTGGTTGAGGCGGTTGCGGTCGCAGTACGCGAGGTAGCGCCCGTCGGGGGACCAGCTGGGCCGGCCCGGCAGCCCGCCGCCGCCCATCGGGGTGGTGAGGACGCGCTCGGTCCCGGCGGCCAGGTCCCGGACGACGAGGTTCCCGCTCATGTCGAGGCAGGCCAGCCGCTTGCCGTCCGGCGAGAGCGCCGGGCTGATCCGGCCACCGCCGGCCAGCACGGTCTCCTCGCCGGAGGCCAGGTCGCGGCGGCGGACGGCGAGGAGGCCGTCGCGGTCGTCGGCCCAGATCAGCGCCTTCCCGTCGGGCGTCCAGGAGGGGGCGAGCAGATAACGCGTGACGTCCGCGCTCACCACCTTGCGCGGCTTCCCGCTTCCCGAAGTATCCGCGATCCAGAGCGAATTGAGAGCGGCGAACGCCACCTGCCGGGCGTCGGGCGACAGCGCGGGAAGATGCACCGCACGCACCTTGTGCACGCCGCCGGCGGCGAAGTCGTACGGCTTGACGCGGTAGCGCGGGCGGTCGACCGGCAGCTTCGCCGTGAAGGGGATGACGGCGGTGACCGCCGACCGGTGGGCGGCGTCCGGCCGGATGATCCGGAACCCGCCGCCGACCGTCAGCAGCAGCTCGTCGCGCGAGACCCAGCGCGGCGGCACCGGCTCCACGTCGCCGTCGACCGGCACGGCGTCGCCGTCGACGACGAGGGTGCAGGACGCCTTGGGCGCCGGGGTCGTCCGCAGATAGGCCAGCCGCCCGCCGGGCGACACCGCGGGCGTCATCACCGACGCCCCGGCGGCGTCGTCGGTGTGCTCGGTACGGACCGCCCCCCGCCCGTCGGACGCCACCGACGCCACGGTGCGGGTGGTGAGCGTCCCCCCGGTGACCTGGCCCCGCACGAACAGCAGCCGCTTGCCGTCCGGCGACCAGACCGGGTCGAAGTCCTCCCACGCGCCGTCCTGCGCGGGCCCGTCCTGGCCGGGCAGTCCTGTGATCCGGGTGAGCGCGCCCGTACGCACCTCCACCACCCACACCCGGTACGGGCTCCCCGCGACCGGGTCGCCGCCGCGCTCGGAGGCGAACGCGATCCGCGTCCCGTCCGGCGACCACGACGGCCCCCGGTCGTCCCACGGCCCGTCCGTCAGCTGCCGCAGCCCGGAACCGTCGGGCCGCAGCGTCCAGAGGTGATAGCCCCCGCCCTTGTACGCGCTCACCGCGAGCTGTCTGCCGTCGGGCGAGTGGACGGGTCTGGTGGGCTCGAGATCGACCGGGGTGATCGCCTTGGCCTCGCCGCCCTTGCGGGGGACGGACCACAGTACGTTCTGCACCTCGACGATCAGGCGGTCCCCGACGGGGGAGAGGCTCGCGGAGCCGTTGGTGGCGCCGGTGAACGAGAGCACCGCCCGATGCCCGGAGGCCGCCGCCTCCGCTCCGGCGCCCTCCGTCACCGCCGCCGCTTCCGCTGCCGCCTCCGCCGGGAACGCTCCGGCCAGCCCCGCCACGGCGGCGGTTCCCGCGGCCGCCTGCAGGAGCTTGCGCCGGGAAAGTGCGGAATGGCCGTTATCCGCGAGACTGGTGAGGTCTGTGACGTCCAACTTTCCTCCTGTGATGGGGAGTTGCGCTGACGCGAGGCGCCCATTCAACATCACGAAGCACGATGGTTGCACGTCACACAGGACCCGGGTCAACACCACGGGCAGCGGGTCCTGGCCACACGGCCCGCCCCGGCGCCCGTACCTTGATCATCTCCGCACACAATCCGTGCGCCACCACCCTCCCGGGTGCGGTATTGTTCTCTTGCGCGGTCGGCAAGGGACAAAAGCCCAGGCCGGACGAGCACCGGGACGTGGCGCAGCTTGGTAGCGCACTTGACTGGGGGTCAAGGGGTCGTGGGTTCAAATCCCGCCGTCCCGACCAGTGATTTTCGCAGGTCGGAGGCCGTTTCCTCATGGTGAGGGAGCGGCCTTTCTGATGTTCCGTCGGCTTGTGGTCGCAAGGCGGTCGCAGGTGCGGGTGATCTTCCGGGCTGGGGTGGCGTAGTTCCTGGTGCTGCGCGTCTTCGGTGTCGTCAGTACGAGTCGGCTGTTGTCGATCGCGGGGAGCGTGCGCCGTATACAGAGGACACGGTCATTGAGGCGGACGTCCTCCCAGTGCAGAGCGAGCGCTTCGCCCTTGCGGATGCCGGTCCCGACCAGGACCTCGACGAGGTCGGCCATGAGTGTGACGCTCGGCCGCAGCGGGCCGGGGGATGATCGTGGGCCGCGCGGGTTGTGATCGGGCCGGTGGTGGCGGATGGTCTCGCCCAGCGCGCTCGACAAGGTGGCGAGGATGCGGTGGACGGTAACCGCACCTCGGCCGTGGGAGAGCTGGGCGCGTACGAATCCTGCGATGTGGCCGTAGTCGAGATCATCGGGCTTGATCTTCCCGAGGGCAGGGATGAGGCCGTTTTCGACGTAGGCGCGGTAGCGGACTGTGGTCGTCGGCTTCAAGGTCATGGCCTTGGCCTGGAGCCATGCGTCCAGGTAGTCGGCGACCGTCTGTTCGGTTCGGCGAGGAGTCCTGCGCCCGCACTCTCGATCAGCTGCTGCAGAGCCTGCGTGGCGGTCTCGCGGTCGGGGAAACCGCCGCGCCGGACGGTGTGACGCCCGGGAATGCCTTGAGGGATGTCGACGGCGAAGGTTCAGGCACCGTGATCAGGATCGGCGAGAAGGTGCGGGCAGCGTGATCCGAGTTGCTTGTGCAGGTGGTCCCGGCGGCTGCAGCGCCGGTAGACGCGCCCCCGAGAAGTGGCGGAGCGCATGATGATCGCTTCCAAAGGTTGCGCATTGAACTGCTACACCCAGTGTTGGCCTTGGAGTAGCCGCTCCTGCGACCGCATACGACCACAACGGCCATCTGCACCCTGGCCTGACCTGCGGAAAACCCTTGGCGGAGCGACAGGTGCCAGGACTGCGGTTGTGTCGGCTGTACCCGAGCCAAGGGAACACCTTGATCGCGTCCTCATCCTGTACGCGAGGACCTCGTGGAAGCGGGACGGGCGCTGATGCGTCACCTGGCGCCAGTGAGGTCGGTCCGTTCGATCACCCTACGATCGAACGGACCGACCTCACGGACGTGACCGGGACGACCCTGTGCCCGGCAAGCGAAAACGAAACCCCCGATCCCGGAAAGTAAACGGCCATTCATCGCGTGGGCGGCGCACGAGTTGCGCCGCCAGTCCATTGCCCGCTTCTGAGAGCTCGGGTCACCATCGGTTGGCTGTTTGTAGCCCTTGTTGGGCCGTCCTGTTTCCGCTTCACTGGCCTGTGCTGAGCTTTCCAACAGAGTGGACCCGACGAGACGCTGCTCGTTCCTGTGGACGGCCACTCCGGGCATCTTCTTCGGCCAGCGCCACCTGGCCGGGCGTGGGTGCGTGCCCCTGTCTCGAACGCGAAGAAGTGAGGCGTTGCCATGGGCCTCAGCAATTCGCTTGATGTGCCAGGCCTATTGGGCTGGGCCTCGGCCCAGGTAGAACCCGTATTGCGTGAGGCGATCGAAAGCTTCCAGCCGGATCTGACGAGGATTTGCGGATACCACCTCGGCTGGCTGGACACCGAGGGCGTTCCAGTCTCAAAAGCGGCTCGAGGGAAGGCACTGCGACCGGCACTGGTCCTGCTTGCTGCCTGCACCCGGGAAGAGGAGACAGACGCCGCAGTGCGGGCTGCTGCCTCTGTCGAACTCATTCACCAGTGGTCTCTGCTTCACGATGACATCATCGACAAGGACGAGGTGCGCCGGGGGCGTCCGTCGGGGTGGGCCGTGTACAGTGTCGGCTGGGCTCTTCTGGCCGGTGACATGCTGCAACATGCCGCCAGCCGCTGCCTGCTGTCGGCTGGGGACCGTGGAAGGGAAGCGCTGCCACTGCTGTTGAGTGCGGCGGGCAGTTTGATCCAGGGGCAGGCAGCGGAGTTGGGCCTGACCGCCCGTGCTCCGGCCGACGTCAGCACTGCAGACTACCTAGAGGTCGCTCAGGCCAAGACCGGCGCGCTGCTGGGATGTTCCCTCGCACTGGGCGCCCGGTTCTCCCCGGCCGACGAGGGAAGTGTCCAGGCGTTGACGGAAGCCGGTCGCCTGCTGGGAATCGCCTGGCAGGCAGCCAATGACATCGAGGACATCTGGACAGATACCGCTGTCACCGGAAAATCGGCCATGGGGGATTTGCGTGAGCGTAAACCAACGCTCCCACTGATCACCGGTCTGGCATCGGACAATCCCGCCGCGAGCGTCTTGGCCAAGGCCGTCATGGAGAACCAGGAACGGCCGCCTCCCGCAGAGATCGCCGACCTGATCGAACAGGCCGGGGGACGTGCGAAAGCCGAAGAGCTTTCACGCCGCTATCTCGATCAGGCCATGTCCCACGTGGACAATGCAGGGATTTCACAGGAGCACGCAGCCAAGCTGAAGGCCTTGTTCCGATACATCGTCACTCGAATCTGAACCGTGAACGTGCTACCCGGCAGCCACACGGCGCCCCAAGTCTGACCCGCAGTCCGGCTTCCCTCTGCCAGCTCCATCCTGCGCCAGGACGCCGACCGGGCCTGTCGCGACAGGGAGTCGATTCTCATGACCGGTGTTCCTCGCGATGCCGCCACGATACTCAAAGACACAGCCGATGCCTTGCGGCCACTGCTGCGCGCTCACGTGAGTCAACTGCCTCCGCAGCTGAGACATCTGGCGGGCCTGCACTTTGGCTGGTGGACTGACCACGGCACAGCCCTCGACTCTCCTGCCGATGGCAAAGCCCTTCGTCCAGCCCTTGTACTGCTGGCCTGCCAAGCCATGGGCGGCGCCCCCGAAACGGCCCATCACGCGGCGGCCGCCGTTGAACTCCTCCACAACGCCAGCATGTTGCACGACGACATCGTCGACCAGGACCGCACACGTCGGGGTCGCCTCGCCCTGTGGGCGGCGAAAGGCATACCGGCGGCGCTGATCGCCGGAGATGCCCTGTTCTTCTCCGCTGTCCATGCGCTCACACAGACCCCGCACACCGAACATGCGGTACACCTGCTGCTGGACACCATCCAGGCCATGCTGGAGGGCGCGTACGTCGAGACACAACTGGAAGCCGACACCGGCCCCATCAGAGAAGACCGAGCAGTCGCCGTGGCAGCCGCCAAAACCGGCGAACTCATGGCTTGTGCCTGCGGGCTCGGCGCGGCCATCGCAGGAGCCGACAACACTCGCATCGAGCACGTCAAGAACTTCGGACGCAACCTGGGCATCGCCTTCCAATGCGCGGACGACCTGCTGGGGGTCTGGGGTGACGAAGCAGTGACCGGCAAGCCCGCCATGTCCGACCTACGCCACCGCAAGGTCTCCATACCCATCGCCGTCGCGATGGCCGGCAACACCCCGCAAGCACAAGCCTTGCGCGAGCTCTACCAGCATAGGGATCCACTCGGCCGCGACGACCGCCTGCGCGCCAAAGAGCTGATCACGCAGACCGGCGCGAAGGAACGGACTCTTGACCGTGCCCGCCGCCACGCAGCAGCCGCGCTCGAACAGCTTACCCTCGCAGCCCCCGCCCCGGGCCCCGCCGAGGAATTGTCCTTACTCGCCCACCTCGTCGCACACCGCGACTACTGACACCTGTGTCATCACGCTAACCACCGTGGGCACGCAGGCAGATCAGCCATCGGGCCCCCAACGGCCCCACCCGGGAAGGACCCGGCCGTGACCCTCACACCCGGCGACCCCCCGCCCATCCGTAACTCCTACGAACAGAAACTGAAACAGCACTGGGAAGAGAAGACCAACGATCCCATCAACCTGCTCCTCGGAGCCGACGACGGCCTGTACCACCATCACTACGCGGTGGGTGACTTCGACCGAACCATCCTCTCAGCCCCCGTGCCGCAGCGAGAGGACATGATCCTCGGCGAGATGCACCGGATGGAGACCGAGCAGGCCAACCTCATTCTGGATCACCTGCACGCGGATGCCTCATCCCGCGTCATGGACGCCGGGTCCGGACGCGGAGGCACCTCCTTCCTGATCAACCGGCGCTTCGGCTGCAACGTCGACGGTGTCAACTTCTGCTCCCACCACGTCAACTTCTCCCGGGATCTCGCCCGTCGCCGCCATGCCGCTGAACAGGTCCGCTTCCACCTGGCCAATATGGCCCTCGCCCCCTTCCCCGACGAAGCGTTCACCCATGTCGTCACCAACGAGACCACCATGTACGTGGACCTCGACGAGACATTCGCCGAGTTCGGTCGCCTCCTCGCTGCGGGAGGCCGGTACGTCCTGGTCACCTGGTGCCGCAACGACGTCCAAGCCGACACCTTCCCCGAAGCCGAGGCCATCGACCAGCACTACCTTTGCCACACCCACACCCGCACCGCCTACCTCCAGACCCTCCTCGACAACAGCCTCGTCCCCTCCACCATCCTCGACCTCACCATCGAGGCAATCCCATACTGGGAACTTCGCCAGCACTCCCAACTGGCCACCGGAATCGAGGAACACTTCCTCAACGCCTACCGGAAGAACGTGATGAATTACCTGGTCATCGCAGCCGACAAACGCACCTGACCCGAAGGCTTCAGGCCACCGCCATCGGTGTTCGCGGCGCGCCAGCAATACAGCCGACTGCGCGCGATCCGGCCGTTCTGCCCCACCCGGGTGTCCGTCCATACGGGCCACGGCGGCACCGCATGACCATGAGGGAAGTGCTATGTCCACGCAGAAAATGTCTTTCGCCCAGATTCTCGACGGTCTGAAGCTCGACGAATTCGCCCTGTACTGCCCCGTCCCACTGACCATTCACCCTGCTGGCGTGCAGGCCGTGGACGCGGCTGGTGTCCAGTGGATCCTGGACCACGGTCTGACGACTCCTGGTTCCTCGCATACCCGGATGAACGTCGGCCTGGCCATCGCGGCCGGGATGCCCTTCGTAACCGAGGAAGCCGTCAAGGCGTTCACGTGCTACAGCTACTGGACTTTCCTGTGGGACGACCACCTCGACGCCCTCACCAACGACCTGCCGGCCCTCATCGCTCACGTCGCCCAGGCGAACAGGGTGATGTACGAGCCGTACGCCGCCCCCGTCCCTGACGACAAGTGGCTGCTCGGTATGCGCGACATCCGCCGACTGCTCGAAACATGTTGCTCGCCCGGCAGCATGATGATCCTGCGTGCGGAGAACGGCACTTGGCTTGCTGGCGAACTGTGGAAGCGCGCCCTGCAACGCCGCACCGCCCCGGTCACCCTGGACGACTACCTGCGGATGCGCTGGGCGAAAGGGGGACTTGCCGTCATCGCGGCCTTCACCGCCCCTGGGGCAGGCTACGCGCTGAGTCCCGAGGAACACCTCGACCCCGTCGTGCGGGCCTTCACCAAGGCCGTCCTGTACCCCTGCGTGATCTTCAACGACCTCGTCAGCCTCGCCAAAGAGGCTCCCAGAGGCCAGGCACGGACCAATATCCTCACCATCTTGGGTGATGAACATCAACTGTCTCCCGGCGACGCGCTGATCAAAGCCCTGGAGTTGTACGAGCGCCTCGTGGGCCTCGCGCTCCGCCTCCAGAAGCGGCTCCTGGCCGACTCGCGGCCCGCTGTCGCCCGTTATGCAGCCGAGCTGCCGTCTTGGCTCTCTGCCACCATCCACTTCACCGTCACCAGCGCCCGCTACTTGGAGATCCACGGCAGTGGCGGTACCACGCTCCTCAAGCCCCCACAGGTCACTATGACTGACACTCCGCTGCTGTGGGACCCCGACGACCTCACCCCGCCCCCTTACCCGGACATCGCCTGGTGGTGGGAGCAGTGATGGTGCTGGTTTTCCGCGGCCACCCAAGTAGCCGTTCTAGCCGAATACGTCGGCACCCGCCTCGCCTGAGCACCACCTCGACCAGTTGTGTGGGGGACCTGCCGACGCCTGCCTCTGGTCCGTAAGGGAAATACGTGCCCGAATCGCCAACCGAGTTATTTGGCCCGGCCTTTGACGCCGTTGACGTGTGGTGCCCCGTCCCATTGCGCTTCCACCCGTCCAGCGCCACTGCGCTGGACGGACCCGCCCGTGGCTGGGCACCCCTCCCTCTCACATGCCACCCGCAGGCAAGCTTTCGGCTCCCGAAGCCTTGGGCCCGGAGTGCGAATCGCAATCGTGATCACATCGCCCCTGGTGCCGCCGACCTCAGCAGGCCGGGTGAATCCGCTCCAGCACATGCCGCACGGCCGTCAGATCTGTATGTGGCTGGAGGCGTTGCAGTAGATCTCGGAGTGCACGGGCTACGGTCTTGGAGCGGAGATGGGGGTACTCGTCCAGGAGTTGGTGGCACACATGGCACGCTTCGTCCACGTGTCCCATTGTCACCAGGAAGCCTGCCCGCTGGGCCAGTGTCAGGGCGATGGCCCGACGCTCCTGCGGTGGCCGCAGTGTCAGGGAGTGCTCCAGAGTGTCTGCCGCTCTGGCATGTTCGCCCAATAGCGCGTGGACCTGCGCTGCTTGGTAGGACAGGGCTGCCGGGGGATAGTGAGTGAACGGATCGCTTGTCTGAGCGGCCTCGGTCAGTCGCTCGGCGGTCAAGAGTGCTTGAAATGCCGCCGCAGAGTCCCTGTTGGCCGCATGGACTACAGCCAGTTGCGCCTGGAGGTAGGCCCGGACTGCCCGGCTGCCATGGCCGCTTGCCACTGCGGCTGTACCGGTCTCCAGATAGTCCATTGCCGAGCGGTGGTGTCCTTGTGAGAGGGCGAGGGTGCCCATGGCCCGCAGAACTATGGCCCGTAGCGTCTGGTCACCAGCCGCTTCAGCGAGTTGAGTTGCGGAGGTGAAGTGCCGGTGAGCTGCTCCGTGGCGTCCGGCATCCGCACACATCTGAGCCAGCAAAAATGCCAACTTGCAGCAAGAGGAGGCAAGTTCGCGCCGGACTGATTCACGCTGGGCGGAAGCCATCCAGCCCAACGCGGTACCGGCGAGGAAGTCGGAGAGTGTTCCCTGCAACCCCTCTCCGCCATGGGCATCGTAGGAGACGCGGTAGAACCGTGCCGCTGACTCGAGCACGGCTACTTCAGGGTGCTTGGTGCCGTTTGCCGTATCCGTCCGGTCAGTCATGCTCTCCATTCCGGGCCGCCACGGGGGGATGCGCGTCTTGTCCGGCCCGTAGGGGCGGTAGTAACCTGCCGTGTGATTCGGGGGATTGTGCCCCTCGCATTCCGGCACCCGGCTCCCGGTGATCGTTCCGGCAGGCGTGGTCCGTGCAGAGTCCCGGTGGGGTGGCAGGGACTTTCCCGTGGAGAGCAGCACTTGTCGTGATCTGGGGATTCCGGTCCGTTGGCCGGCTCCATCACTCGGTGGGACGCTATCGCAGGGGGCGTGGCGGGGTGGAAATCCCATCCCGGTCGGGAGCCCGGGATGTGTGGTCGCAACCAGCCCCGCTTGTTCCGGCGTGATGACGCGACCCAGTCGGCGGCTGAAGACCTCCGCGATCAGATGTTCCGCCGGCGGCCGAGGTCTGGAGCCTCTCAGCCAATGTGCGACCGTGGTGCGGTCATACGTCCTACGCCACCCTGTCTCTTTCGCCAGCCCGTTCACCGCCCGCGCCAAGGACTCCTGCGTCCAGTCGGCCTCCACCAGCAGGGAACGCAAATGATAGTTGGGGGCACGGTGAGGGCGAGGGGAGGAAGAATTCTCCAAGGTCGTCCCTTTCTGATCGTAGTGCCGAATTCGGTGTTGATATGTGGTGACTTAACCGGTCTCTTGGTCTGGCATTCGCATCGGCGCTGTTTCGTCTGAGGAGCCCGCCGTCCTTGTGGCCGAGCTGTGCGGCGAGTGGACGGGGGCGCACAGGAGGCAGCCTGGCTTCACACTGGAACGGGCGGAGAGATCGGTCCGGGAGGTTTCGCATCGCCCCGCGGGGGCCGCAGGCGGGGCTGCATCCGGGGGAGCGGCGTCAGGTCTTCGATCCGCAGTGCGGTGAGGCCGGGGCAGCGGATACGAGGCGATCGACGCGGCCGGGATCCGCCCACACTTCACCGGGCCGCGTCATGCACAACGCCTGGGACCCGCATGACACTTGCACGCAGGTCATGCATGCCCGGCGCAGCGTGCATGTTCTGTCCGAGCTTGTGATGGTGACCCGGGCCGGAAAAGCAGGCCCGTTGCGCGGCTTACCGCGGCTCCGTCACGACTCCGCTACCGCCGGAGGAGCTCCGAAGTCATCGACCGGACACGTCCCGCGCGGCCTTGACCCCGAAGAAGTCCCCGCCTTTGCGGCGTGTGTCGTCAGTGCCCCACATGCGTTCACGGGGAACACGGCGGAGCCGGGGGATGTGCTTGGCGCAATGTATGTATGCCTCTTCAACGTTGAGCATCACCCACTGCTGGGGCAACTGGCCAGGCACCGTGACCTCGGGTACCGAGGGAATGCCGTGCCGCATCGCCTCGTCCGTGAGAATCTGTGTCGTGCCGTTGACGTGCAACCCGATCAGGCTCTCGGTGAAGTCGATGAACAGCAGCCCGGCGTGTGGGTTCTTCCCCATGTTGGCCAAACTCGCCATCACCCCGTTGCCCCGGTACTCGGGCCAGGCGAGCCGGCGCTCGTCCACGATCAGTACGAACCCGGGGGGACCGGCCCGGAAGGTCGCGTCGCACTCACCGAGCTGGTCACAGGTGGAGATGAAGAGCATCTCCTGCCGGGCGATGAACTCGCGCATCCGGGCGTTGAGGTGATCCAGCATCTGGTCGCGGTAGAAGAGTTCTGCTCGCGCACGGGTGCCGTAGCGCTGCTGCATTTCGTGTTCATGAGGCGCGCCGGGCATGTCCGGCCATGTGCCGGGAGTCTCGCCCGACGGGGCGGAGGGGACGCCGGTGGAAGCCACGCTGATCTGTCCTCTCGCTGGTGTGGGCGCGGCCGGGTCCGGGCCGGCCGCGCCACGGCAGTGTTCGGCTGTGCCATGGCCGACGGTGGTCATCGCGGGACCGGGCTGCTCACCCCGCACTGCCGTCGGCCGGGAACGACGGCCACGATGGACGGAGGAGACGGGAGTTGCCTCACACTTTGAAGCCGAGTGCGAGCAACTGCTGGCGCCCATCGCTGGTGATCTTTTCTGCCCCCCAAGGCGGGGACCAGACCCAGTTGATCACCAGGTTGGGAACGACGTCGTCGACGGCAGAGCGAATGATGTCCTCGATCTGGTCAGCCAGCGGGCATGTGACGCTGGTGAGCGTCATGTCGAGGGTGACCAGATCGCTGTCGTCGATGTCCATGCGGTACACCAAGCCCAGATTGACGATGTCGATGCCCAGCTCCGGGTCGGTGACCTTCCGCAGGGCCGCGGTCACGGCCTCCGCACTGAGCGTCGCTCGTGGTGCGACGGTGACCGTGGGGCCGCTTCCGTCGGCTCCCACGACTCCGATGCCGGCGCCGGTGTCCTGCGAGTCATGACTCGTGATCGTGTTCTTCACGGCCGGTTCTCCCTGTGGTTTTGTGTGAGCATGCTGTGGCGGTGCTGTGCTGCTTCGGCGATCCGGCTGCTGTCACCGCGTTCTCACCCATGGCCCGGGCAGTGGCGTCCTTCCATGCCATCCAGCTCAGCAGGGCGCACTTCACCCGGGCCGGGTACTTGGAGACGCCGGCGAACGCGACCGCGTCCTCCAGCACCTCCTCCATCTCGTCGTCCGGCTCGACCTGCCCCTTGGACTGCATCA